>JAJZXK010000008.1:0-21366 GCA_021806565.1 Bacillota bacterium | reverse complement strand
CCACTGCCATATCCTCTTCACCTTACCTTCCCTGTCGTCTTGGCCGCCGCCACAGCCGCGGCCGCAACCCCAAGATAGCGCGCCGGCCTGAGAACGCCCTGTGAGTCCGCCACGAGTTCGCTGGCCCGCGCTACACTGGGACACGGGGAGGCTAGGCGATGGATGTGGCGCCGGATGCCAGACTACCGGACCTGCGGACCGTACGCGCCGCCGCCGCCGACCTGGCGGGCGTGGCCCAACACACGCCGCTACTGAGCGCGCCGGCCATCGGGGCCATGGCCGGCTGCACCCTGTGGCTGAAAGCGGAAACGCTACAACGCACCGGATCGTTCAAGCTGCGCGGCGCGTACCGCCGCCTGCGCACCCTGCCGGCGACGACGACGGCGGTGGTCACGGCCTCGGCCGGCAACCACGCCCAGGGCGTCGCGCTGGCCGCCAGCCACCGCGGTATCGCCGCGACCGTGGTGATGCCGGAGACGGCGCCGCTGCCCAAGACCATGGCGACCCGGGCCTACGGCGCCGATGTCGTCCTGCACGGCACGACCTACGACGACGCCTTTGCGCACGCCAAAGAACTGGCGGACCGGCGCGGCATCCCCCTGATCCATCCGTTCGACGATCCCGAAGTCGTCGCGGGTCAGGCCACGGTCGGCCTGGAGTTGGCCGAAGCGTTGCCGGACCTGGAGGTCGCCGTCGTGCCGGTCGGCGGCGGGGGCCTGATCGCCGGCGTCGGGGCGGTATTGCGGGCGATGTGCCCCAACTGCCGCATCATCGGCGTGGCCGCCGCCCGCGCGCCGGGCATCCACGACTCTTGGCGCGCCGGGGGCATCGTCAGCCGGCCGGCGACCCAGACCATCGCCGACGGGCTTGCCGTCAAGCGTCCCACGCCGGCCAGCCTGGCGAGGCTGACCCAGGTGGTGGATGACCTCGTCCTGGTCGACGAAGATGAGATCGCCTGGGCCATGCTGGTGCTCTTGGAACGGGCCCGCCTCGTGGCGGAGGGCGCGGGCGCGGCCCCCCTGGCGGCCCTGCTGGCCCGCCGCATCCCGGCCGCCGACGGCCGGCGCACCGTGGCGATCGTCTCTGGCGGCAACGTCGACCCGGCGATCCTCGGGCGGGTGATCGGTCGCGGCCTGGCACGGGCCGGACGCTACGTAACCGTGTCCACGCGCATCGTCGACCGCCCAGGTTCCCTGGCGCGCCTGCTGGCGGCGGTGGCCGCGGCGGGTGCCAATGTGCTGGGGGTCGCCCACAGCCGCCTGCGGGCCGGGGTCCCCCTGGGTGAGACCGCGGTGGAACTCACCCTGGAAACTCGGGACCGCGAGCACGTACTCGACGTCCTGCGCCGCCTGCGCCGGGCCGGGTATGCCGCGGCCACCGCCGACGGCGACTGATCCAGCGCCCGTTGCGGGGCGCCGGTCCAGACAGGCGGGCGGCGGGACGGATCGTCCCGCCGCCTGTATGCCCTCGCTCCATCCGGCCGTCAGGAACGGCCGGGCAGGGCCTCCAGGGGCTTCTTGTTGCCGAAGTTGTTGGCCGGCCCGCCCGTCGGGGCAGCCCAGGCGACGCCGTTGGCAAGCACCTTCTGGACCATGGGGTGGTGGTAAATCGGAAACGTCTCATGACCGGGCCGGAAGTAGAAGATGCGCCCGCGGCCGCGATGGAAACAGCAGCCGCTGCGGAAAACCTCTCCCCCCTGGAACCAGGAGACGAAAACCAACTCGTCCGGTGCGGGAATGTCGAACCGCTCCCCATACATCTCCACGTGTTCCAACTCGAACGACTCCGGCAGGCCGCGCGCAATCGGATGGCTCGGCTCCACCAGCCACAACCGCTCGCGTTCGGCGGCCTCGCGCCACTTCAGCATGCAGGTCGTACCCATCAGGGCCCGGAAGATCTTGGACATGTGGCCGCTGTGCAAGACGATCAGGCCCATGCCGCCTTCGACGACGCGGCGCTGCACGCGGGCCACGATGTCGTCGCGCACCTCGCCGTGGGCCATGTGCCCCCACCAGGTGAGCACATCCGTCTGCTCCAGCACCTCTTCGCTCAGGCCGTGGTCCGGCTCGTCCAGCGTGGCCGTCCGCACCTCGTATCCGGCCTCGCGCAGCGCCCCGGCGATCGGGACGTGCATCCCGTCCGGGTAGACCGCGCGAACGCGTTCGTTCTTTTTCTCGTGGCGAAACTCGTTCCAGACGGTGACCCGGATAGCCATGCCCAACCAACCCTTCCCGGCGATGAACTGGGACGCCCACAGAACCTTCCGCGCCCGGGCGTCCCGTCCTGCCGCCGCTGCGCTTGCCCCCGGTGGCACCTCCCCCTGATACTGGAACGGGGCGGCAGGACGGAACACGCACGGCCAGAGGGGGAACGGCGGTGGACAGTGAAGACCTGCGCGCCTTCGTCGAGACGGCGCGGCGCGGCAGTTTCTCCCTTGCGGCCATGGCCCTCGCCCTGAGCCAATCGGCGGTCAGCCGCCGCATCGGCCGCCTGGAACAGGAGTTGGGGGTGCCGCTGCTGGAGCGCACCCGACCGGCCGCGACCCCGACCCGCCAGGGTCTGGCGGTGCTGCACTTCGCGGAGCGCACCCTGCGGGAGTGGGACGACCTGCGGGCGGCCTCGCCCGGCTCACCCCTGACCGGGGTGCTGCACGTCGCCGCGAGTACGACGCCCGGTGAGCATCTGGTGCCCGCCCTCCTGGCCGAGTTCGGCCACCACCACGCCGGTGTGCGCGCCCAGATGCACGTGATGAATTCCGACAGCGTCGAGGAATGCGTCCGCACGCGCCATTGCGACGTCGGCTTCCTTGGACGGCCCCCGCGCGGCGGCACACTGCATTCCATCCCGGTGGCCCAAGAGGAGATCGTCCTGGCCGTCCCGGCCCGCCACCCGTTGGCATCCAGGGGCCAGGTGAACCCGCAGGACTTGGCGGGCGAGGTGTTTGTCACCCGCGAGCAGGGTTCCGGTACCGAGGCCACGGTGCGTAGCGCTTTCGCCGCCGCAGGACGCGCCCTGCCGCCGCACCGCGTCGCGCTGGAGGTCTCCAGCCCTCAGGCACTGCTGTCGGCCGTCGCCGCCGGACATGGTGTCGGCTTCGTCTCCGGGTTGGCCGTGACGGACGCCGAAGCGCACGGGATCGCGACGCTGCGGCTTCAAGGTCTGCCGATCCTGCGCCAGGTCGTACTCCTGTATGACCCGCGCCGGCTGGTACTCGCGGCCGACGCCTTCGTCCGCTTCATCCAATCACGGCTGCCGCTGTGTGGAAGGGACGCCTGAGCCCTGGGTGTCCTGGACCGTCCTCCGGCCCCCCCGTCCCGCCTATCCCGAACCGTCCGGCGACGCGTGCGGTGGCCGCGCATGTGGCTGGCCGCCCTGAAATCGGCCGGCCACCACCGCCACCACCCGGCGCCAGGCCGTGTCGACGGCCTGGGTCCGCTCTCCGGGCCAGCGGTAGTCGTAGCTGCGGATCAGGGTGTCCACGTCGGTGGCAAGGCGGTCCAAAACCTCGGCCTCGTGGTCGTCGAGCACACCGCAACCGGTGCCGCACAACCTGCGCGTCCGGACGAAATGCGGCCAGCAGAGGGCGGAGGATCGCTCCCACTCCGGCCGCAGGGTGCCCGCGTCCAGCCCCGCGGCCAGCACCTCGCAGGCCCGCCGCCCGGCGCCGTCTTCGGCCTCGCAGGCGGGACAATTCCTTCCGGCCTCCGCCAGTTGGGCGGCAGCGGCCATCGTCCGGCCGACCACCCGGGAACTGCGCCGCCAACGGACCAGAAGGTGGCGGCGATCATCCAGGATCGCCCCGTAGAGGATCGCGGTGGCCATGGGATCGCGCATGGCCATCAGCGTCTCCAGGTGCCGCCCACAAAAGCCGCTGCCGGCCCGCAGCCGCGCATGCACCGGAGGAGACAGTACGTTCTCATAGAGCAGCGCGTCGAAGTAGCGGTGCTCCGCCTGGGCCATGACACGGCAGACGGCGCAGCCCGGCTCCGTCAGAAAGTGCTGCAGGTCCTGATGCGTGGCCGATGACTCGAACGGCACGGGCAGCCACCTCCAGGCGCCGACCGGGACGCCGGCAGGGTCACGCCGTGGCCACCCGGCCCGCACGTGCCCGCACCGCGAGCAGGACGATCACCGCCGCGGTGGCCACCACGGTGGCGTAGGCGTACGAGTAGACCGGGCTCAGCGTATAGAGCAGGCCCAGCGCGATGTTGCCCACAAACAGCCCGGCGCTGCGGGAGGCGGTCAGCGACCCCATGCCACCGCTGGTCTTGGCGGCCGGGGCCAGCCGCGCGATCAGGGTCGGTTCCAGGGTTTCCACCACGCCCAGCGCGAATCCCAGGACCGCCATCGACGCATACAACCCCGCGACGCCCAGGTGCAGGGCATAGGAGACCGCGATGCCGGCCGAGCCGAGCGCGGCGGCGCCGTAGCCGGCAAACGCCAGCCCGCGCACGCTGTCGCCCCAGCGCCGGCCCGCCCACAGACCGGTCAGGGCCGAAACCCCGAGAAAGAGCACGTAGGCCAGCACCCCCAGGGCCGGGCTGTGCGTCCCCTGGGCGACGGTCAGGATGGGGAAGCCGGCGCTATAGGAGCTGAAGCCATAGAGCGCCGTCGCCACCAGCACCCCCCGATACACCGCCATCCCACCGGGATGGGACGGAGCCTCTTTCCGTTCGGCCGCGGAAGCGGGCACGGCGTCCGGCCGGCGTCCGGCCCTCACGAACGCCAGCACCACGGTCGAGGCGATCAGCGGCACAAGGGTCAGAAGCAGCACCAGCCGGTAGGGGGCCGCCAGCAGGGCGACCAGCGCATAGGCGTAGATGGCGGCCAACGTCCCACCGCCGATGTCCAACGCATGCAGGAACCCGAACGCCTTACCCCGATCGGCCGGCGCCACGATCTCGGTCAGCATGGCGCGCCGCGGAGCCGACCGAAAGTTGCGCGCCCACCAGCCCAGGGCCAAGAGGACGACCGCCTCGACCGGCACCACCGCCACACCGATCACGGATAGCAGTGGGATGAAGGCGTTGCCCCAAAGCGCCGTGCGCTTGCGTCCCACCCGATCGCCCACCCGGCCGCCGATGTAGCCGACGATGGCGCCCGGCCCGTAGGCGATGGCGGTGGCCACCCCGAACAGGGCCACCGATGCGTGCAGCCGCAGCACCAAAAACAGTGGGAAGACCGCCAGCACCGCCTGATAACCCAAGTCGGCGCAGAACGCGGACATCGCGATCCGCCATACGTCCGGCGTACGCCAGGCCGGCGCTGCCCCCGCCCTGGCGGCCGCTCCTTGTCCCCCCAATCCCGACCACATCCCTTCCGGTCCGCGCGGCCCGTAGGAGAGTCGACACCTCCCACGGCACCCGCCACGATCCAACACCACGCTTGGCCCGTGAGCCCACGGATCCCTGCGGTGGGACGGTCCAGGTCCACCCCGCCCGCTTGGTCCACCGACGCCGGCCCCCCGGCCGCTCCATGGCCGGGAAACGAAAAAGGCCCCCGGCCTCAAGCCAGGAGCCATCAGCGCTCGCGCGGTTCGGGCGCGCCCCCCGCCACAAATCACGCGGCGCGGGGAGTACCGGGGGCCGCGCCGGATCCGGCCGCCGGGCTCCCGCCCGCAGCCGTCGCAGGAAGCCGGGCATCGGGCAGGAACAAAGACGAAATAGGCCACCGCTCTGGGAGGGATGCGCCATTCAAACCATATCCGTGGATGGAATCGACCGTTTGCTGACCGAGCGGCGCTCGGTGCGCGAGTTCACCGCTGCCGCACTGCCGGAAGGGGACCTGCGTGCCGCCCTGGAGGCGGCCGTCTGGGCACCCAACCACCGACGCACGGAGCCGTGGCGCTTCGTCTTCGCGCGGGGCGAGGCGCAACGGAACCTGGCCGCTTGCGCGGGCCGCCTGAAACAGGCGTCGCACCCGCGGCCGGAGAGCCCCGAGGCCGCCAGCGTCGGGGAACGCGCCCGCGCCGAAATGGAAAACGCGGCGGCCCTGCTGGTGGTCGTGCAGCGGGTGGCGTCGGACCGCTTCATCGCCGAGGAAGACTACGCCGCCTGTGTTCTGGCGGCCGACCACGCCCTGCTCGCCCTGTGGGCCCGCGGCATCGGTGGCCGCTGGAACACGGGCGGCGTGACCCGCGACGCCGAGGCCCACCGGATTCTGGGCATCGAAGCTGGTGAGCGGCTGGTCGTGCTGTGCCCTCTGGGGGTACCGGCACAAGTCCCACCGCGTCCGGCCCCGCAGGCGGCCGCCGACCGCACCACCTGGCTCTCCTGATCGGCGTGAACGGGCGAATCGGGGCCGCACCGACGGAGTGGCGCCACAGACGCCGCCCAGGGAAGCCTCGCCCGCCCGCGGGGTGTACGGGACCGCTGGCGGACAGATCAGGTACTGGTGGCCCAGGGTCTCGCCGGACGGGCTCCGGCCGGCGAGACCACCACCTCCGTCAATGGCGCGCGGGTGCGGCGGACTGCTGGGTATCGGCCGGCGCGGCCTGCGGTGGCGGCAGCGCGGCCACCGTCTCGGCCAGGGCGCGCAACGCTCGGCCGGGCTCGCTTTGCGGCTCATAAAGTCCCGTTCCGGGGCGTACCGTCCCGCCCATGGGGATTCGGCTGAGCACGGGCGCCCCCAGACCGCGCGCGACGAGTTCGCCGCCGCCCTCGCCGAACGGCCGCAGTTCCTCGCCGTGTGGGCAGCGCAGGGAGGTCATGTTCTCCACCACGCCCAGTACGGTGTGGTTGGTCTTTTGCGCCATCAATCCGGCGCGGATCGCCACGCGCGCGGCGAGCGGATCGGGAGTGGTGACGACGATCTCCTGACACGTCGGCAGCATCTCGTGCACATCCAGAGCCACGTCCCCCGTACCCGGCGGCAGATCGAGGACGAGGAAGTCCAGATCGCCCCACAGCGGTCGCACCAGGAAGTCCTTCAGCGCCTTGCCCAGCATCGGCCCGCGCCAAATGACCGCCTCCCCGCTCGGACCCGCGAAAAAGTCCATCGAAAGCAGCGCGACGCCGGAGGCCGGCGCCGGGATCCAGCGCTTATCGGGAGTGAGGCCGGGGGCCGCGCTGGCACCCAGCAGGGTCGGCAGGCTAAAACCGTAAATGTCGGCATCCACGGCGCCGACCTTGTATCCGAGGTCGACGAGCGCCGCCGCCAGGTTCGCCGTCACCGTCGACTTGCCGACACCACCCTTGCCGCTGACCACGGCGATCACGCGCGCCCGGCCGACGTCCACCACCGGACGTTGGCTCGACGCGTGAGCGGCGACCGAAGGCGGCACCGAACCCGCCGGGCGCTGTTCCACCACGGCCCGGCCGACGCCTGGCACCGCCGCCACCGTCGCCTGGATGATCTCCCCCCAGGCCGCCGGCACCGGCGCCCCTTTGGGCCCGCCGATCCGGTCGACCAACAGCACGGTGACGGCGCCGTCCTGACCCGACACCAGGACGTCCAGCACCAGACCCGACTTCAGCGGACCACCCTCGCAGCCCGAAAGCTGGCAACGGGATAGGGCGCGGATCACATCCCGTTTCAGCGTCGACGTATCCATGGGCTCGCCCCCCTCGCGAAGGTACGACCGCAGCCAGCGGTCGCACACCGGCCATTGTATACCCGAGTGCGGCGTCACCGCCGGTGCGGGCGGCCACACCGCGCGGGTGACGCCGGGCACCACGCCATGCTGGAGCGCCGCGATGGCAGCGCCGTCTCCGCGGTCCCGCGGCGGCCCGACCGCCTGGTGGACCATCGGTCCCCGGCCGCCAGGGGGAACCACGCCTGAGTGGAACGAAAGATCGCGCCGGCCCGCGCTCCCGGCGCAACCGGGGACCCAGTCCCCGCCCGCAGGATCCGGAGGCCGCGGCATCCCGAGGGGAGCGGGTCGGCGCATGTTGAAGTTGTCACGCTTCCTCCGCCCCTACCGGCTCGAGGTGGGGTTGGTCCTGGTGCTGACGTTCGCGCAGACCATGTCGTCGCTCTACCTTCCGAAGCTGATGTCGCACATCGTCGACATCGGAATCCTCCAGGGCGACGTCGCATACATCGTGCGGATCGGCGCGTGGATGTTCGCCGTCACGCTGCTGGGCGGCCTGGCCGCCGTCGCCGCCAGCTACTGCGCCGCCAGGGCCATGGCCGGCTTTGGCCAGGGGCTGCGCCTGCGGCTGTTCGCCCACGTCGAGCGCTTCACCCCGCACGAGTTCGAGCGCTGGGGCACGTCGTCGCTGATCGTGCGCACCACCAACGACGTCATGCAGGTGCAGCAACTCGTCAGCATGCTGCTGCGCATGATGGTGATGGCGCCCCTGATGGCCCTCGGCGGCATCCTCCTGGCCGTGACCACGGATGCGCGCCTGTCCCTGGTGCTGGTGGTGCTGCTGCCGGTCATGGGGTTGGCCATCTACCTGGTGATGGGACGCGGCCTGAGCCTCTTTCAAGTCCTGCAGTCGAAGGTCGACCGGCTGAACCTGGTCCTGCGCGAAAACCTCACCGGGGCACGCGTCATCCGCTCGTTCGGCCGCACACCGTATGAACTCGGGCGGTTCGACACGGCCAACCGGGAGTTGACGGACACCTCCGTCCAGGTCTTCCAGTTGATGGCCACGATGATGCCGTTGGTCATGCTGATCATGAACCTCGCCACGCTGGTCGTCGTGTGGTTCGGCGGCGCGCAGATCAACAGCGGCACCCTGCAGATCGGCCGGCTGATGGCCTTCATCCAGTATGTCACCCAGATCATGTTCGCCGTGATGATGGTGTCCATGATGTTCTTCATGATCCCACGCGGCCAGGCGTCGGCGCGGCGCATAGTGGAGGTGCTGACGCTGGAGCCGGAGATCCTCGACCCCGATGCGCCTCGCCGCGCACGGGCGGGCGAGGGCGGCGTCGTCGAGTTCCGCAACGTCAGCTTCCGCTACCCCGGAGCCGAGGAGCCGGCTCTGAGCGGGGTGAGCTTCAGCAGCGGTCCGGGTGAGACGACGGCGGTCATCGGCGGCACGGGCTCCGGCAAGTCGACGCTGCTCAACCTGATTCCGCGCTTTTTTGACGTGGTCGAAGGCAGCGTGCTGGTTGACGGCGTCGACGTGCGCGACCTTACCCAAAAGGAGCTACGGGCGCGCATCGGCTACGTGCCGCAGCGAGCCGTGCTGTTTTCGGGCAGCGTCCTGGAAAACGTCCGCTACGGCGACGAGGCGGCATCGGAGACGGCGGTGCGCCACGCGCTGGATGTAGCGCAGGCGACCGAGTTCATCGACGACCTCGACGGGGGGATCCTGGCGGAAGTGGCGCAGGGTGGCGCCAACCTCTCGGGCGGCCAGCGCCAACGCCTGGCGATCGCACGCGCCCTGGTGCGGCGGGCCGGCATCTACCTGTTCGACGACAGCTTCTCCGCCCTCGACTACCGCACCGACGCACGCCTGCGCTTGGCCCTGCGGGGCGAGTTGGGCCCGGCCACCATCCTGGTGGTGGCCCAGCGGGTGAACACCATCGTGGACGCCGATCGCATCCTGGTGCTGGACGACGGCCGTCTGGTCGGCGCCGGCACGCACCAGGAACTGCTGGCGACCTGCCCCGTCTACCAGGAGATCGTGGCCTCGCAGGCGTCGTCGGGGGCGATCGCTTGAACACGAAACACCGCAGGGCGCAACCGGACGGCGGCTTCCCGGGTACGGGCCGCGGAGGCTTCGGCGGCGGGGGGCCGATGGGGCTCGCCATGCCGACGGAAAAGCCGCGGGACTTTCGCCGCACCGCCCTGCGCCTCCTGGGCTATTTCCGCCCCCGCCTCGGCGCCCTGACCGTGGTGCTGGCGGCGGCGATCCTGGGCACGGCCTTCGGCGTCGTCAGCCCGAAAATCCTCGGCGACGTCACGACGCTGCTCTTCGACGGCTACCTGCGGCGGGTGCGCGGCGTCCCGGGTGGCGGTGTGGACTTCGCGCAGGTCGGCCGGTTGCTTACCCTGCTGGCGCTGCTCTATGGGGCGAGTTCCGCGTTCACCTGGGTCCAGCAGACCATCATGGCCACCGTGGCCCAACGGACGGTCGCCGTCATCCGCCGCCAGGTGATGGAAAAGTTGGCCCGCCTGCCGATCCGCTTCTTCGATACGCACCCGCACGGCGAGGTGCTCAGCAGCTTCATCAACGACTTCGACAACATCGGCAGCACCCTGCAGCAGAGCCTGGCCCAGTCGGTCAGCGCCCTGGTGACCTTTGCCGGAGTCGTCGTGATGATGCTGACGATCAGCCCGCTGCTCACCGTCGTGATCGCCCTCACCCTGCCGCTGAGCTTTGTGGTGACCCGCGGCGTCGCGGCCCGGTCGCAGGCCCACTTCATCGCGCGTCAGGACCATCTGGGGGCGCTCAACGGCCACGTGGAAGAGATGTATGCGGGACATCTCATCGTGCGCGCCTTCGGCCGCGAGGACCGCTCGATCGAAACCTTCACCCGAATGAACGACCGCCTGACCGATTCCACCTGGAAGGCCCAGTTCATCACCGGAACCATCATGCCGCTGATGAACGTCATCGGAAACCTCGGCTTTGTCCTGGTCAGCGTCATCGGCGGCATCCTGGTCGCGCGCCGCGGGCTGCAGATCGGAGACATCCAGGCGTTCATCCAATACGCGCGCCAGTTCTCCCAGCCGATCACCCAGTTGGCCGCCATCTCCAACAACATCCAATCGGCCCTCGCCTCGGCCGAGCGCGTCTTTGCCATTCTCGACGAAGCGGAGGAAACGCCGGAGCCCGGAGATGCCCTGGACCTGTTCGGGATGGACAGGGTGGACAGGGTCGCTGTGCGGGGGGACGTCGCGTTCCAGGCCGTCGACTTCGCCTACGACGAGGCGCAGCCCCTGATCACCGGCCTCGACATCGCGGTGCGCGCCGGACAGACGGTGGCCGTCGTCGGGCCGACCGGCGCCGGCAAGACGACGCTGGTTAACCTGCTGATGCGGTTCTACGATGTGCGCGCGGGACGCATCACCGTGGACGGCATCGATATCCGCCGGATGCGGCGACGCGTCCTGAGGCGCTGCTTCGGCATGGTGCTGCAGGACACCTGGTTGTTCCACGGGACGATTCGCGACAACATCGCCTACGGCCGCGAGGGGGCCCCCGACGAGGCGGTGGTGGACGCGGCCCGCGCGGCACACGCCGACCACTTCATCCGCACCCTGCCCGGCGGCTACGAGACGCTGCTCAACGAGGACGCGTCGAACATCTCGCAGGGCCAGCGCCAATTGTTGACCATCGCCCGCACCATCCTCGCCGATCCGCCGCTCCTGATCCTCGATGAGGCCACGAGCAGCGTCGACACCCGCACGGAGGTGGCCATTCAGTCCGCGATGCGCACCCTCATGCACGGACGGACCAGCTTCGTCATCGCGCACCGGCTGTCGACCATCCGCGACGCCGACGTCATCCTGGTCATGTTTGCTGGACGCGTGGTCGAGCAGGGCACCCATGCGGAACTCCTGGAGCACGGCGGCGTGTATGCCGAGCTGTATCAGAGCCAGTTCACCGGGCCGGCGGCCAGCGAAGCGGCCGTGTAGCCGGACGGGTCGAGCGGGCGGGAAGTACCGACGGCGAGCGGGGCACGGCTTGGCCATCCGCCACCCGCGCGGCGGCACGTCGGGCGCGCCGCGCCTTCGGACCACACCCGCGGGAACCAATGGACCCATGGGCGGCCCGACCCGCCGCGGGGTCCTGCAACGGGAACCCCTTGGGCGGCAGGCCCGTCGAGCCCCCCCCCCGTCGGAACGGGCGCCAGGACGGGCCCGATCGCCCGGCCCCTCTGGGCCATCCGCAGCATGCGCACCCCGCCGGCCGCGGCGCCAGATCCCCTGCCGCCGCCACGAGGCCGCGGGCCTTCGGCAACAGGGCCTGGGGCCCTATCCCCCTGCGGTACGGCACCATCGGCCATGGCTCGCGGCACACGGCCCAGCCATCATGATGGACGGTTTCACCAGAACAGCGAAACGGTCTCCACGGAGGTCTTCCCCATGCATGATGCGGGTGGGCGCGCCACGAGACGGGGTATCCTGGTAGGGGGAAGCGCACTGGCCGCCACGGCCCTGCTCACGGCCTGCGGGGCCGCCACGGGCCACACCGGAGCCGATACGGCGGCGCCGGCGGGCGACGTCTGGTTGTATCTTGCCATCCTGACCGGAAAGATGCTCGGCAAGAAGGGATACCCGCAGGTGGTCCCGGCGGACTTCACCGTACCGGCCAACGCCACCATCCACTGCGAGATCCGCTGTTTCGACGACGGAGCCGCCTCGGTTCCCTCCGGCTACGAGAAGGTCAAGGGTACCGTCGGCGGTACCGTCACCCTGGTACCCCTCGTCCAGGAGGTCCCCAGCGGCAAGGGACACACCGTCCAGGCCTTGGACCCCAAGAAAGTGGCACACACCATCACGATGACGGATATCGGCCTGAACATCCCCATCCCGCCGCTGACCGCCGTCCGCTTCACCTTCAAGACCGGCGCGGCTGGCACGCACCCGTGGCAATGCATGGCGGCCTGCGGCACGGGCACCGGGGGCTGGGGCGGCCCGATGTCCACCGATGGCTGGATGAAGGGCACGATGACCATCCAATAGCACCGGCCGGATCCAGGAGTCCCGGCCCGCGGCGGCAGACCGGGGGACGGCGAGAGGGCATCCGCACCCCGTTCCCCGGCTGCGCCGGTAGGTGGAAACCGCTGGATCCAGCGGCGTTCGTGGGCCGCACCGCTTCAGCGACCGCGCGGCGCCTTGGCCCACACGCCCCAGACCAGCTTGGCAGCCACCATGACGGTGTATGCCAGCGGAGGGATCCAACCCGGAACGGAGCCATGCGCCGCGCGCGAGAGTAACCACGCCGCCAGCAACCCGGCGCCGACGCCGGCCGGCACCCGTGGATCGTCGGCGACCAGGTGCAACAGGGTCATGCCGAGGCCGCGCACCGCGTCATCCCCTTTCTCAGCGCGGCGATCAGGCCGGCGCAGAGCGCACCGTCCAAGACGAGCAGCAACAGGTACGTGGCCGCGCCGGCCGGCCAGTGCAGGCCGATGCCTTCACCGCTCCAGAGCGTACCGAGTGCGGTGAGGATCCAGCCCACCGTGAACTTGAGGGCGTTTTCCGGCGCCTTCACCAGAGAGGCCCGCAACGCCAGACCCAGTAGCGCAACCATCAGGATCCCGGCCGCGCTGCCGGCGACCGCATAGGGGAGCATGTGCGGACGGGCCCCGAAGGCGAGGATGGCGAACGCGACCTCCGAGCCTTCCAGCACGACCGCGGCCAGGGCGGCCCCGAATCCCGCCCGGTCGATCGCCGTGGTCCGCCGACCGCCATCGGTCGTATGCAGGCGCTGCACGGTGCGGGTGTAGGCCGCGTCCTCGTCGCGGATCGGAATCTTCCCTCCGTAACGCAGCACCGCCTTGATCAGCCAGCGCAGCCCGAAAAGGGTGAGCAGCAGGCCGATCACAAGTTGCAGCCGCGCAAGCGGTATCGCGTGCCAGACCACATTCCCGACCGTGCTCAGTGCCGCAGCGAGCACCAGGACGCCGACCGCCGTGCCGGCCCGGGCACTGAGCCAGCCGCGCGTGACCAAGTAGGTGCGGCGCAAGCCCCTCCCGAGCGGGGCGCCGGGACCGAAGCCCGTGGCGGGCGAGCGATCCCGGCCCGAATCCCCGGATCAGATCGCGGTCTTCTTGGTCAGATAGCGATGGTCGGTGGCGTCCAGCGCCTTCAGCGCGGTATGCAGAGGCTTTTTGCCGGTGACGATGTCGAAGAAGGCGGCGTCGACCGCGCTTTGCACCTCCTGGTAGGCGCTCGCGTTCGGTCGCGGCGCGGTGTGCGGAGATGCCGCCTCCTGGATCGAAACCGCTTCACCGGGATGCGCTTTCAGCCAGGAGGCGGGGATGGCCGCGGCTCCGGCGGGGGACTCCGGTGCAAAGCCGCTGTGCATAGCCCAGTACGCCTGCTGCGCGGGCTGCAGAAACCACTGCACCCACTCCCAGGCGGCCCGTTGCTGGGCCGGCGTGCGGCCCTTGAAGACCACGAATCCGAGTCCCTGCGCCATATTGGCGCTGTGGCCCGAACTGCCCGCGGGGAACGCGAACGCGCCCACCGGGAAGTGCCCCCCCGCCGCCGTCAGGATCTTCTGGTACCCCGCGGAGGTTCCATCAGCGATCGCCAACCGGCCGGCGCCGAAGTCGGTGCGGATGGTGGAGCCGTGGGCCAGGATCATCCAGTGGCGCCGGTAGAGGTTTCGGAAGAAGCCGAAGGTCTCGACACCGGCCGGACCGCTGAACTCGGTCCGCTGCTGGTGGCTGCCAGGCAGGAAGTAGTGGCCGCCGTTGGCGCGGAAGGCGCTCAGGATGTGGGCCGTCGAGTCTTTGAACGCCAGCGGGATCACCCCGTGCCGCGCGAGCTTGGGCAGGATGGCCGCCAACTGGTTCCAGGTGTGCGGGACTTGCACGCCGGCCTTGGCAAACAGGGCTTGGTTATAGAAGAACTCGCTGACCTTCAGGTCCGCCTGCAGGCGGTAGTGCTGCCCCCCCACGTCGCCGTTCGCGCGCACCGCCGGGTAGAGACTGCTTGCGGCGAGCGCATGGCCCCCCTCCCTGCCCGCCAGGAAGGGATTGAGCGAGAGGACGGCGTGCGATTGGATGAACCTGTTGTCGTAGTGGCTGATCTCGGCAAGCAGCGGCGGCGTTCCGGCCGTGACCGCCGCGAGTGCCTTCGTGCTCGCCTTGGTGACGTTGAGCCGCACGCGCACGTGGTGGTGTGTCGCGTTGAACCGCTTGACGAGGGCCGCCATCGATGTGGCGACCGGGCCGCCGCTATGGGATTCCCACAAGGACACGTCGACGACACCGGAGGCGGAAGCCGTCGCGGAAGACGGCGCGGTCGCCGCGGCGCTCGACGCGCAACCGGCCATGCAGGCGCAGGCCAGGGTTGCCGCCATCAGTCTACGCGGCGCTCTGCTCCAAAGCGCGCCCACTGCAATCCCTCCCGATGCGAATCACCGCCTCCATCCGGAGGCGGCATCGTGCGTCATCCCCCGAGCCCGGTATCCAGGTCACCGCTCACCGCGGCCATGATCCGTCGCTGGGCGAACACAAGAAGCACAACCAGGGGAGCGACGGCCAGCAGGACCGCCGCAGACATGCGCCGCCAATCGGACTGATAAGTCTGGCTGAAATGGGCAAGGATCACTTCCAACGGCTGAATGGAGCGCGAACTCGTCACGATCAACGGCCACTGAAACTGATTCCAGGCAGCGATGGCGGCCAACAGCATGACCGCGTACGTCACCCCTCGCGCCAGGGGCATGGCGATGTGCCGCAGGTACGCTGCCTCGCCACAGCCCTCGATGCGGGCGGCATCGCGGTACGAGGTCGGCAGCGACAGGAAGAACTGGCGGTAGAGCAGGACGCCGAACGCATTCAGCAGCAGCGGCAGCACCTCGCCGGCATACGTGTTGAGCAGCCCCAGCGAGTGGACCACCAGGTAGCGCGGCACCAGCAGTGCCTGCTCCGGAACCATGGCCGCACCGAGGATGGCGAGTAACAGGACCTCACGCCCCCGAAACCGTCCTTCGGCGAGCGCGTAGCCGGCCAAGGCGGAGGTGGCGACGACGCAACCGACCACCACCAGCGTCATGCCGATCGTGTTGGCGAAATAGCGCGGCCACGGCGCGGAGTTCCACACGCGGACCAACGGCCGCAGGTTCCAGGCGGGGGCGAAGAGGGGCGGGATGCGGTAGACGCTGTCGTGGTGACCGGTGGCGGTGACCACCACCCAGTAGACCGGGAAGAAGAAGGCGGCGGCCGCCACCAGTTGGAGGCTGAACCGCAACACCGGCGCCCGATACATCGGGATTCCCCCTCGCCCGGGCTGCGGCACCGCGCACAGGCGCGACGTCCCAGCAACCGTTAGCGGTAGAAGACCCAACGGCTGCTGACCATCTTCTGAATAACCGTCCATAGCATGATCAACATCAGCAAGACGGTGCTCATCGCCGCCGCGAGGCCGAAGTACTGGTACTTGAACGCGGTGTAGTAGAGCAGCACGGCATCCGTGGTGGTGGCGAAGGCGGGGCCGCCCGCCCCCCCGTGCGTTCCGCCGGTCATCAGGAAGATGTAGCCGAAGGACTGCATGTTGGCGATCGTGGCCAGAACCGTGACGGCGAACACCGTCGGCGAGAGCAGGGGCAGGACGACGTAGCGAAAGCTCTGCCACCGACCGGCACCGTCGATGGCCGCGGCCTCCAGGACTGCGCGCGGAATGCGGGAAAGCCCGGCGAGCACGATCACGACATATAACCCGACGGAATGCCAGATCGTCGTCACCGACACCGCCGGCAGCGCCCAGCGACGCGACTCCAGCCACTGCTGGCCTGGGAGTCCCAGGTGGTGCAGCAGCAGGTTCGCGAGGCCGAACTGCGGGTTGAAGATCCATACCCAGATCAGGGAAGTGGCGACCACGGGGGTGATGTGGGGCAAGAACACCGTCGCCCGCAGCCATCCCGTCGTGCGGTGGATGGAACGCGCAAACAACAGGGCCAGTCCGACCGCCAGAGCCACGGTCGCCGGGACGACCAGTAGCGCGTACAGCGCCGTCTTGCCAAGCGAGTCCCAGTACAGCGGTTGGCGGAACAAGCGGAGGTAGTTGCTGAAGCCGACAAAACGCGATCCCGCGAGCGTGAAATCGAAATGCAGCAGACTCGCGTACAGGAGGGTCGCGGTCGGCCAGACGACCATCAACCCGTAAAGGACCAGAGTGGGAAGCAGGAACGAGAGCCACCAGTACCGCCGCCCCAGACGCTGCACACGCCGCCACGGTACGCCCATGTCCCGGTACGGCGCCGGTTCTACGTGTGCCGGGCCGCGACCCCAAAGAGACGCGTCCAAGACCGATTCCACCTCCCTTCCGGCTCGGCGGACCGCGAGCAGGCGCGGTGGCGCGAGCACCACGGCGATGGTCACATGTGACGGGATCCGTCACGTTGCGATCGGATGGAAGGGGCGCGAAGAGCGCGTTGCGCGGCCATTATGGTCGTATGAAGCTCGGGAGCGCCTTGGGGCCGCCCGGTGGTATGCGCGGTGGACCTAAGGGGTGTCCCGGCGGCGCGGGCGAGGGCCGCCGCGCCCCCGGCACGGCCGTACCAACCTTGGCACCCGGCGCCTGCCACCGGCATATCGGAGACGGTGGGAATGTCCGGTGCGCGCGGACCGTCCGGCCACGTCAGCCAACCCGCATCCGATCATCGGTTCCGGGTACTCGGGGACGACACGCGTCTTCACATCCCATCGGTCCTCGGTGTGCGTGAGGCGTGCGTGGCATCTGCCAGCCCGCCAGCAGCGAGCACCTGCGCCGCTTGAAGGACGTGGGACTGGTCGAGGATGAGCGTCGCGGCAGTTGGGTGTTTCACCGGCGGGTCGGCGACCTGCCAGCCTATGTCCGTGCGGCCCTGGACGCGATTGCCGTCCCCGTGGAACTGACGGCCCGCATGGGAACCACGACGCCCGCGGGCGCCTGCGTCCGGTCCGAGGTGCGATCCCGACCCGCAGCCCGCGTGCCCACGTGATCGCGCCGGTGCGGCCACGGTACTTGCGGTTGACGCGTTGTCGGCATAAGGCTATCGTGATTTGACGATGACCAAAAGAGGGGTGCGCCCGATGGACGACCGAACGCGGGAACTCGTGGCCGTGGCGGCTTCCATGGCCAGTGGCTGTCAGACCTGCCTGAAGCAGCACGCGGAGGCGGCCCGCCGCCTCGGAGTGTGCTGGGACCAGCTGCGTGAGGCGATGGACATCGGGCGCGCCGTGCACCTTCAGGCGACCCTCACCATGGACGCCCTGGCCCAGGCCGTGCTGGCGGATGGCGAACTCGCGGTGGTCTCGGCGGATGGCGGCTGCGGCGCCGACTGCGCCTGCCAGAAGGGGGCCTGATCCCATGGAGGTTCGTGTGTGGGATCCCGAGATGTGCTGCGCGAGCGGGGTTTGCGGACCGGCGCCGGATCCCGCGCTGATCGGCTTCCAGCAGGTCGTCGAGCGGTTGAAGGCCGAAGGTGAGGACGTACAACGCTACCAACTCAGCCGGCAGCCGCAGGCGTTTGTCGGCATGCCCCAGGTGTATCAACTCCTAATGCAACAGGGGGCGGCGGCGCTGCCGGTGGTCACCGTAGACGGAAAGGTCGTGAGCGTCGGCTCCTACCCGAGCTATGCGCAGTTGAAGACCCCCCGTTCCGTTACGGTGGCCGCCGCAGTTGAACCGAGCGGCTGTGGTTGAGGAAGCCCGCGGAGCTGCTAGTTCAGCAGCCATGACTGGAGCTGGGGCGCGGGCCTGTGCTCACCTGCCGGGCAGGTTCAGGGTGGTGCGCCCGTTTCGCGATGAACCTGCGGCCGTCCATGTACGGCCGGCTGCCAGAGGGGGGCCCCGCGGTGGCTCGTCACCTGTTCTTCTCCGGCAAGGGAGGCGTCGGCAAGACGTCTCTGGCGTCGGCGACGGCCGTCCGGCTGGCCGACGGGGGACGGCGGACCCTGCTTGTGACGACGGACCCCGCCTCGAACCTTGCCGATGTGTTTGAACAGGAGATCGGCCCCCGCCCGCGGCCCATCGCGGCCGTGCCCGGGCTGGACGCCCAGGAGATCGACGCGGACGCCGCGGCGCGCGCATACAGGGATAAGGCCCTGGCACCGTTGCGGGGACTCTTGCCCGAAGGGGTGCTGCGCACCGTCGAGGAGCAGATGAGCGGCCCGTGCACGGTCGAGATCGCGGGGTTCGACGAGTTCATCGCCTGCATGCTGGACGGACACTACGACCGGGTCGTCTTCGACACGGCACCCACCGGACACACCCTGCGGCTATTGGGTCTTCCGGCCGCGTGGTCGCTACACATCGAAGACAGCGCCCGCGGCTCGGGGCAGACCTGCATCGGACCGGTCGACCAACTGCGGACTTCCAAGGAGCAGTACGACGAGGCCGTGCGGCGGCTGCGCGACGGCCAGAACACCCTGTTTGTCTTCGTCGCCCAGCCGGAGCGCACCTCGGTGGAGGAGACGCTGCGCGCCTCGCGGGAGTTGGAGGCGCTGGGGATGACCAACCATCGCCTTTACATCAACGGTGTGATCCCCGCGGCGGCTGCCGTGCATCCCTTCTTCCGTTCGCGGCGGCAGATGCAGCGGGCGGCCGTCGCGGAACTGGTGGGCCGGTTCGCGGGTGCAGCCGATGAGGTTCCGCTTCTGGAGGAGGAGGTCAAAGGGGTGCGGATGCTGCGCGCGCTCGGGAGGTGGGTGAACACCGATGTCGACGCCGTCGGTTGAGGGGCCGCCGCCTGCGGATGGCGGGCGCCGCCTGTTCTTCGCGGGCAAGGGCGGTGTCGGCAAGACGACGTTGGCCGTCGCCGCCGCCGTTTGGTCGGCGTCCTCTGGCCGGCGAACCCTGCTGGTTACCACCGATCCGGCGGCGCACATCGGCTCCGTCCTGGAATGCCCGGTGGGAGACGAGCCGGGACCGGTGCCGGGCGTCGAGGCGCTGTGGGCCGCCCGTATCGATCCGGGACATGAGACCGGGAGGTACAAGGAGCAGGTGCTCGCCGAAGCCCGAGGGCGCTACGCTCCGGGGACGGTGGCGCGGCTGGCGGAGGAACTCGACTCCCCCTGCACCGAGGAGATCGCCGTCTTCCGGCGCTTCCTCACCTATCTGCTGGCGGACGACCACCCGGTCGTCGTCTTCGACACGGCACCCACCGGTCACACGCTGCGCCTGCTGGAGCTTCCGCTCAGCTACGGCGAGCAACTGGCCGTCAAGGCCCACGGCTCCGCGGCAAGCGCCGAGGTGGACCGCCAGGAGGCCGCCCGCCTGCAACAGGCGCTGTCGGTGCTCAGGGATCCAGTGCGGACGCTGTTTTCCTTCGTCGTCTATCCGGAGGCGACGCCGCTGGCCGAGGCGGAACGCGCCGCCAGCGATCTGGGCGCGATCGGACTGCGGACCGGACTGGTGGTCGCCAACCTGGTCCTTGCGCAAGAGGTGTGTGTCGACCCCCTCTTTCGCAAGCGCTTCGAGATGCAGCAACGCTACCTGCGGGAGATCCCGCGCAGGTTCCCCGGCACCGACGTGCGGACGGCCCCCCTACAGGAGCGCGAGGTGATCGGACTGGACTGCGTGCGCCGACTTGCCGCGGCGGTGTTCGGGCGGCGGCCGGCCGCCTCCGGCGCCGGGATCTGAGCACCCGGGGCCTGTGTCGCGTGTGTCCGGGAAGCATGGGGGGCCGTCCCCGCGGCGGGGGTCTCCCGAGATCGTCTTGACGGCCGATGTGGGGCGGGTCGTCGCCACCGTCTGGGATACCGCGCCGACCTCCGGCCCCGTGGTGTCCATCTCGCGGCCTGTCGCCGCCATCTTTTCGAGTGGACGGCCCCGCACGTCAACTAGTAGAGCGCTCCCTAAGTCTCGACACTATTCGCGTGCTCGGGAGCCGTCAACTGCTCCAAGTCGTCGATGCCGTACTTCCAGCGGAAAACGACTGGCTGTGCGTTGAGTGAGTCCCAGTACTGGCGGATGCGGGCGGAGAATTCCTCTGTGGAGTCGACCCGGATGCCGCGTAGCACCGACCGGGACATTTTGCTGAACAGGACCTCGATCAGATTCAACCACGAGGCGTGGACGGGCGTGAAGACGAACTCAAAGCGGCCCGGGTGCCGTCCCAAGTAGCGCTGGGTCTCCTTCGAAACGTGAGCGCTGTGGTTGTCGCAGATGATGCGCACCTTCCGGTCCGCTGGGTAGAAGCGGTTGATCTCCTCCAGGAGTTCCACGAACTCGGCACTGCGGTGGCGGGGGCGCACCAAGCCGTGGACCTGGCCGGAGAGCAGGTCGAGCCCGGTCAGGAGCGAGAGCGTGCCAAGGCGTTTATACTCGTAGTCGCGCGCCATGCTGGGGTGCTCTCCCGGTCGTGGGGGCAGATCGGGAGCCACATTGCGTAGCGCCTGGCACCCAGGCTTTTCGTCGACGCAAAGGGTCACGGTGTGCGGAATAGCCTCGCCGTTGGCCTGGAACTGCCGTTGGACGGCCACTTCCTGATAGACCATCAAGATCATGGCTTTCTTCTGGTCGAAATCGGGGTCGCGCCGATGAAGGTAATACCGCACGCGGTGGGGACGCAGTTGTTGCTGCGCCAGGATGTCGTGAATCAGACTCTTGCCCGCGTACTGCAAACTGGGGAAGCCGGAGGGCGGTCCTTCGCGCCTTACGTGATCGGCAAGCAACTGGGTGGTCCACTGCTCGTGAGGATGACCAAGTTCCGTCGGCTTGCGACAGGCCAGCTCTACGACCCAGAGGCGGGCCTCCGGCGGGATTCGTGGCGGTCGCCCCGACCGCGGCAGATCCTCCAG
>JAJZXK010000007.1 GCA_021806565.1 Bacillota bacterium | reverse complement strand
CGGGCCGGACCGCCACCACGGGAGCGACCGCCCCGGGCAGGCCGCCGCCCGGGGCCGCGCAGCCGGCACAGAGCAGGCCGACCAACGCCACCACCCGCACCACCCGCAGGCGCATGTGCAGCACCACCACCCGGCGGTCGCCTTCGGCGCGCGGGCTCGCTCGCCTCCCGCAACAGCGATCACACCTCGCCGGCGGCGGGCCCGTGCCCCTTCGTCCCGTGGAGACCGTGCGGACCGTGGTGGCCGTGGTGCTTGGGGCCCTTGCGTCCCTTGGGCCCGCGCTCCGGCTCCGGCTCCCCCTGCGGCCCGCGCAGGCCCGCCACCCGCTCCCGCTCCCGCACGATCAACCCCTCGAGGAAGGCCCGCACGTCGCGCTCGGACAGGCGGTACTCGCGCCCGAGCTTGAGCGCCACCAGGGAACCGTCCTGGATGTAGCGGTAGATGGTGCTGCGGTCCACCTCCAGCACACCCGCCACGTCGTCCACCGTCAGCGAGAACTCCCCCAACAGTTCGTCCTTCAGCTTCTGGGCCCGCGCAGACAGGCGATGCGGCTCCGTCCCAACGGCCGCCGCCACCGGCGCGGGCGGATCCCCTTCTGCGCCCGCGGACGGTTCCTCGGCCCTCTCGGCCCCAGCCGTCCGCCCCAGTTCGATCTCCGCCTCGGCTTCGCCCTCAGCATCACGCGCCTCCATCGCATCTTCCACACGCAACACCTCCAACGCCGCGATAAAGTCGTCAGACTTCTTTGCAGCTATTGCAGCTTACACCGTTTCCGCCTCCATGGCAAGGACGGCGAGGCGGAAGGGCGCACCGGCCTGGGCCGGGCGCACCGGCGGCGGGGCGACGTGGGATTGGGGTGGGACAAGGCAAGGTGGGCGGAAGCCGGATGGCCAGCCGAGGTCAGAGGTCAGGAGGCGATACGGTAATGCACGGAAGGATCCACGCGCTCCTGCCACCGGGCGGCCCGCGTCCACGGGTGCGGTGGGGGCGCGGCGCGCTCCGGGGACGCCGGCCGTCAGGCCCGCGGCAGGCGGCCGCCGGGGGCAAAGGCGCCCACGCCCGCCTGGCACAGCGCCTCCAAAGAGGCGGGCGCCGTGTCGTAGGCCAAAAGGACCCGGCCGGACGGCAGGGACGGCGGCAGGGGCGGCCCCACCAGCAGATGGCAGTTCCCCCCATCCAGGCAGACCCCCGGCAGATCGCCCTCCTGGGCGGCCCCCGCCTCCGGCCACAGGGAACGCACCGCCTCGCGCAGGGCCTCCGGGCACCGGCTGCCCCAAGTCCAGCGGCCGGGGGGCCCCGCGGCGCAGGGCCCAACCCGCAGTTCGGTGATGCCGGCGCGCGCGGCCCGCCGCGCCAGGGCGATATCGGATGGGCGCCGCAGCAGGTGCGGCGCCGCCCCCCCGTCCGGCGCGGCGCCCCGGCCGATCCGCCAGCGGGCCCTGGCCGCGATCAACCGCCGGCAGGCCTCGTCCACCCTTGCCCTGAGCAGGGACCCGGAGGCCAGGGCGGCACGGATCGCCCCCAGTGCCTGGCGGTGCTCGCGCGGGCCGTGAGCCACCAGAACGAGGTCCGCGCCGGCGGCGATGGCCCGCACCGCCGCCGCGCCCACGTCGCCGCCTACAGCCTGGAGGGCCCCGGCCATGCCCAGGGCGTCTGTCACCAGCAACCCGTCAAAGCCCAGAGCCTCCCGCGCCGCGGCGTAAGCCGCGGGCTCCAGGCTCGCCGGCAGCGGTCCGAGGTCGGGCACCTGCAGGTGGCCGAGCATGAGGGAGCCGGCGCCGGCCCGCACGGCGTGGTGGAACGGGACCCACTCCCGGGCCTGGAGCCTGTCCCGGGAGGCGCGGAGTAGCGGCAGCCCGAAGTGGCTGTCCACCTCGGTGTCCCCGTGGCCCGGAAAGTGCTTGGCGCAGGCGATGACGCCGCCATCCTGCAGGCCGGCGGCGAAGGCGGCCGCCGCTTGGCCGCATCCTTCGGGGTCGGCCGCGAAGCAGCGGCTGCCCAGGGCCGGATTGTCCCGGGACCAGAGGTCGCAGACCGGCGCCAGGTCCCAGCACACCCCCACGGCCAGGAGTTGGCCGGCGGTGGCCCGCCCGGCGGCGCGGATCAGATCCAGATCGCCCGTCGCCGCAAGCGCCATCGCCCCGGGCAGGGATGCCGGCCCCGGCGGCAGGCGAGCCACCCGTCCGCCTTCCTGGTCGGCGGCGATCAGCAACGGCTGCTGCGTGGGGCCGCGCAGGGCGGCGCGCGCCAGGGACGCACTGCGGTTGGCGGCCGCCGCCGGGTCTCGCAGCGCCGAGGCGAAGTAGACGACGGCACCGATCCCCTCGGCCACCAGTGCATCCGTCTGCTCCTCGTCGCCGGCCTCCTCACCGATCCCGACGACGGCGGCCGCCGCCACGTCGTCCGGCCAGGACTCCGGCGCACCGTCCGGACCCGAGATCGGCACCGCCACGACCGCCCACCCCCATGCCCGCGGGCCGCGCACACCGCTTCAGAGCGCGAAGCGGCGAATCGCCTCCGCCACCCCGGCGCCGCACGGGGCCTCGCAGACGTAGTCGGCCGCCGAGCGCAGGACCGCACCGGCGTTGGCGACGGCAACGCCGATCCCGGCATAGGTCACCATCGGCAGATCGTTTTCCGCGTCACCCACCGCCATCACCTCCGCCGGCTCCAGTCCCAGTCGCGCCGTCAATCGTGCCAGCGCGGTCCCCTTGTCCACGCCGGCCCGGACGATTTCGAGGTAGTGGGGATAGGAGTGGAACAGCGATACCGCTCCGGCCGCCGCCTCGGCCACCGCCGCGCGCACCTGCGGCTGGCGCTCCACCGGCTCGATGACCAGCAGCTTCGCCGGCTCCGAGGCGGGAAAGAAGGCGGTCTCGGGGTCCACGCGGTACCCTACCCCGGCCAGGGCGGAGTAGGCGTCGGCGCGCGGGTCGGCCGCCGAGACAAACACTTCGTCCCCCAGGTAGCACTGGAGGAAATACCCGCGCTCGCGGCAGAGCCGGCCGATGGCGTGGGCCGCCGCCAGGGGGATCCCCTCGCTCCAGCCAGCGCCGTCGGTCAGGCGCACCGCCCCGCCGTTGTAAGCCAGAAGCGGCCCCTCGATCCCCAACCGCCGCTGCACCCCAGCCGCGGAAAGCAGCATGCGGCCGGTGGCCAGGGTGATCCACACCCCGGCATCCGCCGCCCGCCGCAGCACCCCCGGTAGTTCCGCCGCGATCTCCGTCCCCGGTCCGAGCACCGTCCCGTCCAGATCCAGGGCCACCAACCGGACCGCCACCGTCCCGCCCCCCCGGCGCACCCCGCGCAAGCCCGCGGCCACGATACCAAAGCGCCCGCTCCGGCGCCATCCGGCTCGCCGCCGCCGCGCACACCGGCCGTTCAGTGGATCAGGCGGGTCAGCACGAAGCTGATCAGGCTCAGCACCACGGCCCCTACCAGCGCCGGCACGAAGCCGCGCACCACGAAGCCGGGCACGACGGCGCTGACCAGCCACAACATCAGCGCGTTGACCACAAAGGTGAAGAGCCCCAGCGTCAGGACGTTCAACGGCAGGGTCAGGATGAGCAGCACCGGGCGGATCACCGCGTTGGCGATGCCCAGCACGGCCGCGGCGATCAACGTGGCGCCAATGCCGCGCAGGGAGATCCCGGGCAGGATCAGGGCCGTCAGATACAGGGCCACGGCGTTGACAAGCCAGCGCGCAATCAACCGCCTCCACCTCCGTTATGACGGCGTACCGGGCGGCGGATCGCCGCAGGGTGCCCGTCGATCGCCATGGGTCGCGCGCAGAGCACCCGATACCGGATCGGCACATCAGCTACCGCCCAGACGGGCATCCTCCTTCCAGGCCGCCGCCGTCATCGTACGGTGCGGGCCATAGAGGGAAGACCACGGAGGTGCACCTCTTGGACGGCTGGATCGCGGCGACGGGTAGCGGATTGAACCTCGCCAACACGGTGGCGGCAACGACCGGAAACATCTGGTGGTGGGTCCTGGGCATCGCGGCGATCGTCGGGCTGGTCTGGTGGTGGGCGGCCGCCAGCGGCGGCACGCAGCGTACCGCCGCCGGCGGGCCGGACCCCGACGCGCACCAGGACGGCGACTCGGGTCAGACCGACACCCCGCCCCCATCCGGGGAGAACGGTGGCCAGGCCTAGATCCGCTCGACCCCCTGGAAGCGGATGCCCCCATTGCTGGTTTGCAGGGCCAGGCGGCAGCGGCGCTCGGCCTGCTCCCAGTCGGCTGAGCGCCAGCGGAGGCTGGCGCGGCCGGTGTAGCGGGGCGCCGTCGGCATCGGCGCCTCCGGCCCGAGGCCGGCGGCGTCGATGCGGCCGTTACTGGTATTCGCCTCCACATCCATCGCCATGGCGCCGGCCAGCGCCAGTTCGATACCGCCGTTGCTGGTGGAGGCATCGACATCCACCTCTGGACCGCCGTCCGCCAGGGTGATGGTGATGCCGCCGTTGCTGGTGCGCAGTAGCGCGTGCCCGCGCAACCCATCGACCTCGATGCGGCCGTTGCTGGTCACCGCGGTCAGGTCGTCCAGCGTGCCGCCGGTCACGGTGACGCGGCCGTTGCTCGTCTCCAGGCGCAACCCGCGCACGTGCAGCCCCAGGACCTCGATGCGCCCGTTGCCGCTGCGGACCACGCCCCCCCACACCGCCTCCCGCGGCAGGTCCGCCTCCATCGAAAGCCCGCCGGGCCACACGCCGATGTCCGCCGCGGCCCGCACCACCACCTGGCGGCCGATCACCTCGGCCGAAATGGCGGCGGCCAGGCGGCGGGCCTGTTCCTCGCTCGGAGCGTGCACGGTCTTGCGCAGCACCAGGCGCACCCGTGAACCCTCCCAGGTGCGGAGGGTCACCCTGCCGTTCCACGCCTCCAGATCCAGACCCGCCGGACCGTCGCCCCCTTCGAGGTCACCCTCGACGACGTCCTCGAAGTGGTGGCCGACGCCGAGGTTGCCCCACCCGGCGCGCGCCGCCCGGTCCAACCAGTCCGGCAGGTTGGTGAAGATCCGCCCGACGTTCTCCCCGATCTGCTCCGCCGTCCGCGCCGCCTGGCCGGCGGCCCGGCCCGCCAGATCATCGGCGCGCCGGGCCCAGAACTCGGCGGAACGCCGCCCGTGGGCGGCGGCGCGCTGTGCCCGTTCCGCGGCGCGTTGCGCCGCCTGCTCGACCCAATCGGGTGCCCGGTGCCCGCCGGGGCCGGTCGCCGGCTCACCCTCGCCGAGGGCCCGCAGCAACTCCGCGGCTTCGGCCGCGGTGATCCGTCCCGCCTCCAACAGCCGCAGGACGACCAACCGCTCACTCGCCGGTCCCGCCTCCACCGGATCGCCGCCGTCCGCCATGGTTTACCCGTCCCCTCCGTCGCCATCCGGTCCCTCTCGGGCCCCCAGGATGCGCATCAGCCCCCGTCGACGTCGGGTCCCCGGGACTCACCGCGGAGTCTGGCCGCCGCCTCCACCGCACCGATCTCCCCGCGCTCCAGCGCCGCCAGCACCGCGCGACGCTCACCCGCGCCGGGTGCCGACGCATCCTCCCCCGCCGCACCGAGCCCGAGGGCCTCCAGGAGGGCGTCCAGCCGTGCCCGCACCGCCGGATAGGACAGCGCCAGGGTGCGCTCGACCTCCCGCAGGTTGCCCCGGCTGCGCAGGAACACCTCGAGGAAGGCGGCCTGATCCGGCGTGAGGGCGTCGTAGGGCGAGGGCGCGAAGCGCCCCTCCACCGCCGTCTCACACTGTGGACACTGCAGCCGCCGCACGGCCAGCGCGCCGCCGCACGCAGGGCAGCGGCCGACAAGCGTCGGTTCCATTTCCGCACCACCCATGGACCATCGTATGCCTGGAGATAGACATCGTCAATGTTGCATGTAACATTGTTGCGCGCAAGCGATCATTCGCTTCCGGACTGCGGGCCGGACGCCACCCCGGGCGTCTGGCGCAGATACTGCAGCAACTCCTCGGCCGCCGCGCGGTTCATCCCGCGGACGCCGGCCAGCGCCTCCAGGTCGGCGTCGCGGATCGCCGCCAGGGAACCGAAGGCCTGCAGCAGGGCCTTGCGTCGGCGGGGTCCGATTCCGGGAACATCCTCCAGCACCGAGGCCACCGCCGCCCGCCCCCGCAACTGGCGGTGGAATCCGAGCCCGAAGCGGTGCGCCTCGTCCCGCGCCCGCTGCAGCAGGCGCAAGCCCGGCGAGGTGCGCGGCAGGACGATGGGCTCGGGGCGGTCCTCCACGAAGATCCACTCGTTCTCCTTGGCCAGCGCGAAGGTCGGGATCTTCTCCATCCCCACGGCCCGCATCGCCGCGCGCGCGTGGGAGAGCTGGCCGCGCCCGCCGTCGATCAGCACCAGGTCCGGCAGGCGGGCGAAGCCCCCCTCCACCGGCGGCACCTCGCCGTCCGGGTTGCCCTCGGCCAGTTCACGGCGTTCGCGGGCGGCGCGGGCGAAGCGGCGGCCGACGATCTCCTCCATGGTGGCGAAGTCGTCCGACCCCGCCACCGTACGCACCTTGAACTTCCGATACTCCGCCTTGCGGGGCAGGCCGTCTTCGAACACCACCATCGCGGCCACCGGATGCAGGCCGTGCAGGTTGGAGTTGTCGTAGCACTCGATGCGGCGGGGCGGTCCCGCGAGTCCGAGCACCCCCGCCAGTTCCGTGAGCGCGGCGTCGACGGCGTCGCGGCTTTGCTCCCGCTGCCAGCGTTGCGCCTCCAGAAAGGACTCGGCGTTGCGCCGCACCATCTCCACGACCTGCCGCTTCTCGCCGCGCTGGGGCACGCGTAGCCGCACGGCCCCACTGCGGCAGCGCCGCAGCAGGGCCGTCAGCGATTCGGGATCAGAAGGCTCGGATTCCAGCAGCAACTCCGCCGGCACGGCCGCGCCGCCGCCGCCGTAGAACTGCTGCACGAAGGCGGACAGCACCTCGGCGTCCGCCCGTCCCTCGCCACCGTCCAGAAGGTGCCCCTCGCGTCCCGCCAGTTTGCCCTCGCGGAAGAAGAAGATCTGCACCGCCGCCTCGCCGTGCGGTCCGCGGGCCACCGCCAGCGCGTCCCGATCGCCGCCGCCGGCCCGCTGCACTTTCTGCTTCTGGAGCACGGACCGCAGCGCCGCGAGGCGGTCGCGTAGCTGGGCGGCGTCCTCGAAGCGCAGCGCCTCAGACGCCTCCTGCATCTGCGCCTCCAGCCGGCCCAGCACATCGTCGCCCTTGCCGTCGAGGAACTGGGCCAACTGCTGCGCCATGTCGGCATACGCCCCCGGCGTCGTGGCCGAGATGCACGGCGCCAGGCAGCGGTGGATGTGGTAGTAGAGGCAGGGATGCGGCTGGCCCAGGCGCCGGTCCGAGCAACTGCGGTATGGAAAGACACGGCGCAGGGCGGCCATCGTCTCCCAGACCGCGGCGCTGTGGGGATAGGGGCCGAAGTAGCGGGCGCCGTCGGCGGCGGGGCGGCGCACCAACTGCAGCGTCGGCCAGGAGTCCGTCAGGTCCAGGCGCAGGTATGGATACTGCTTGTCGTCGCGCAGGCGGATGTTGTATTTCGGCCGGTGCTTCTTGATGAGGTTGTTTTCGACCAGCAACGCCTCGACCTCGGAGTCGGTGACGATCCACTCCAGGTCGGCGACCACCGCGACCAGCCGCTGCGTCTTGGCCTCCAGACCGCGACCGGACTGGAAGTAGGAGCGGACGCGGCTGCGCAGCGAGACCGCCTTGCCCACATACAGGATGGTGCCCGCCGCGTCGCGGAACAGGTAGACCCCGGGGCGTTCGGGCAGTCGTGCCAGCTTGGCGTTGAGGGCCTCGTCGTCGACGCCCGCACGCCCCACTGGCTCATCCACCCCCACCGCCTCAGCGGCCGCGCCAGCGCGTCGCCGCGAACATCACCCCGAGGCTGACAATCATCACGATGTCCAGGGTCAATCCCCAGCGCATCGGCAGGTTCGGCAGCAGCAGCAACAACACGGCGAGCGCCATGGCGACGAACCCCGCCGCCAGGGCCAACGGACGTCCGGGACGGCGCTTGGGCGACACGGCGCGCCCCCCCGACGCAGACGTAGTGAACCGCTTGCACCCCAGGGTATCCGGCCGGGCCACCCGGCGCAACCGCGGCGGATGCGTGGCGTGGGCACGAGGGTTGGTGGGTGCGCAAGCCCCCGCCCTCATCGGCCGGCAAACGGCTGCAGCTCTATCCCAAGATCGGCGCAGAAGGCCGATGGGTCCGCTGTGCTGCCCGCGAGCAGCATCCGTAACTGGTCAACCGTCAGCGGGAAACCCGGCAGCCGCTGCAACACGGGCATCGCGGCCCGCATCCAGCCCACCGGCAGCGATACGGTGCGCAGCGGTCTGCCCTGGGCCGCCGCGATGCGCCGCAGCACCTCCAGATACGTCAGGGCCTCCGGCCCACCCACCGGGTAGGTGCGGCCGACGGCCACCGGCCGCTGCAGGGCGCGCGCCACCCCCAGCGCCACATCTCCGCTCGCGACCGGCTGCAGCAGGTAGCGGCCGTCCCCGATCACCGGCATCAGGGGTGCGCGCAGCATGCCTCCCAGTTCACGGACCAGGTTGGTGCCCGGCCCCCCTGGACCGAACACTGGGCAGGGCCGCAGGATGGTGTGGTCCAAACCGGCCGCGGCGACCGCCTGCTCGCCCTGCCACTTGCTGCGCTGGTAGGCGGTTCCCTGCGGGCCCACGCCGGCGGCACTCACCAAGACGAAGCGGCGCGCGCCGGCCCGGCGGGCGGCCTCGGCCACACGTTGGGCCGCCACCGCGTGGATGGCGTGAAACGCCGCGTCGGAAGGCGCGCGCAACGCCCCGACCAGGTGGACGACCCCGTCGCACCCCTGGCAGGCCGCTTCCAGTCCGTCCCCGCCGACCACGTCCCCCTCGACGCATGCCACACCCCGCAGGTGGGCGGGGCGGGAGCGGTGCACCAGGGCCCGCACGTCGATGCCCTCGGCCCGCAGCCCCGGCACCACCGCCCCGCCGAGGTATCCACCGGCACCGGTCACCAGGGCGCGCACGGGCCCCACCCCCACGTCAGGCGCCGACGACCGCCGGAGCCGGTGAACCGAGTAGCGGCGCGAGGAACTTGCCGGTGTACGAACGCGGGCAGGCGGCGATCTCCTCCGGCGTCCCCACCGCGATCACCTCGCCGCCGCGGTCGCCACCCTCCGGACCCAGATCGATGATCCAGTCCGCGGTCTTGATGACGTCCAGGTTATGCTCGATCACGATCACCGTATCGCCGGCCTCGACCAGCCGGTGCAGGACGGCCAGCAGGTGCTCCACGTCGGCGCTGTGCAGGCCGGTGGTCGGCTCGTCCAGGATATATACGGTGCCGCCGTCGGAGCGCCGGTTGAGCTCGGACGCCAGTTTGACCCGCTGCGCCTCGCCCCCGGACAGCGTGGTCGCCGGCTGGCCGAGCCGGATGTAGCCGAGGCCGACGTCCACCAGCGCGGCCAAGCGGCGGCGCAGCACCGGCACGGGGGAAAAAAACGCGAGGGCCGTCTCGGCGGTCATGTCCAGGACATCGGCGATGGTGCGGCCGCGGTAGGTGACCTCCAGGGTCTCCCGGTTGTAGCGGCGGCCCTTGCAAACGTCGCACTGCACATACACGTCGGGCAAGAAGTGCATCTCGATCTTCAGGATGCCGTCACCGCCGCAGGCCTCGCAGCGGCCGCCCTTGACGTTGAAGCTGAAGCGCCCCTTGGCGTAGCCGCGGGCCCGCGACTCCTGGGTCTGCGCAAACAGCTCGCGCACCTCGTCGAAGACCCCCGTGTAGGTGGCGGGGTTGCTGCGCGGGGTGCGGCCGATGGGCGACTGGTCGACGTCCACCACCTTGCGCAGCGACTCGGCGCCGATGACGCGGCCGTGGCGGCCGGGGCGCACCCGCGCCCCGTTGAGCGCCGCCGCCAGGTACTTGTGCAGCACCTCGTTGACCAGGGTGCTCTTGCCGGACCCCGAAACCCCGGTGACCGCCGTGAACCTTCCCAGCGGGAAGTCGACGTCGATGTCCTTGAGGTTGTGCTCGCAGGCCCCGCGCACCGACAGTTGGCGATCGGACGGGCCGCGGCGGGCGGCGGGCGGCGCGATCCGCCGGCGGCCGCTCAGGAAGGCGCCGGTGACGGACTCCGGATGGTTGGCAACCTCTTCGACCGTGCCGGCGGCCACGACGCGGCCGCCGTGCTCCCCCGCGCCCGGCCCGATGTCCACCAGATAGTCGGCGCTGCGGATAGTCTCCTCGTCGTGCTCGACGACGATCAGCGTGTTGCCCAGGTCGCGCAGCCGGGTCAGGGTGGAGATCAGCCGCCGGTTGTCACGCTGGTGCAGCCCGATCGATGGCTCGTCCAGGATGTACAGGACGCCGACCAGACCGGAGCCGATCTGCGTGGCCAGCCGGATGCGCTGCGCCTCACCCCCGGACAGCGACCCCGCCGCCCGCTCGAGGGTCAGGTATTCGAGCCCGACGTTGCAGAGGAAGCCGAGGCGCTCCAGCAACTCGCGCCGGATGTCCCTGGCGATCTCCCGATCGCGGGGATCCAGGCGCAGTTGCTCGACGAACTCCCGGGCCGCCGCGACGTTGAGCGCTGTGAGCTCGGCGATGGAAATCCCGCCCACGGTCACGGCGAGCGCCTCGGGGCGCAGGCGCCGCCCGCCGCAGCTCGCGCACGGCACGGGAGACATGACGCTCTCGATCTCATCCCGGGTCCAGGAGTGCTCGCGCGCCTCGTGGTGGTAGCGGGAAAGCAGCGCCAGCACGCCCGCCCAACGCATCGGCTTCGGCCGCATCCCGGGCTCGTGCAGCGTGATCGGCTCCTGGGGACAGCCGTGCAGGAGGTGGTCGATGAAGGCCTGTCCCGCGGCCTCAAGCGGCGTCTCCGGGGACACGCCGAAGTGGGCGGCCACGGCAAGCAGTTGGCGGGAGAAGTGGTTGTCCCGCCCGCCCCACGGCGCGACGGCCCCCTCGGCCAGGCTGCGCCGCGGGTTGGGCAGCACCCGCTGCGGATCGACCTCCAGGCGCGCCCCCAGCCCGGTGCAGGCGGGGCAGGCGCCGTGCGGGCTGTTGAAGGAAAACAGCCGCGGCGCCAGTTCCCCGACGCTCGTGCCGCAGTCGGGGCAGCCCAGGTGCTCGGAAAACAGCATCTCCCGCTGCGGCGCGCCAGCGGCGTCGGTGACCAGCACCAGCGCCAGGCCGTCGGCGTGGCGGCAGGCCGTCTCCATGGCCTCCGCAAGGCGGGTGGAGGCGTCCGCGGAAACCGCCAGCCGGTCGACGACCACCGCGATGTGGTGCTGGCGCCGCTTGTCCAGCGACGGCACCGCGCCCAACTCGTGGACCTCGCCGTCGACGCGGACGCGCACAAAGCCCGCGCGGGCCAGTTCGGAGAGCACCTTGGTGTGCTCGCCCTTACGTCCGCGCACCACGGGACCGAGCACCTGCACCCGCGCACCCTCGGGCAGCGCCAGGACCTGGTCGACCATCTGCTCGATCGCCATGCGCGTGATCGGCTTGTGGCAGCGGGGGCAGTGCGGCCGGCCCACCCGTGCATACAGCAGCCGCAGGTAGTCATAGATCTCGGTCACGGTGCCGACGGTCGAGCGCGGGTTGTGGCTGGTCGTCTTCTGGTCGATGGAGATGGCCGGAGACAGTCCGACGATCTCGTCCACGTCGGGTTTGTCCATCTGCCCGAGGAACTGGCGCGCGTAAGCGGACAGCGACTCGACATAGCGGCGCTGCCCCTCGGCGTAGATGGTGTCAAAGGCGAGGCTCGACTTGCCGCTGCCGGAGACGCCTGTGAACACGCACAGGGCGTTGCGCGGGATCTCCACCGTGACGCCCTTGAGGTTGTGCTGGCGCGCGCCGCGCACGACAAGCCGTTCCACCGCCACTTGACCGCACCCTTCCCGCATCTTCCCCTCGATTATCACGGACGCCCGCGGGCACCGCAACGCGCGCCGTCGGCTGGTGCGGCACCCGGCGGGCGCTCGCCGTCGACCCCGTCCGGCCTGTGGATAGTGTGGATAACCCTGTGCACAACCTCTAGCTCAGGGGGTCCGCGTGTGGACAAGGGTGTGGACGGCGCCGCCGCCGGGCGCCGGTCCCGCACCGCGTGACGGCGCCCGTCATCCTTCGTCGGCCGCAAGCGCGCGCTGGCGCTGGCGATAGGCGACGCGGGCGACAAAGATGCTGATTTCATACAGTCCGTAGACGGGGCCGGCGATGAGCGACGGGGTCACGATCGGGTCGGCCGGCGGCGCGAACATCATCGCGACCACGACCGCGAGCATCAGGGCCCAGCGCCGCCCGCGCACCAAGGTATCCGGCGTCAGCACCCCGAGCTTGACCAAGAGCGCGATGACGACCGGCAGCTCGAAGATCAGCCCGAACGGTGTGGCGTAGGCCAGCAGGAACTGCACCCACTGGTCGAGCGTGTAGATCGGCGAGATGACCGACAGCCACAGCACCGAGACCCGCAGTGCCACGGGCTCGAAGACGAAAAAGCCAAACGCGAGCCCGACGGCGAAGAGCACCGCGGTCACGGGCAGGTAGCCGAACATCATCTTGCGTTCCTTCGAAGTGAGGGCGGGCAGCACGTAGGCCACGATCTGGTAGAGGATGACCGGCGACCCCAGCAGGAGCCCCCCGACGGCGGCGATGCGGATGGAGGCGAACATGGGGGCCATCGGAGCGCCGGCGATGATGTGGATGTGGAAGCTTCGGGCGGCGTTGCGCTCGGTGAACACCAAGAGCGGCTGCACGAACAGGAACGTGGTGCCCATGCCGACGACGAAGGCCAGGACCGCCCACACCAGGCGCCGGCGCAACTCGTCCAGATGCTCAAACACCGTCATCGGCCGGTCGGTGATCTCAATCCAGCGCTTGCGGCGGCCGGGGCCGCCGCCGTCCCCCGGCGCGCCGGACGACGGTACCAGCGGGCCGCCGCCCCCCTGCCCCCCGCCACCGGCGGGCGCGGGCAGCGGTGCCTCCGCCGGCGCGACCAGCCCCATCTCTTCGTGGTAACGCCGCACCTCGGCGTCGATCACCGGGGACAGGCCGGCCGGCTCGGCGTCCCCGCCGTCGTCAGCGGCCGCAGGCGCCTGGGCGCGCCCATCGGGCTCCGCGGCATCCGCAGCGGCCCCGGAGGGCTCCGGAGCATCCGCAGCGGCCCCGGAGGGCTCCGGAGCATCCGGCCCGGTGTCCTGGTCCCCGTCGCGCGGCTGGGCGGTGCCGCCGCCGGGGGGCGTCTGGCGTCCGATTCGCTCCAGCACCGTGGTCACGGCCGCGGCCTCGGCGTCCCGGGCCTCCGGTGGCAGCGGAAAGGATTCCAGTTCGTCCTCGCCCTCGGCGTCCGTGGGCCGGAGGGAGCCGCGCCAGTCCTCGCCCACGATCCCGCCCCCTCCGCGCGATGGCACCACCTAGTGTGCCACGCCACGTTCGGTGAGGCACGGAACCATTCCTTTACGCCGTCCGATGTGCCGTCCGAGTTCCGCGCTGGTTCGACACGCGGGATGGTGTGCCCGGCGCCCGCGGCTACGGTAGATACTTCGCCAGGGTCGGCTGCAGCAACTGCGCGCCGACGGCCAGGGCGCTCTGGTAACTGGTCTGCTCCTCCTGAAGCCGTACGACGGTGCGCGCCACGTTCGTGTCCAGCCCGGACGCCCGCAGCGACTGCAGCGAGGCGGCCATGGCCTGAAGCTGGCCCTGTGCCTGGGTCACCTGCTGCGACACCGCCCCCGATTGGCCCTGGGCGAAGATCAGGCCGTTGAGCGCCTGGTCGAGTTGGCCAAGGTCGCTGCCCGCCACGTTGCCGACGGTGGCCGACGACCCGAGGTCCGAGAGGATCTGCCCAATGGCGCCGAACACGGGCGTGAAGGCGCTGCCCTGCGTGTTGACCTGAACCGTCACGCCGGGGCCGATCTCCCGCACGATGCTCCCGCCGCCGCCGGCGTACGCCACGCCGCTCGGGCCGGAAACGAACGGCTGCGTCGCCGTCTGCTCCCCGCTGAAGAGGTAGTGGGCGCCCACGCGCGTATTGGCCACGTCGAGCAGGCTGGACTGCACCGACTGGATCTGCTGGACGATGGCCGCCCGCTCCGCCGAGGTGAGCGTGCCGGATCCCGCGCCGACCGCGAGGGTGCGCACCTTCTGCGCGAGGCCGACTGCGCTTTGCAGGGCCGACTGGCTCTGCGACAGCCAATTGGAGGCGTCCGACGCGTTGGTCTGATACTGGGTGTTCTGTGCCAGACCGGCCTGCCACTGCAGTACGTTTTCGGTGGCCACCGGGTGGTCGCTCGGCTGCAGGATGCGGTGGCCGGTCGCCAGCTCCTGCTGCGTCTGCAGCATCTGTGCCTGCACGTTTTGGAGGTCCGATTGCAGCATGGAACCCAGCATGGTCTGCGACACACGCACCCGGCGTCCCTCCCCGCGATCACGGCACCATGGCGATCAGTGAGCCGAGCATGCTGTCGATGGTGCTAGAGACCTTGGCCGCGGCGGCATAGGCGTTCTGCGCCACGACCATGTTGGTCATCTCCTCGTTGATCGACACCCCGGACACCTGCTGCTGCTGGCTTTGGATGCTTTGGGCCAGCACCTGCTGGTTTTGCTGGGCGGAACCGGCCGCCTGGGCGGCACTCCCGATGCCGCCCACCATGGCGGCCCAGGCACCCGAGGCGGTGCCCGTGCCGCCCCCGGCCAGGACCGGCAGGGCCTGGCTCTGCAGATCGGCGATGGCCAGGGCGTTATGGCCGTCCCCGGGCCCGGACGAGGCCGAGGAGGCTGCGGCGACCAGGGATGGATTGGACGCGATGGCCGGGTTCACGCCGAGGTTCGCGGCGCTGATGCCGCCGCCCGCCGGGGCGACGAAATAGGCCGCTCCGGGGTTGCCGTTCAGGTCGTAGCCGGAGGTATGCAGGGCGTTGACGCTCGAGGCCACACCCCCCGCCAGGGCGTTCAGCGACGCGAGGTAGCCCGGCAGGGTCTGGTCGCGGAGCGTGAGCAGGGCGCCGAGACTGCCGCCATGCAGCTGCGCGACCAGACCGGGCGGGGTCCACTGCGGCTGCAGGAACCCGTGGTTGGACGCCTGTGCCCTGCCGACCAGCGGCGTGACCTGCGTACCCGCCACCACATCGACCGAGCCGACGCTCACCGAGGCGGTCCCGTCCTTGTTCCAGGTGACGTTAACCGGCACCAGATTGGAGAGGTTGGAAATCGCCACCGCGCGGGCGTCCAGCAGGTCGTTGGGCGCCTGGCCGGCCGCCTGGGAAGACCGGATCTGGCGGTTGAGGTCGGCGATCTGCGAGGCATAGGTGTTCACGCGGCCGATCTGGGCGCCCACGGCTTGGTCGAGGGAGGACTGCAGGGAGGTCAGGTCGCCGCTGAGGGTGTGGAATTGCGACGCCAGGGCCTGGCCCGCCGCCACCACCTGGCTGCGGGCCGCCACATTCTGGGGGTGGTCGGACAGGTTCTGCCATGCGTTCCAGAAGGCGGAGAGCGCGCTGTTGAGGCCGGTGCTCGACGGCTCATTGACCATGGACTGCACCTGGCCGAGCGTCTGCGCCTGCTGGCCCGTCGCGCCGAGGTCGCTGGCGTTGGCCCACTGCTGCAGGTGGAGAAAGCGGCTGTTGGACCGCTGGATGGATGCCACGGTCACGCCCATGCCGAGCTGCTCGGCCCCCTGAACCTGCTGCAGGGACGGCGGGGTATAGGGCGGGTTCGGCGCGAGGTCCGCCTGCTGCCGCTCGTAGCCGGGAGTGGTCGCGTTCGCGACGTTGTGCGAGGTCACTGCCATCACGGTCTGCTGGGATTCAAGCCCGCTGAGGGCGATCTGCAGACCGGTGAAGAGACTGCCGCCCATCGCCGTGCCCCTTCCTGCCGCAGTTCAGCCGCTGGCGTCCAGCATCTGCCGCTGGCCCGCGACTCGGGCCGTCCCGGCCTCCGTGTAGCCGCCGGGATCGGTCTGGGTCAGCAACCGCAGGCCGAAAGCGGTGAACGCCAGTGCTTGCCGCAACAGCAGGGCGTTGAGGGCGTTGGCCTGCCGCAACCCCGCCGCCCCCTCGTCCACCACCGCCGCAAGGCTGCGCAACTGTGCGGCGAGGTCGGGATGTCCGGCGGCGGCCATCCGCCGCGCCAGCAACGCCGACGGGGCATCCACGGCCAACCCCAGGCGCACCGCCAGGGCCTGGGCGGCCAGCCGGCTGCGCTCGGGTAGGGGTTCGAGCACCGCCAGGGCCTCGTGTTGCTCGGCCACCACGGCCTGCACCGCGGCGGAGTCGCGCCGGACCACCGCATCGCGCATGCGCCCCACCTGCTCCATCAGCAGAGCCTGGACATCCCGCTGCCGCGTCAGGGCCGCCAGCAGGGCCCGGCAGAGGCGGTCGGGCTCCAGGCCGTCACCCACGTCAGCCACCCGCCCCGCCGATGCGGTCGCTCAGAGACCGTCGCAGCATTTGGCGGGCGACATCCGCGGCCGGAACCTTCGTGCCGGACGCGAGGCGGGCCTTGGCCGCATCCACCCGCGCCGACCGGACCTCCGGCAATCCCCTGAGGGCAGAGAGCCAGTGGGCCATCGTGGCGGCACGCGGCGACACGGCGACCGCGTCCTGCTTGCCGCCGCCGGCCGCACCCGTGGCCGGAAGCGGCAGCGCCCCCGCGGCCGGGCCGCCCCGGGACCGCGTCGCCATCACGCTCGTGACCTCGCCACCCGAGATCATCATGACGCCTCATCCCCCCATCCCGAGCCAAACCGACCGGATCGCCGGCCGCTCACCGTTCGTAACCGGCCCCGCCCTCCGGAACCTCCTGGCTATACAGGCCGCGCCCGCGTGCCGCCGGCTTGGATGTGGTGTGGGCCGGTCCTTCGGCTCTGCGCGTGGCCGCCGCGCGCTGAGCGCATTGCGGGCACAACCGCGTCCCCAGTTGCAGGCGCCGGCCGCACAGCAGGCACTGCTGGATCGTGCCTTCCTGCAGCACCACGCGCCCGCTGCGCACCAGCCGCCGGACCACCGCCGGCCGGACGCCGGTCGCCGCAGTGACCGCCGCCAGCGTCGGCGCACCGCCTTCTTTAAGGAAGGCGTCGATCCGCCCGACCGCGGCCTCCTCCTCCTGCATGCAGCGGGGACACGGAACCCCGGGTGGGGACGTCAACAGTCCGCCACAGCCCGGGCAGTTGCGCAGCAGCCCCCTCACCCTTCCGCCGGGAGCCCGTCGACGGCGATCCGACGCGCCGCCACCACCCGGACCAGTACCCAGGGGGCGTCACACAGGCGGAAAACGCCCTCCATACCGACGCCCTCACCGCCTATATCGTCAGGCTCGCGGAGAATTGTGAGCCCCGGATAGTCGCGGGACAGAGCGACCAGCAACGCGTGGGTCTCGGCCGACGCCGCGCGGTCCACGACCACAAAGCCGGCGCCGCGCGCCCCGAGGCGGTGCAACAGGCCGAACGCCTCGCGCACCTCGGCCTCCAGGTGCTCGGCGCCGTCCCGCACCACCAGGCAGATCCCCATATGACCCGACCCCCGCCCCCCCCAGGGAACGAGGGCCACCACAAGGGCGAAGGCCATCGCCGCCAGTAACGCATGCATCGCGCAACCGGGATCCAGCATCATCGCCGCACCCGCCCCCCGCGACGGCGTCGCCGCGAGGAACAGCCTATGCGGGAGCGGGCTTGCTGCCCGCCCCAGCGGACGGCGTCAGGCGTGCACGCCGAGCCGGGTGGCCGCGGCCGCCAGTTGCGGGGCGCGATCGGTCGCCTCCCAGGGAAGGTCGAGGTCCGGCCGACCGAAGTGGCCGTACGCGCCGAGCCAACGATACAGGGGACGCCGCAGATCGAGGTCGCGGATCAACGCCGCCGGGCGCAGGTCGAAGACCTCCTGGACGATCGCGCCCAGGGCCGGGTCGGGCAACAGCCCCGTCCCCTGGGCGTCGACGCTCACGGCGATCGGGCGGGCGACGCCGATCGCGTAGGCGACGCGCACCTCGCAGCGGCGGCACAGGCCCGCAGCCACCAAGTTCTTGGCGACGTACCGCGCCGCGTAGCTGGCCGAGCGGTCGACCTTGGTCGGGTCCTTACCCGAGAAGGCGCCGCCGCCATGGCGCGCGTAACCGCCGTACGTGTCCACGATGATCTTGCGGCCCGTCAGGCCGGTGTCGCCCTGGGGACCACCCACGACGAAACGGCCGGTGGGGTTGACCAGCAGGCGCAGGTCGCCGTCCAGCCACTGCTTGGGCAGCACGGGCTCGATCACCGCGCGGCGCAGGTCGGCCTCGATGCGGGCGCGGTCGACCTCCGGCGCGTGCTGCGTGGACATGACGACGGTGTCGACCCGCACCGGCCGGCCGTCGCGATAGGCCACCGTCACCTGGGTCTTGCCGTCCGGACGCAGGTAGGGCAACGTACCGTCCTTGCGCACCTGCGCCAGCCGCCTGGCCAGGCGGTGCGACAACGCGATCGGCAGCGGCATGAGTTCCGGCGTCTCATCACAGGCATACCCGAACATCATGCCCTGGTCGCCGGCGCCCACCCGGTCGGCGTCCTCACCGCCGGCCTCGCCGCGTGCCTCAAGGGCGACGTCCACGCCGCAGGCGATATCCGGCGACTGGCCCTCCAGCGCCGCCAGCACCGCCACGCTGCCGGCGTCGAAGCCGTCCGTGCCGGTGTAGCCGATCTCGCGCAGCGTCCGGCGCACGACGCCGTCGACGTCCACGCGCACCTTCGAGGTGACCTGCCCCATGACAAACACCAGCCCGGTGCTGGCGACGACCTCGATGGCCGTGCGCACCAGCGGGTCCTCCGCCAGGTAGGCGTCCAGGAGCGCGTCCGCGATCTGATCACAAACCTTGTCCGGATGCCCCTCGGTCACAGACTCCGATGTGAAGAGTGTAACGTCGTCCACCTCTGGCGCCTCCCGCCCTCGTGCTGTCCCGCAAACACGCCTGCGCCGCGCCAAAGGCGCGGCCGCAAGCGCGCTAACACGGGTTACGGCGCCGGGCGGCATCCGCCCTGCCGTCAGTTGCCGGTGAACTCCTGGCAGACATACACACCGTAGACACCGTAAGGCACCACTGCCACTCCGATGTTCGTCAGGCTGCGGTCGACGATGTTGGCCAGGTGGGGTGCGCTCGCCGTCAACATAAAGTAGGCGAGTTGCGGCGTCTGTGCACCCGCGATGTTCTCCGCTCCCATAGTTCGAGCCTGAACCCCAAACGCCTGCTGCATCTGGAGCGGCGAACCATAGGTCGGCGACTGATCGCTGAAGTAGTGGTTGACGATCATATCCTGGCATTTGGCCAACGCAACCTTGTCCAGCAGGCTGCTCTCTGTCACTGCCGGCACGCCGTGCTGGGAACGCGTCTGGTTGGTCCATTGCAGGATTTGCCGCGCCGCCGACGCCTCGTTGGCGGGGCCACCCGGCATCGAGGCGTGGGAGCCGGCAGAGGCGCCGGACGACCCCTGGGCGGCCGCCGCGCCACTTCCGCCGGCACTATTGCCACCGGCCATGGTGGCGGGGGCGTTCCAACGGATCCAGACGGTGGAGCCAGTCGAGGACGGGGCGGAACCGCCCCCACTCCCCTGGGATCCCGACGGCGTCTGCCAACCGCCGTACGCGGAAAGATAGTTCCAGGACCCATACGTGGACCATCCGGAGTAGGGTGCGGCTATGGGTGTAGGGGTGAATGTGCCCGAGTAAACGGTCACCGCAGAGGTTGCGGCCGCGGCGGGCGCGGCGGCGGAAGCGACGGCGCAGGCGGCAAGCAGCGAGGCCATGGCGCGGATCGAGCGGCGCAAGCGATGCATGCGATCTCCCCTTCCCCCCCCAGCGCCGGCACGCGTGGGGGATTCCGGAGAGAGCGTAAGGTGCTAGCAGGACTACCACAACCTGTCTAAAGCCCCGCAGACCGCCATCTGGCCGGCGGCTTGGCGGGTGCGCCCGGTCGTGGCGACGCGCCTGGAGGATTCGCCGCCGTTCCCAACGATCGGTAACACGCCGGCAACGGCGGCGTCACACACCGTTCACACACCCGCTAACCGGCGCGGCGCAGCCCCTCCAGGAAGTGGGCCAGGCGGTTGCACCCTTCCGCCAGCGTCTCCATGGAGGCCGCGTACGAAAGTCGGATGAAGCCCGGCGCCCCGAAGCCTTCCCCCGGAACGGTGGCGAGTCCGGCCTCTTCGAGCAGGCGTAGCGCCAGGGATTCGGTGTCCGCCACCACCTTGCCGTCCGCGGCGGCGCCCTGGCCCAGCACACCCCGCATGTTCGGAAACACGTAGAAAGCGCCGCCCGGGGTGGTGCACCGCACGCCCGGCAGCGCCCGCAGCCGCTCCAACACGTAGTCGCGCCGGCGCCCGAACTCGGCGACCATGGCGGCCACCTCCGGCTCGCCGCCGCCCAGGGCGGCAAGCGCGGCGGACTGCGCGACGGAGGTGGCGTTCGACGTCGTCTGGCTGAGGAAGTTCGCCAGCGGACGCGCGACGGGGTCCGGAGCCGCCGTGTAGCCGACGCGCCAGCCGGTCATGGCGTATGCCTTGGAAAAGCCGTTGATGGTGACGGTCCTGGCCCAGAGCTCCGGGGACAGGGCCGCGAAGCTCCGCGGCCGCGTCCCGTCGTAGGCCAACCGCTCGTAGATCTCGTCGGACAGCACCCACAGGCGCGGGTGGCGCAGCACGACCTCTCCGATGCGCTCCAGTTCATCCGGCGGGATCACCGCCCCGGTCGGGTTGGAGGGGCTGTTGAGCACCAGCAGGCGGCTACGCGGCGTCAGGCGCGCGGCGATCTCCGCGGCCCGTACCACAAAGCCGTCGGATTCCGCGGTCGGCACCACTACCGGCACCGCTCCGGCCAGCTTCGCCTGCTCCGGATAGGAGACCCAGTACGGGGCGGGGACGAGCACCTCGTCCCCCGGGTCGCACAGCACCTGCATCGCGGCATACAGCGCGAACTTGGCCCCCGGTGTGACGGCGACCTCCTCAGGGCGGTAGCTCAGGCCGTTGTCGCGCGCGAGCTTCGCGGCGATGGCCTCTCGCAGCGGCCGGATGCCGGCGGCCTCGGTGTAGCGGGTGAAGCCCTCGCGGATCGCTTCGACGGCGGCCGTCGCGGCGGCGCGCACCGTGGGGAAGTCGGGCTCCCCCGCCGTCAGGTTGACCAGATCGCGCCCCTGGGCCTTGAGGGCCTTGGCGCGCGAATCCATGGCCATGGTCGGCGACGGCGCCAGGCCGCGGACACGAAGCGACAGGCGCGAGGACCCGGACGTGTCGGTCATGGGGATGGCCCTCCGAAGGAAAGGTTGACGGTGACGGTTGCCACCGTGTTCCAGGTTACGCCGTCGGCTCCTGGGGTGCAAGTTCGGCGCCGCCGGCCTCCACCGCAAAGGTCAACTCCGCCTCCGCGACCCGCGCACCGTCGACGGTCACCGTCCCGCGGCCCTTGCCGAGCCGGCCGTGGCGCCGCACGATCTCCACCTCCAACCGCAGCACATCCCCGGGTACGACGGGACGGCGGAAGCGTACCCGGTCCACCCCGCCGAAATAGGCGATGCGCCCGGCAAACTCCGGCAGGGAAAGCAGCGCGACGGCGCCGACCTGCGCCAGCGCCTCCAGCAGCAACACCCCGGGGAAGATCGGACGGCCAGGGAAATGGCCCTGGAAAAAGGGTTCGTTCGCCGCGACGCACTTGATCCCGACGGCACGCCGTCCCGGTTCGCAGGACTCCAGGCGGTCCACGAACAGGAAGGGCGGCCGGTGCGGCAGCAGGCGCAGGATCTCCTGCCCCGACTGCCCGGCATCCCCCGCATCCGCCACGGATACCACCACCTCACCGACCGCCGCGTCATGGCGGTCGGCTGGCCGGTTCCGGCCGGGCGGAGCGGATTCCTGCGACGCGCTACGCCAGGAGTTGATTCGCCAGGTTCCACACCTGCAGTCCGACCGAAAAAGCCCGCGCGTTCATCTGGTAGGCGCGCTGGGCCGAGAGCAGTGAGGGCAGCAGGGTCGTCAGGCTCGCATTGCTCTGCTCCAGGAAGCCGCCGGCCAGGTGGCCGGCCGCCCCGCTACCGGGTGAAAGCATCGCCACGGCGCCGGCCGCCGGTCCGGCCCGCCAGACACCGGGCCCCGCTCCGGTCAGCCCCTGGGGATCCGCCGGCACGGCCAGACCGAGATGGCCCACCGTCTGACTCCGGCCGCCGACGAGGGCGGACACGACGCCCGCACGGTCGACCGAGACACCCGTCGCGCCGGCCGGCAGCGTCAGCGGCTTACCCCCCAACCCGAGCAGCAACCGGCCGGCCCCGTCGACGAGGTGGCCCGCGGCGTCCACCGAAAACGCCCCCTGGCGGGTATACACCGTGGCCCCCGCCGCATCGCGTAGCGCAAACAGACCGTTGCCGACGACGGCCAAGTCCAGGGGCCGGCCGGTGTGCTGCAACGGACCCTCACTGAAGTCCACCCGCAGCGACAGCGGCACGACGCCTCCGCCCGCCAGCACCGCCCCCGGGGCGGCCGGCCCGCCGGCCACACCGCCCGGATACGCGGCCCGGGGCGCCGCCTCGCCGGAAACCGGCAATTGCGCCTTGAAGCCCGGCGTGTCCGTGTTCGCGATATCGTTGGCCAGCCCGGAGATCTGCCACGAACGGGTCTCCATCCCGGACGCCGAAATCCACAGGTTGCCAGACATCCGGCCACTCCCTCACGCCGCGACTAGGGCAGCGTTCCGACATCCGTCAGGGCCGCCTTCATCGTATGGTCGGCGATCTGCACCGCCCGCTGGTCGGAGGCGTAGGCCTGCTGCACCTGCAACAGGGACGCCATTTGCGCGACCACGTCCACATTGGCCTGTTCGACAAAGCCGGGCCGCAGGGATGCGCCGATTGCGGCCGGAGCGGCCGCGCCGGCGGGTAGCGCGAACAGACTGCCGCCGACGGGGGTCAACCGCGCCAGCGGGGGCGCGAAGACGCCCACCACACCGATCGACTGTCCGCGTACCCGAACGGTGCCGTCCGCCTGAATCGCCCCCGTGGCGCCGGCCAGAGACGCCGGCACGTGCAGGGCATGGCCGCCTGGGCCCAGCACCGCATCTCCCGCCGGATTGACGAGTACCCCCGCGCCGTCGATGCGGAACTCGCCCGCGCGGGTATACCGAACCCCCTGCGGGGTGCGCACCGCGAACATCCCCGGACCCGAGATGGCGGCGGCCAAGGGGTTGTCGGTGGCCCGCAGGGGCCCGGGCGTCCATTGGATGGCGGTCTGATCGACCAGCGCGCCGCTGGAGACCGTCCCGATCGGAGCGGCACCCGCCGCCAACGCCACCGAGCCCACCCGGTCCAGGGCCATGGGGCCGAAGGCCGCGAAGGTGACGTGGCGGGACTTGTATCCGGCAGTGCCGCTGTTGGCGAGGTTGTCCGCGATCACACCCTCCTGGAGCTGCGTCGACAACAACCCGGACGCCGCGCTGTACAGGCCCCGAATCATCCCAATCGCCCCCCGCCGCGGATCACCGGACCAGCCGCCGACCGCTTGTCCCGTTTTCCCAGGATGCGACCCAGAACCAAATGGAGTCCCATTCAGCGTCTCAACGCCGATTCCTGCCCCAATGGCTCCGCCTGCCATCGGGTTTGCGGTGGGCGGGAGGGGTGGAGGGTTGGAGGGGCCGGACTGCGGCCACAGGCCGGCACCATCGCCGTGGAGGCTGACGGTGGGCGACCTGTGGCGCGTCCTGGGGCAGGGGATGCCGGCCACGGCCTCAGTGCAGCAGCGGCATCCCCTCGGACGGCATGGGCTGGCCCTCGTCCATGTATTTGCGCCGCGTCGCCTCCCCCCCCCGGAGATGGCGCTCCGCCTTGTTGGTGTCCAACACCTTCTTGACGCGGGCGGCAAGGTCGCGATTCAACTTGGGAAGCCGCTCCGTGACGTCTTTGTGGACGGTCGACTTGCTGACCCCGAAAGCCTTGGCCGTCTCGCGCACAGTCGACTTGGTGCGCGAGATGTAACGGCTCACCTCCATGACCCGGACGCGGCCGCAACGCCTCAGGCGGGGACCGCGCCCGGCGGCGGGGCGGAGGTCTGGAATCGCCCCCGCTCAGGATTCCGGAACACCGAGGCGCACCTCGATCTCCCCAGACGGGGAGACGCTGGCGCGCACTCCGAGGGCGGCCAGCACGTCGCGGCGGACTTGCGCGCCCTCCAGGCGCGGCGCGTCCGCGAGCATCCTGCGGAGCACCGCCTCGCCGCCGCCCTCCGCCTGCGGTGCCGCCGCCCGGCACTGCGCGTCCACCGCTTCCTGACGCTGGTCCAGGACCCGGGCCTCGGCGCCCAATTCCCGCTGCTGCGCCTCCAGGTCCCGCTCAGCGATCAGTCCACGGCGGAAGGCGCCCAGCACCCGCTCCCACTCCCGCCGCAGGCGGCCGCGGTCGCGTTCGATCGCCCGCAGTTGGGAGTCCAGGTCCTCCATCCGCCGCACGTCCCCGACCGGCTCGGCACAGACGGCCCGCATCGCCTCGGCATCGCCGACGCAGGCAAACACGTGCCGCCACACCTGGGCGTCCATCAGGTCGCTGCGCCAATAGCGGTTGCCGCAGCGTTCACCGTCCGGGGCCGGCTTCGCGCGCGCCGGACAGCCGTAATAGGTGGTCACACCGGAACGCGTGGGCCGGCCGTACCCGCCGCACATGGAGCGGCCGCACGCGGCACACCGCAAGCGTCCGGTGAGCAGGTACGGGTGCGTCGGCCGGCCGGTCGGCCGCGTCAGGCGCGCCGTGCGGGCGGCCTGCACCCGCTCGAACTGCTCCGGGTTCACGAGCACCGGCACGGGGACCGACCCGAGGCCGCCCATTTGCGGCATGCGGCCCAGGTACGTCGGGTTGCGCAGGATCCCGGCGACACTGCTCGGACTCCAGCGGCCCCCGAAGCGGGCGGGCACCTCATCGGCGTTCAGGCGCCGCGCCAACTCCCAGGTCCCTGCCTCCGCCGCCCACTCGAACAGCAGGCGCACCACCTGTGCCTCGCGGGGTTCCAACTCCCACTGCTTGGTAACGCGGTCGAGGCGATAGCCGTAAATGCACGTGCCGGCCGACACCTGGTTGGCCCGCGCCCGGGCCTGCTTGCCGGAATAGAGGCGCTGCTTGATGCGATGCGCTTCGAACTCGCTGATCGCGCCCCGGACCGTGAACAGGAGGCGGCCGTCGGGCGAAAGGTCGGTCGTGAAGTTGACGAACTCGACCACGATCCCGGCCGCCCGCAGTTCGTCCACCAAAAGCAGCAGGTGGGCGGCGTTGCGCGACAGCCGATCCGGATCATAGGCGATCAGGCGGCCGAACATACCGCGCCGCGCCCCGTCCACAACGGCCTGTAACTGCGGCCGCTCCAGGGTCGTGCCGCTCAGACCGGCATCGATGAAGACGCGCGCCTCCTGCCCGGGCTGCAACCGCTGGCGGCAGAGGCGCACCTGCTCGTCCAGGCTGGTCCCGTGCTCGGCCTGCTCATCCGTGCTGACACGCGCGTAGATGGCGGCGACCTCGCCCACAGGCGCCACCCCTAGTTCCGGGCGGGCGGCCGGCTCCGCCCACCCGAACCCTCCCCGGGCGCCGGCGCCGCGAGCCGTTCGCGCCACCGCCGCCCATACAGCGCGCGCAGGCCCTGCAAGGCCCGAACCTTGTCCGCCAAGGACGCCCTGACGACCACCCGGATCTCCGACGGTCGCGCCATGCATGGTCCCCCCCAACCGCCGATCGCGGACAGGCTATGCGCCGGACGGCTTGGAAAGGACGGCGCCGGGGCGGGACGCCGCCTCCATCGGGGGACAGGGGGTGCCTACCCCTGCGGGGGCCCATACGCGTGCGCTGCCTGCACCGCGGCGCGCAGGCCCCGCGCGCGCGGGGCCGCAACCTGCGGCGGGGCGTCCAGACCGACCCAGGCGGCAAACGGCGCCGCCCCGTGCCGCCGTTCCTGATCGCTGAACACGTGGAGCACATCTCGCCGGTTACCGTCCGCAGCGACCCGCTCAGCAACCGCTACGCGGGCGGCCCACTGCCGGTCGACGCGCTCGCGCAACCAGGGAGGCGCCAGCGCGAGGCGTGCCTGGCAACGGTCCGGCCGCAGGTCGAACGCTTCATGCACGGCGTCCACAAGGTCTGTGCGGCCCCGCTCCCCGGCGGCGCGCTCGAAGCGGGTCAGGATGCGGGCGTAGGAGTTGTCCCGCACCCCCCAGGCGGCCATGGCCCACCCCAGGGAGGCAGCGGCGAAATCGGCCAGGCGCGCCGCAGCCCCCCCGGCATCACCGTCGCCATCTGCGCTCAGCGCCGCCTCCAGGGCGCGCCAGGCGCGCTCCCGCTCCCGTAGCGCGCGGCGGACGCGGTCGGACGCGACCTCGGGCAGGAAGCGCGCCGCCGTCAGCCAGGCGGCGAACGCCGACGCGAGGCGCCCCCCGGAGCCGGCGCCGGCGCCGTAACCGCCAAAGGCCTTATCCGCCGCGTGCAGCCAGCGCGCGTCGTCGAAGCGGCCGATCAGGGCCGCCGGCGGATCGGCGACCGCCGCTTCCACCTCCCGCTGCTCGAAAGAGAGCCAGCCCACATCCAGCGGGGTACGCACGCCTTCGGCCAGCCAGCGGTCCAGCAGGGCGCGCCGTACCGCCTCGACCGCCGCGCGGCCCGCCTCCGCCTCCCCGTCGCGATACAGCGGCAGGAGGTCGATGTCCGACAGCGGCCAGGGTGCTCCACCGCCAAGACTGCCGGCGACCAGGACGCCGCAGACGGACGGGACGGCCGTGATGCGGCCCACTGCCTCGTCCAGGCGCAACTGCAGCACGGCGCGCCAGTCGGCGAGGAAGGCGCCAAAGGCGGCGTCGGCCACGATCATCCCCCCCCCCGCCGGCGGCCGCGCATCCCGACCGGGGGCACGCCGCCATGCTGCTCGTGCCCGGGCGGGGGAGCCGACCCGGCGGGCACGGGCGGATCCGCCGCGCCCGGCCGCGTATCAGACCCCGGAAAGCCAGGCTTCCGCATCCCCGGCCGCGTCGTGGGCGGCGAGGTCTTCCAGGAAGGAGAAGAAGTTGTACCGGGGCCGGTAGCCGAGGCACGCCCTCGCCTCGACGGGATCGGGGCGGCCGATGCGCTCGGGGAGGCTCAACGCGTAGCGCCGCACGAGGTCGGCTGCGCCCGGGCGGTGGCGTTCCAGGACCGCCGCCGGATCGGCGGCCCACGCGTTCACGTCCTGTTCGGTGAACGGGTCCTGGCGCAGGACCGGCAACGCCTCGAAGGCCGCATCCGCGTGTTCCACAGCCAGTTCCGCCGCCGCGACGACGTCCCGGCGGTCGACCCCGCCGCGCAACAACCGTTCCCCGTAGCGCCTGCGGTTCGGGTAGGGCGTGAAGTCGGCCGGGCGCAGGAGGATGAAGCGGACACCGGCGCCGCGGTGGTAGAACGCGCAGAGTTCCTCGCCGATCACCTTGCTGAGTCCGTAGATGTTGTTCCGGTCGCGCACCGACATGCTGGAGATCCACACAACCCGCCGGACGCCGTGGGCCACCACGGACTGCAGGACGTTGAACGTCCCGTCGACGTTCACATCCCAGAAATCGCCCTGCCCGTGCGAGCGCAGGTGGATGCCATGCCAGGCCGGCGTGTGCACGACGACGTCCATCCCGGCGGCCAGGGGCAGGACCTCCTCGCGCCGCCGGATGTCCGCCCGGACGAACGCGTGCGGCGTCTCCACGTCCCGGACATCGGACAGGCGCAGGGCATGCCTGGGCGCGAGGCTCGCGGCGAGGCCGGCACCAAGGCTGCCGCCCGCCCCTGTGATCAACACCTTCACCCGATCTCGGCGCGGTCCGCCGATGCCCCGGCTTCCGCCGCGGGATGGGGCCGCGCCTCCCTCCCTTGCTTTGCGATGCACATCCGCCGTCGGGGCGCCACCTCAGGCACCCAGGCCGGACGGACGGGGGGCAGACCTCCGGGGTGCTTGGGCCGCGGGGTCAGGACGCCGGGTCCGGAAACGCGCCGCGCACCAGGCGCAGGGAGTCCTCCGGCGCGATGGACGGGCTGTATTCCAGGCCGACGAAGCCCCGGTATCCCGTCGCCTCGATGGTATCGAGCACCGGCCTGAAGTCCACCTCGCCGCCGGTCGGCTCATGGCGGCCCGGCACGCCAGCGACGTGGTAGTAGCCGATCAACGGGTGGTGGGCGCGCACGACGGCCTGCAGGTCGTCTCCCATCACCTTCATGTGGTACAGGTCATACAGCACCCTGACGGAGCGCGACCCCACGGCCTCCACGACCGCGAACGCCTTGGTCGACGTATCGCACCAGCAGGTGGGGTGATTGACGCGGGTGTTGAGCGGCTCGAGTAGCGCGGTCACGCCGGCGGCCTCGAGCTGCGGCACCACCGCACGCAGGGAGGCCACCACCACCGCGTGGTGCTCCGCCTCGGACCATCCCTCCACGTGGTCGCCCGGGACCATCACAAGAAAGGGGCAGTCCACCGCGTGCGCCGCCGCGACCGCGGCGTCCAGATCCGAGGCAAGTTGCTCGCGGTCCTGCGGGGCGACCAGCGCGGGCCTGCCGTGTCCGGGTGCACCGCCGGTGGTCCCGCCCATGCAGGTCACCGCCATCCCCGTCTCGGACCGCAGGGCGGCGGCCTCCGCCATGTCCTTGCCACGCCACACGAACTCACAGGCGGCAAACCCCAGGGCCTTGCCGGTCCGCCACCGCTCACCGAACGGACGATCCTTCAGGTGGGTCTCCAGGTGCACCGCCAAACCTGGCACGCGCGCATTCCTCCAAGGTCGGTCGACATACTTCGAGGCGTCGGCATTCCGCGCGCGGCGTCCGCGGTCCTGCCCCCCGGGCGCGCAGCCGCAACGTGCCCCGGGCGTTGGGGCTGCGGAGCACTCCTTTCCAGAACCCGCTTCCAGATATGGTCCTTCACGGGCTCGCCCCCCGTCCCTCCGAAACGTTTAGCCAATCGATATGTGCAGCCGCAAGATGGCAGACCCACGCGACGCAAGGGGACACCGCCCGGGACGCGAAACGCCGCGGAACCTGGTGTCGCATCTCCGCGACCGCCTTCTCGCGCCGATCATGAACCATCGTATCTGCCACACCGCACCAGCGGAGCCCCACCGGATCCTCCAGAAGCCACCTGACGCCCTCAGTCCGGATATACGCTGTGAAACGGCTGATTTGCTGCATCCATCCTCACGTAGCTCACGAAGAGACACCGCTGTATGCGTTGATGCGAGTGTCCGTCTCGTGTACCGTTGAGAAGTAGAGGCGGCTTCTTCCTAATACTTCGCACGATGACTGCGTGCTTCGACATGATCATGCTTGCAACTCCGAGTGCTTGTGGCATATAATAACGATGCGCCGCGGAACATACGATCTTCGAGAGATTATCTCGGTGCGGCTGCGTATGGGTCGCCACCTTGATAATCCATGTTTTCATGGGGGTTTTGCCTTGATGCCGAGCACGACCCACCAGAACGATGCACGCAAGGCGGAGGCGATCGACATCCGCATGCCCGACCGGTCGGATGCGGTTGCGGTGTGGCGGCTGGTAGGCGCCTGTCCCCCGCTGGACCTCAACTCCTCATACTGCTATCTGCTGCTGTGTTCCCACCTGCGCGAGACCTGCGCGGTGGCGGAGGCGCCGGGGCTCGGCGTGGTGGGCTTTCTCTCCGCGCTGACCCCGGCGGCGCACCCGGAATCGCTCTTCGTCTGGCAAGTCGCGGTCGCAGCGGCGGCGCGGCGGCGCGGCGTCGCCGGCCGATTGCTGCGCTTTGTCCTAACCCACCCCGCGACGGCGGAGGTCCGCTTCATCGAAGCAACGGTGGGACCCAAAAACCAGGCATCCCGGGCCCTCTTCCAGCGCCTGGCCGCCGAACGCGGCGCCCCGCTGCACATCCACCCAGGGTTCGATCCGGGCTGCTTCCCGGGCGCCCATGAGGGCGAGGATTGGCTGCGCGTCGGTCCGCTGGACGGGTCGCGCGGCGCGTAGGCCGGGCCGCGCGGCGTCCGGGGAATCTCAAGGAGGTGGTGTCCACCGTATACCGCCACGCACATCTGGCGATGAGGAGGTCGATGCCCTGATGCAGACCGCGGTCGAGCGCCTTCCCGAACTCGAAGTGATCGAAGCGATGGAATCCGAGGTTCGCAGTTATGTGCGCAGTTTCCCGACCGTGTTCGCAAAGGCCAGAGGGCCCTATATCTGGGACACCGCCGGCCAACGATATGTGGACTTTTTCTCAGGCGCCGGAGCCCTGAATTACGGGCACAACCATCCGGCGCTCAAGGCACACCTGCTGGAATACCTCGAGGCGGACGGCATCACCCACAGCCTGGACATGGCCACGGTGGCCAAGGGCGCCTTCCTGGAGGCGCTGCGCGACCTGGTGCTGGCACCGCGTGGGCTGGAATACCGCGTGCAGTTCCCCGGCCCGACGGGCACCAACGCCGTCGAGGCCGCCCTGAAGCTCGCCCGCAAGGTGACCGGCCGCCAGACCATCATCGCCTTCACCAACGCCTTCCACGGCATGACCATCGGGTCGCTGGCGGTGAGCGGCAACCGCTTCAAGCGGAACGGGGCCGGCATGCCGCTGCAGGGCAGTGTCTCCGTGCCGTTCGCGGGCTTCCTCCCGGAGGGCGGGGAATCCCTCGACTACCTGGAGCGGTTCCTGGACGACGGCGGCAGCGGCATGCCCGCGCCGGCCGGCGTCATCTGCGAAACCGTGCAGGGCGAGGGGGGACTTGCCACGGCCAGTGTGGCCTGGCTGCGACGCCTGGCGCGCATCTGCCGCGGCCGCGACCTGCCTCTGATCGTCGACGACGTGCAGACCGGTTGCGGCCGCACCGGGCGGTTCTTCAGCTTCGAGGTCGCCGGCATCCGCCCGGACGTCGTCTGCCTCTCCAAGTCGCTCAGCGGCTACGGACTGCCGCTGGCCGTCACGCTGATCCGGCCGGACCTGGACCGCGCATGGGAACCGGGCGAACACAACGGCACCTTCCGCGGCCACAACCCGGCGTTCGTCACCGGGCGTGCCGCCCTGGAGACCTTCTGGCGGGACGGGGCCCTTGAGGAAGCGACGGCGCGCCGGAGCCGGATGCTGACCGACTGGCTGATGGAGTTGGCCGCCCGCCACTCCGGGGCGATCCAGGGGGTACGCGGCCGCGGCATGATCCTCGGCCTGGCCTGCACGCCGCCCTCCCTGGCCCAGAAGATCTGCGCGGCCGCCTTTGCCGCCGGCCTGCTGGTAGAAACCTCCGGTCCGGCGTCCGAGGTCGTCAAACTCCTGCCGCCGCTGACCGGCCCGGACCACGTGCTGCGCGAAGGCTTCGACATTCTGGCCGAAGCCGTCGGCCAGTGCGTCGAGACCGCCTGATCCTTCGCCCCACTTCCCGGCGCAGGTACCGCAAGCGCCAAGGACAGATGCGAAGGAGGATGCCGATGCTGGTGCGCCATCTGGAATCGATCGTTGGCAGTGAACGCGATGTGCGGGCCGAGACTTGGTCGAGCCGCCGGTTGCTGCTGCGCGACGACGGCCGCGGGTATTCCCTGCACGACACGGTGATACGGGCCGGCACCGAGACGACCATGTGGTATCGCCACCACGTCGAGTCGGTGTATTGCATCGGCGGCGAGGGAGAGTTGATCGATCTCGACCACGGCCGCACGTATCCGCTCAACCCCGGGACGCTCTACGTGCTGGACGGCCACGAGCGGCACCGGGTGCGGGCCCGCAGCGAGTTGCGGTTGATCTGCGTCTTCACGCCCGCATGCACCGGCGCCGAGGTGCATGACGCGGACGGCGTCTACCCACTGCTGGGAGACACGCAGCGGACGGATCCGCCCGCCGCCCAGGCTGAAAGGGGTGCATGACCATGATGACGACCGACCTCTATCCTTCCCGCGTGGCCGACCAGGCCGGCATCACGCCGCGCCAGGACCCGGTGCTGCACGCCACCGAGGCCCAGTTGCGCGCCGGCCCCCTGTCGGCGGACGAACTGGCTTTCTTCGATAAGAACGGGTACCTCTTCTGGCCGGGCCGTTTCACTCCGGCCGAGGTCGAACGCTTCCGGCGCGAGCTCGACGGCATGCAGAGCGCGGCGTCCAGGGACGATTCGGAGCCGCAGATGGTCCGCGAACCCGGCGGTACGGCGGTGCGCTCCATCTTCGCCGTGCACGAGGGTCAGCCCGTCTTCGCCGCGATGGCGCGCGACCCCCGCCTGTGCGGGGTGGCCCGTCAGATCCTGGGTGGGGACGTCTACATCCACCAGTCGCGCGTGAACTTCAAGCCCGGCTTCATTGGCAAGGAGTTCTACTGGCATTCCGACTTCGAGACCTGGCACGTGGAAGACGGCATGCCGCACATGCGCGCGATCAGTTTCTCGCTGCTGCTCGACGACAACCTCCCCTATAACGGCCCGCTGATGGTGATGCCCGGCTCCCACCACCACTACATCTCCTGCGTCGGGCGCACCCCCGCCGACCACTACAAGCAGTCGCTGCGCCGCCAGGAGTATGGGGTGCCGGATCCAGAGAGTTTGACCCGCATGTACGAGCAATGCGGGATCGCCATGCCGACCGGTCCGGCCGGCTCGGTGCTGATGTTCGAATGCAACATCCTGCACGGGTCCAACAGCAACATCACACCGCTTTCCCGGCGCAATGTCTTCATGGTCTACAACAGCCTGGAAAACACCCTCGGTGCACCCTTCGCGGATGTGCCGCCGCGCCCCGAACACATCGCCTGCCGCCGCCCGGCCGCCCTCTGAAGGGGGAGGGCCGCGCAGGCTCGCTGCCCGCCGGGAGCGAGAGACCGAGGGATCAAGGGATCTGGAAAGGTTGGATGCCCGCATGCACTCGAAGTTTCGACGCCCGCTACTCGGATTCGCCGCAGTCGGACTCGCCCTGGGTCTGACGGCGTGTGCTGCCGGTAGCGCGCCTTCCGGCGGCACTCACTCGGCGGCGACGTCCGCCGCGTCAGGCGCCACCAAGACCTCCACGCCGGCCGCGGCGGGGGGGGGCGGCACTACGCTCCTGCAGAAGGTGCAATCGACCCGTAAGTTGACGGTGGCTCTGGCCCCGTTTGCGCCGTTGGAGTTCCAGAGCAAGAAGACCAAGCAATGGGAAGGCTTCGACATCAGCATGCTGGGGGCGTTCGCCCACTCCCTCGGCGCCCACCTCTCCATCCAGGCGCTGCCGTTCGCGGCCACCATCCAGGCGGTCAGCGTGCACCGCGCCGACATCACCGCCAACATCTTCAAGACGGCCAAGCGCGCCAAGATCGTCGCCTTCAGCAAGCCGGTCCTCAACTACGTCGACGGCGTCATCGTCAACGCGCAACACCCCCAGGTGACCACGGACTCCGTCTCCGCGCTCTCGGGCAAGCGGATCGGCACCTGCCGCGGCTGTGCCGAACAGGCCTTCGTGCCGAAGATCCCGCACGCGACGAACGTGAGCTTCAGCACCGCCGAGGAATCGTTCCTGGCGGTCTCCACCGGACGGGTCGCGGCGGCGTTCCAGCCCGTCATGTACGCGCAGTATGACATGCACCAGAACCCGTCCCTGCACCTGAAGGTGCTCGGGGCCATTCCGCGCTCGGCCGCCGGAGCCGCCCAGAAGCCGCAGGGCTTCTACGCCGTCGCCAAGGGTACGTACTCCAAGACCTTCCTCACCAAGCTGAACGCCTTCCTGGCCAAGTCCTGCAAGTCCGGCAAGACCAAGAGCTATCTGACCCACTACGCGTTGACCGGATCCTCGTACCTGTCCGGCATCTGCTGAGTCCATCGCGCGGGTCCCGGGGCCGGTGCGAGCCGGCCCCGGGACCCGCGCAGGGGGTAGGGAGGGGCCCGTGAAGATCCTGCGTCTCTGGGAGCACTATCTGCCGCGCTTCCTACACGGCACGCTCATCACGCTGGAACTGACGGCGGCCGCCCTGGCGCTGGCCGTCGCACTCGGCTTTCTCACGGCCCTGGCGCGCATGTCGCGCCAGGGGCTGCTGCGCGGCGTCGCGTCCACCTACATCGAGATCATCCGCGCCACCCCGGTGCTGGTCCTGATCATCCTCGCGTACTACGGCCTGCCGCAGGCCGGGATCGTGCTGCCCGGGTTCGTCGCCGCGTCCGGCGTGCTTGGCATCTTTTACGCCACCATCTACGGCGAGATCTTCCGCGGCGGCATCGAGGGCGTCGGGCGCGGCCAGACCGAGGCGGCGCAGGCCCTGGGACTGACGCCCTCGACCACCATGCGCCGCGTGATCCTCCCGCAGACCGTGACGACGATCCTGCCGCCGGCCACGAACGCGGCCGCCGACCTCGTGAAGGACACCTCGCTGGTGGTCACCATCGCGGTCGCCGACCTGATGTACCACGCCTACGGCGCGGCCAGCACCACCTTCCTGCCCATGGACATGTTCGCCCTCGCCGGCATCCTCTATTTCCTCATCTGCTATCTGCTGTCACACGTTCTGCGGAGGTGGGAGTTCGCTTATGCCCAACGCCACTGAGACCGGCCGGGAACCCGCGATCGCGGTGCGCGGTCTGTGCAAACGCTTCGCCAAACAGAGCGTGCTGGAGGATGTCACGCTCGACATCCAGCCCGGAGAGGTCGTAGCGGTGATCGGACCCAGTGGGGCCGGCAAGAGCACCCTGCTGCGCTGCGTCAACTACCTGCAGCCGTTCGAATCCGGCCGCATCGACGTGCTCGGCCACCGGCTCACCGGTACCCGGGAAGCGGAATACCGGCGGCCGCCGCACGCGACGCTGGTGGAGATCCGCACGCACATCGGCATGGTGTTCCAGACGTTCAACCTCTTCCCGCACCTCACCGTGCTGCAGAACATCACGCTGGCGCCGACCGAGGTGCTGCACCGCCCCCGGGCGGAGGCCGAGGCCACGGCCATGGAACTCCTGGGACGCGTCGGACTGCGCGACAAGGCCTCGGCCTACCCGCGCCGCCTATCCGGCGGCCAGCAGCAGCGGGTGGCCATCTGCCGCGCGCTGGCCATGCAGCCGCAGGTGATGCTGTTCGACGAACCGACCTCGATGCTCGACCCGGAGCTCGTCGGCGACGTCCTGGCCGTCATCCGCGAGTTGGCCGAGGAAGGCATGACCATGCTGCTGGCGACCCATGAGATGTCGTTTGCGCGCGACGTGGCGGACACGGTCGTGTTCATGGCCGAACGCCGCATCGTCGAACGCGGGCCGGCCCGCGAGGTGCTCACGTCACCCCGCGAGCCGCGCACCCGCTCCTTCCTGCGCCGCGTGCTGCTGCAGGAGGGCGACGACGCGCCGGACGCACCGCCGGCGGCGGATTCCGAGGCGGTGCGTTCATGACGTCGGCAGTGCAGGTGGTGCAACTCTATTCGGGATCCCTGGCGCGCGGGGCCGTGGTCACCGTCGAGGTGACGGCCGCCGCGACGGCGGTCGCCCTGGGGATCGGGGTCATCGGGGCCGCCGCGCGGCTCGCGCCGCTCCGGCCGCTGGTCGCCCTGGCCACCGCCTATGTGGAAACCGTGCGCGGCACCCCGCAGATCCTGCAGTTGTTCGTGATCTACTTCGGACTCACGCAGTTCCACATCATCCTGCACCCCATGCAGGCGGCCTTCATCTGGTTGGCGCTGTACGGCGGGGCCTACGCGGTCGAGATCTTCCGGGCCGGCATCGCCGGCGTGGCCGGCGGGCAGCGCGAGGCGGCCAGGGCCCTCGGCCTGTCGGCAGGTTCGACCTTCCGGCGGGTGGTGTTACCCCAGGCCGTCGCCGTGGTGCTGCCGGCGCTGACCAGTTTCCTCGTCCTGCAACTCAAGGCGTCGTCCCTGATCTACACCATCGGCGTGCCCGACATCATGTACCGCATGCGGCTGGGCGTGAACACCATCGCCCAACCGCTGGTGCTGTACGGCATGGCGGCCGTCGCCTACATCCTCCTGAACTGGCCTCTGACGCGCTTGGGCGCCATGCTGGAACGCCGGGTCGCCCTCTACCGCTGAGGCCGCACCGTGGTGGCCCGCCCCTCATCCGCCCGCCGCACCGGCCCCGAGTTCAGGATTCAGGGCGCGTGATCCCGCGAACAGCTGCCAGAACACGTGGGGCGCCAGGCCGACCTCGGCCGGCGGCGCCTTGCCCACCACCCCGAGCGGCGTCCCGGCCTGCACCGCCTGACCCGCGTGCACGCTCACGCGCTCCAGGCCCGACACGTTGGTCGAATAGCCGCGGTCGAGCCCGATGCTCACCACCCAGCCCCAGAGGCTGTCTTGGACCACCGCCAGCACCTGCCCGGCACCCGGCGAAACCGCCGTCTGGCCGGCGCGCGCGGCCAGATCCACCCCGGTATGCTCCTGCCAATCCCCGAACACCGTCGAATACTGCCAGCCAAAACCCGACAGCACCGGGCCGACCACCGGAGGGATCAGCACCGGTGGCGGCGCGGCCGCCGTCCGGCCCGTCACCGCGGCGGTCCCGGACGCCGCCTGGCCCGAAACCGGGGTACCGGCGGCCGGCGGCTGTGCGGCCGCGGACACCGCCGCTGCCGACGTGGCCGGGGCGCTCTGGACAGCGGCGCCTGGACGGGCGGCCGACCGGGCGCCCACCTGGAGATCCGACGCCGCTCCGCCGCCGTTCGCCGCCGTGGACGAAGGGAGGGTGGCGCGGGCGGGAAGCGGGGTCGGGGCGGCCCCCGCATCGGCCGCGGACCCGGAGGTCGCGGTCGCCGTAGACTGCGTAGACGCGGACGCGTGGCCGAGTCCCTGCGGCACCACGCCCACCGATCCCGTCGTCACCGGGTGCGCCGGGATGTGGTTGGAACGCGTCCCGGTATGGCCGAGTAACACCACCACCGCGTAGGTCCCCGCCGCGACCAGCCCCAATCCCACTGGGATCAGGGCACGCCGAGTCCCCTGGCGCGGACGCCCGGCGTTCCCTCCGGGCGGTTCTTCGGCCATCCCAGGCCGGACGCGCGCCTTCCACCATCGCTTCAGGGTCGAAGGGCCGGAGTGCCGCCCCATCGCCCATCCCTCCCATATCTGTGGCTTCCGGGGGGATGGTTCCAGGTATGGCGGCATTTATGCACGTGGGCCCGAATTTCACCACCCGCGCCAGTTGCCCACCCAGCCGATGCGCGGCTGGCCGCCCCGTGAAAAAGGGACGCCGGCGGTCCATGCCGCCGGCGCCCCCCTGTGCCTCACCGCCCCGCTCAGCGGATGCCCCAGCCCAGACGCTCCTTGGCTTCTTCGGACATCATCTCCGGAGTCCAGGGCGGGCTCCAGACGATCTCCACCTCGGCCGACTTCGCGCCCACGCCCCGCACGGCGGCGTCCACCTGCTGCGCGATCACCTCTCCCAGCGGGCAGCCGGGGCTCGTCAGGGTCATCTCGACCTTCACGTGGTCGTCGCCGTCGATGAGGATGTCATACACCAGTCCGAGGTCGACGATGTTCATGCCGATCTCCGGGTCGTTCACCCCGGTGAGGGCCTCCTTGACCGCTTCCTCCGCGATCGCCATCGTGACCACCCCCGAACCTAGCGTTCCACGACCGCCACCGTGTTCCCGCCGTCCTCCTGCGCCGCGCCCTCGGGCAACTCGGCCTCCGACGCCAGCACCGTGAGGCGGTCCGGCTTGACCTCCAGAAAGCCGCCCCGTGTGCCGATCACCAGTTCCCCGCCGCCCGGCCGCCGAATGCGCAACGGCCCGTCCACGAGGAAGGTGATCAGCGGCGCGTGATGGGGCAGCACCCCGAGTTCACCCTCCGCGCCACGGGCGATCACCATCTCCGCCGGACCCGACCAGACCTGCCGCTCGGGCGTGACGACCTCCACCGCGATCAGGGCCATCGGGTCTCCCCCCCTATCCGACTCAGAGCTTCTTGGCCTGCTCCAAGGCTTCCTCGATGCCGCCGATCATATAGAAGGCCATCTCGGGCACCTCGTCGTGCTTGCCCTCCAGGATCTCCTTGAAGCCGCGCACCGTGTCCTTCGGGTCGACGAACTTCCCGGAGCGGCCCGTGAAGCCCTCGGCCACGAAGAAGGGTTGGGTGAGGAAGCGCTCGATCTTGCGCGCCCGCGCCACGGTCAGCCGGTCCTCCTCGGAAAGCTCGTCAATGCCGAGGATGGCGATGATGTCCTGCAGTTCGCGATTGCGCTGCAGCACCTCCTGTACGCCGCGCGCCACCCGGTAGTGCTCCTCGCCGACAACGCTCGGGTCCAGGATGCGCGAGGTCGAAGCCAGGGGGTCCACCGCCGGATACAGACCGCGCTCGGTCAGGCGGCGCTCCAGGTTCGTCGTCGCGTCCAGGTGGGCGAAGGTGGTCGCCGGCGCCGGGTCGGTGTAGTCGTCGGCCGGGACGTAGATGGCCTGGACGGAGGTGACCGAACCCTTGCGGGTCGACGTGATCCGCTCTTGCAGCGCGCCGACGTCGGTCGCCAGCACCGGCTGGTAACCGACGGCGCTGGGCATGCGGCCCAGAAGGGCTGAAACCTCGGAGCCGGCTTGCACGAAGCGGAAGATGTTGTCGATGAAAAGCAGCGTGTCGCGGCCCTCCTGATCGCGGAAGTACTCCGCCATCGTCAAGCCCGAAAGCGCCACGCGCATGCGCGCGCCGGGCGGCTCGTTCATCTGCCCGTAGACGAGGGCGGTCTTGGCCAGCACCCCCGACTCGGTCATCTCCCCATACAACTGGGTGCCCTCGCGGGTGCGCTCGCCGACCCCGGCGAACACCGAGATGCCGCCGTGCTGCGTGGCGATGTTGCGGATGAGCTCCTGCACCAGCACGGTCTTTCCCACGCCGGCGCCGCCGAAGAGGCCGATCTTGCCGCCCTTGGGGTATGGGGTCAGCAGGTCGATGACCTTGATCCCGGTGACCAGGACCTCCGTCGCCGGGGCCTGCTCCGTCAGGGCCGGCGGGTCGCGGTGGATCGGGTGGCGCTCGGATGCCGCGACCTCGCCCTTGCCGTCGATCGCCTCGCCGAGCACGTTGAAGACCCGCCCCAGCGTCGCATCCCCCACGGGGACGGAGATCGGGGCGTCCAGGTCCACCGCGGCCGTGCCGCGCACCAAGCCGTCGGTCGACGACATGGCCACGCAGCGCACGCGGTTGTCACCGAGGTGTTGGAAGACCTCGGTGATCAGGTCGACGCGTACCGCGTCCTGCTTGGAGTCTGCGTCCGCGCCCACCCCGACCTTGGAGAGGACCTCCGGGTCGTTGCTGATGCGGACGGCGTTATACAGCGTCGGCAGTTCGCCTGGGGCAAACGCCACGTCCACCACCGGACCGATCACCGACACCACGCGCCCCACGTTCGCCATGTCTATCCAGCCTCCCGGCACGGCCGCCGGCGGGTCGCCCGCCGGCGTCGGTCTCCCGCATTCATCCCCGCAGGGCGTTGGCCCCGGCCACAATCTCCAGGATCTCGTTGGTGATGGCCGCCTGACGCACACGGAAGCTCTGCAGGGTGAGCCGATCGATCAGATCGCCCGCGTTGCGCGTCGCGTTGTCCATCGCCGCCATGCGGGCCCCGAACTCGCTGGCCTTGGCCTCCAGCAGGGCCCGGTAGACCAGCACACTCACGTAGTGCGGCAAGAGCTTGGCCAGCACCGCCTCGGCGTCCGGTTCGAAGATGTATTCGCCCTCCGCCGCACCCCGCTGCCGCGCCGCGCCCTGCCCGCCGCCACCGAGTTCCTCCCGGGCCAGCGGCAGAAGTTGCACGGCGACGGGCCGCGACAACACGGGATTGACGAACTGCGCGTAGACCAGTTGCACGCGGTCGCACTGCCCGTCCAGAAACAGCCGCGTCGCCTCGCCCGCGATCCGGTCCGCCAGGCTGAACGGGATCTCGTCCCCGAGCCCGGTGAACTCGGCCGCGATGCGCACACCGCGATGGCGGAAAAAGTCGCGGACCTTGCGGCCGACGGCGACCACCTGGGGGCGGGAGGTGCCCGCGAGCTTCTGGGCCGCCGCCCGGTTGAGGTTGGCGTTGTAGGCGCCGGCCAGTCCGCGGTCGGAGGCGACGACGATCGCGAGCGTCGCGTCTCCCGAACGCTCCGCCAAGAGCGGATCCCGCAGGCCCTGGGCGTTGGCCGCGAGCCGCAGCAGGACCCCCTGCACCGCTTCGGCGTAAGGGCGCGCCGCCTCAGCCCGCGATTGAGCGCGCCGCAGCTTGGAGGCGGCCACCATTTTCATGGCCGCCGTGATCTTGCGGAGGTTCTTGACGCTCTGGATGCGCCGCCGCACATCCTTCAGGTTCTGGGCCATGGTCGCGCCCCTCCCCCCGCCTCAGACGGCAAACCCTTTGAGAAACGTGGTGACCGCATCCTGCAGTCCCGACTCGACCTCGGGCGTCAGCTTCTTGGCCGAACGCACCTGCTCGAGCAAGTCCTTGCGGTCCGACCTCAGAAACAGCAGGAACTCGCGCTCGAAGGCGCCGATCCGGTCCACGGGCACCTCGTCGAGGTAGCCGCCGGTACCGGCGTAGATCACCGCCACCTGCTCTTCCACCCGGAGCGGCTCATACTGCGGCTGCTTGAGCAGCTCCGTCAGCCGGCGGCCGCGCGCCAACCGCGCCTGGGTCGCCTTGTCCAGGTCGGAGGCGAACAGGGTGAACGCCGCCAGTTCCCGGTACTGTGCCAGATCCAAGCGCAGGCCGCCGCTGACCTTCTTGATGGTGCCGACTTGGGCGTCGCCGCCGACGCGCGACACCGAAAGGCCGACGTTGACGGCGGGCCGCACGCCGGCGTAGAAAAGGTCGGTCTCCAGGTAGATCTGGCCGTCGGTGATCGAGATGACGTTCGTCGGGATGTAGGCCGAGACGTCTCCGGCCAGGGTCTCGATGACCGGAAGCGCCGTCAACGAGCCCGCGCCCATCTCTTCGCCGAGCTTGGCGGCCCGCTCCAGTAGCCGGCTGTGGAGGTAGAAGACGTCGCCGGGGTACGCCTCGCGTCCCGGGGGGCGCCGCAGCAAGAGCGACATGGCGCGGTAGGCCTGGGCGTGCTTGCTGAGGTCGTCGTAGACGCACAGCGCGTGGCGCTTGCTGTACATGAAGTACTCGCCCATCGCGCAACCGGTATACGGCGCCAGGTACTGCAGCGGCGCCGGGTCCGACGCGCCGGCGACGACGACGATGGAGTACTCCATGGCGCCGTGCTCCTCGAGCGTGCGGACCAGCCGCGCCACCGACGAGGCCTTCTGGCCGATGGCGACGTAGATGCAGATGACGTCCTGACCCTTTTGGTTGAGGATCGTGTCGACGCCGACGGCCGTCTTACCGGTCTGGCGGTCACCGATGATCAACTCGCGCTGGCCGCGGCCCACCGGGATCATGGTGTCGATCGCCTTCAGCCCGGTCTGCAGCGGCTCATACACGTTCTGCCGCTGAATGACGCCCGGCGCCGGCGATTCCACCGGCCGCGTCTCCGTCGTCTCAATCGGGCCGCGCCCGTCCAGCGGCTCGCCCAGGGCGTTGACCACGCGTCCGACCAGGGCCTCACCGACCGGCACGCGGGCGATGGCGCCGGTCCTCCGGACCGTGTCGCCCTCCTTGACCCCGACCTCCGAGCCGAAAAGCACGCAACCGAGCGTCTCCTCTTCGAGGTTGAGCACCATGCCCCGCAAGCCGCCGGGAAACTCCAGCAGTTCACCGACCATGGCGTCCTTGAGCCCGTACACGGCCGCGATGCCGTCGCCGACCCGCAGGACGACGCCGACCTCGTCCATCTGCATCTGTCCGTCATACTGCGCGATCTGCTGGCGCAGCACGGCGCTGATCTCCTCAGGCCGGATGCTCACCCGCCACCCCCACCTTCGCGCGGCCCCGTCGGGCCCGCCTGGTTACCGGACTCGGACACCTCCGCCTGATCCCTACCCCCGCGGCCCCAGAGCCGTCGGCGCGTGCAGCCGCCGGCCCAGGGCCGCCAGTTGGCCCGCCACACTGCCATCCAGGATGCGGTCGCCGCTGACGATGCGGACGCCGCCGATCAGTTCGGGCCGCACCTGCGTCGTGACCGTGACCCGCTTATCCCACCGCCGGCCCAGCGCCTCGGAAAGGGCCTGCACCTCGCCGGCCTCCAGCGTCCGCGCCGATTGCAACGTCGCGCGCGCCCGGCCCTCCACGGCGTCGAGCCGCGCCCGTAGCGCAGCCACAACGTCGTCCAACAGCGCGAACCGCCGCTTGCTCAACAGCAGCCGCAGGAAACCGGCCACGATCGCGTGCCGGCCGTTACCCAGCGCTCCCGCCAGCTCGGCGGCCTCCGCCGGTTTCAGGCTCGGATGCTCCAGCAACCCCCGGGCCGTCGGAACCTCCGCCAGGCCAGCCACGACCACGTCCAGTTCCGCGAGCACCGTGTCCGCCACACCAGCCTCACTCGCGGCCGCGTAAAGGGCTTCGGCATACGGACGTGCCGCCGGGTTCACCGCCGTCCCCCCGTTGCGCCGCCGGCCGCGGCCAGCACGCCCTCCACGAGTCTGCGGTCCTCGGCGCCGTCGACGCGGGCCCGCAGCACCTTCCCCGTCGCCTCCAGCACCAGGTCCGCGACCTCGTTGCGCAGCGCGGCCACCGCCGCGTCGCGCTCGCGGGCGAGTTCTTCTTTCATCTGGCGCTGCGTGCGCTCCGCCTGGGCCTGCGCCTGCTCCAGAAGCTCCCGCGCCTGTTCGGCCGCGGAACGGTGGGCGCGCTCCACGATGGCCTGGGCCTGTGCCCGTGCCTCCGCCAGAGCCTTTTGCTCCTGCTCCCGCAGCCGCACGGACTCCTCGCGCTCATCCTCCGCGGCCGTCAACTGCTCCTGGATGCGCTGGCGCCGGGCCTCCATGGCCTTGACCAGCGGCGGCCAGGCGTAGGCTCGCAGAAACAGCAACAACAGCAGGAAGTTCACGATCTCGGCCAGCAGGGTCCCGTTGATATGCAGCGCGGCCAGGATGCTGCCCATGGCGGTTGACGAACCTCCTCGCGTCGCGCGGGCGGCGGCTCCATCGCCCGCGCCCAGCTGCGGCCGGCCGACCCCGGGTGGGGACGACCTCAGTGCGTGAAGACGAAGCCCACAAGCACCAGGACGATCAGGGGCAGGGCCTCGATCAGACCGACGCTGATGAAGGTGTTGGTCATCAGCCGGCCCTGAGCCTCGGGCTGGCGCGCGATACCTTCGACGAACTTGCTGGTCACCAGTCCGTCACCGATGCCCGCCCCGAGGGCCGCCAGACCGAGACCGATACCCGCCGCCAGGATGTGAGCCGTCGCCGTCGTCATTCGTCCGTCCCCCTTACCGTCTCCGTTCCCGCCGGCTCTACCGGCCGGAACCAGCCCCCGCCTCGCCGATCCCTAGTGCACGTCCGCCGTGGCCTGGCCGACATAGGCCAGAGAGAGCACCATGAAAATGAAGGCCTGCACGGCGCCCACGAAGACGCTGAACAGCAGCCACCCCACGTGCGGCGCGAATCCTCCGGTGATGTAGTACCAGCGGAAGGGGATCAGCTTGAGCAGTACATCGATCATCAACTCCCCGGCAAAGATGTTGCCGAACAGACGGAAGGCGAGGGTGAGCGGCTTGCTCAACTCCTCGATGGCCACAATGATGAGGAACACGTACCCGAGCAACCCGGGGGTGTGGATGAAGGTCCGGCCGTAGCGGCGCCCGTGGCGGCGCAGCCCGGCCAGGTGCGTGAAGAGGAAAGTGAGCAGCGCCAAGCCGAGGGTGGTGTTCAGAGTGTTGGTGGGGGCGGTGTACGGCGGGATGACGTCCAGCATGTTGGCCACGAGTACGAACAGAAAGAGGGTGGCCAGGTATTCGAACAGCAACCGCTGGCGCCGGGTGGCGTGCTCTGGCCCCGCCTCCGCCGGCCCCCCGATGAAGCCGCTGACGAAGCCGATCAGCAACTCGAACAGGTTCTGCAGCCTGCCCGGCACGCCGTTGACCGCCGAGCGCGCCGCCAGCACCCCGAGGATGCCGATCACCGCCATGATCACCCAGGTCTGGATGAGCGTCGTGCTGCATAGATGCAACCCGAGCAGGATCCAGGTGCTCCCCTTACAGGCCATGACACTGTGGTGGGCATTGCCGTGCACCGCTCAGACCCTCCGCCCCAAAAGCACCATGCTCGTCGCCAGTGGTACCAGGAAGGCGCCCGCGCCCGCGCCCAAGTGCACCCACGGCCAGAGGCGCGCCACCGCGCCGAACGCCGCGAATACGAAACAGAAGCGCAGGACCGCAGCGAACTGCGCGGCGGCCACCGCCTGACGCGGGGGCAGGCGGTGCAGGGTCGCCGTACGCCGCAGCAGCAGCCAGACATAAAGTCCGCCCACGATCAGGCCGGCACCCAGGCCCGCCGTCGTCGCCGGCGCCCAACCCGCCCCGGAGCAGGCCGCGAGTCCCAAACCGCCCGCCAGCCACCACCAGGCGGTTCTCCCGGCCCGCACCGCCGCCTGTACGCCACCGGTCACGGTTTATCCGAACCCCCGCCCAGCCGCGCCACCTGCCTCAGGAACACCAGGCCGCCCACAACCAACCCGGACAGCAGACCGACAATCGTGAACAGGGGCGAGGTGTGCGTGACGCGATCCAGCCACCGCCCACCGACAACCCCTCCGGCCACCAGGCCGGCCGCCAGGAACCCGAACGAACTCGCGATGGCGAAAGCCCGCCAAACCGATCCGTCCACCCTCATACCCCGCGCGGCGCCGCTGGTCTGCACTGGCCCGGCTCAGCCGCGAATACCCCTTTACACAAAAGAACGGCGCCTTGCGAACGCCCTGGGCAGCATAGCATGCGCGCGCGCGGACGGTCAATCGACAACCGCGCTGGCGAATGCTTCCGGTGCTTGCGCCGCGTGGCCCATGTGATAGAGCAGCGCCTCGACGGTGCGCCGAGCCGCCTGACCGTCGCCGACCGCGCAGCCGGCCTCGGCCATCCGCGCGTAGGCGGCGGGGTCGTCCAAGAGCCGCGCGGTCTCGGAGGCGATGCGGGCCGATTCGGTCCCGACCAACCGCCCGGCGCCCGACGCGATCACCTCGGGGCGTTCGGTCTCTCCGCGCAGAACGAGCACGGGCAGGCCGATGGCGGTGGACTCTTCCTGCATTCCACCGGAATCGGTCAGGAGCACGTCCGCCTCCGCCATGCGCCGCGCCCAGACGTCGAACGCCGGCGGGTCGATCAGGCTGATGCGGTCCTCGCCGCCCGCGACCCGCCGCACGGGCTGCTGCACCGCGGGATTCGGGTGCAACGACCACTCCACCTCGACGTCACCGCGGGCGCGCACGAGCGCCACCACACCCTGGGCGATGCGGGCCATCGGTTCACCCAGGTTCTCATGGCGGTGCGCCTCGACCAACACCAGGCGGGTGGAGCCGGCCGGGCGGCGCCGCCGCGGGCCGGCCACCATGCGCACAGCGTCGATGCCGGTGTTGCCAGTGACAAATACACTCGCGGCCGCGACGCCTTCGCGCCGCAGGTTGGCGGCGGCCAGGGCCGTCGGCGCGAAGTGCACCGTCGCCAAGCGGTCGGCGAGCAGACGGTTCATCTCTTCAGGAAACGGGGACCAGCGGTCGCCGGTACGCAGGCCCGCCTCGACGTGGCCGACGGGCAGCCCCGCATAGAAGGCGGCCAACGCCCCCGCCAGCGTCGTCGTGGTGTCGCCGTGCACCAGCACGACGTCCGGCCGCAGTTCGGCAAAGACCCGGGCACACCCGTCCAGGACGCGGGTCGTGATCTGCGTCAAGGTCTGGCGCGCGGCCATGACCGCGAGGTCCACATCGGCGCGCAACCCGAAGACGGCCAGCGTCTGCGGCAACAGTTCGCGGTGCTGCCCGGTGCTGATCACCGTGGCCTCCACACCCGCCTGCTCGCGTAGCGCCAGGATGACGGGGGCAAGCTTGGTCGCCTCGGGCCGGGTACCGAGCACCAACGCGACGTGCACCCGCAGATCCCCTCCCTCCCCCCGGGCCATTCGGCTCAGAGCGGAGGGGGTGGTGGGGCGGCCAGCGGCAGCGTCGCCGGCCCGGAATCCCCGTCCGCCCGCGGGCGTTGTTCGCGACGCCCACCCGTCATCCCGGCCCAGCGGGCGGCCAGACCGACCGAGAGCACCACAAAGGCGACGATCGCGCCCCCGAGCAACGGGCCGACGCGGGCCACCGCCAGCGCGCTCACACCGAGCCAGCCGCTGACCACATACAGTGCCAGCACCGCGTCGCGGTGGCTGAAACCGAGGTCGAGCAGGCGGTGGTGTACGTGAGCGTGATCGGCGGCCGCCACGCCCTGTCCCTTGCGCCAGCGGCGCAGGATCGCCAGGGCGGTGTCAAAGACCGGCAGGCCCAGCGCCAGGGCGGGCACGGCCAGCGCGACGAGGGTGGGACTCTTGAGGGGCCCGATCACCGAGACCGCTCCAAGGGCGAACCCCAGAAACAGCGCCCCGGCGTCGCCCATAAAGATGCGGGCGGGATGGAAGTTCCACGGCAAGAACCCGAGACAGGCACCGAGCAGCACCGCGCTGAACAGCGCCGCCAGCCACATGCCGCTGATCCAGGCCACGACCAGCAGCGTCGCGGCGGCGATGGACGAGAGGCCCGCCGCCAGGCCGTCCAGCCCGTCCACCAAATTCACCGCGTTGGAGACGGCGACCACCCAGAGGACCGTGAGGGGGTAGGCCGCCCAGCCGAACTCGATGTAGTCATAGTGCGCGAAGGGATTCTGCATGTCGACGATGCGCACGCCATGCGTGAAGAGCACTGTGGCGCCCAGGACCTGCGCCAGGATCTTCACCGCCGGCCGCACGCCGCGGCCCTCGCGGTCCGAAAGCCACGGCGCGAATCTGGCCCAGAGCTGGCCGAGGTCGTCGGCGACACCGGCGATCACCACGATCAGTCCGCCGTAGAGCACACCGCGCAACTGCTCCTGGTGCATCGCCCCGCCGCCGCGCAGCAGCAGAACCCCCAGGCCAGCGGCGCAGGCCAGGAAGATCGCGAGCCCCCCCAGGTACGGTACGTCGCGCACGTGGGTGCTGCGCGCCCCCGGACGGTCGACCGCGCCGAAGCGCAACGCGACCCGGCGCAGCAGGGGTGTGCTGGCCAGCGCCACCACCAGGGCGGCAAGGAACGCATCGGTGAATGCCATCCGTTCTGCTGCCCCCGATGCATCAAGATCGGCCCGGGCCGGAATCCTCCCCGCCCGCTCTAGGGCCTTGGATGCAGTGTGGCGACCCGCCACCCACTTGACAAGCCCCCAAGTATTGGACAGGCCGTCAGTCTGGGACCCCAGGGGTCGGCATGGATGGGCCGCCGGCGCCAAGGTAGCCCTTGGCCGCGAGCTTGCGCACGTGGTCGTGCAGCAACCCCTGCAGGTCCATCCCGTACTGCTCTTCGAGAACAAACATCATGGTTATGGCCGTCTGGGCGACATCCAAAAGTTCTTGGCCGATGGAGGTCATCACCTGTTGGGGCGGGGAGGTGCGCCGCTCACCCGAAAGGGCGCGGTACTTTCCGATGTTCTCGGCAAGTTCACCAGCTTCTTCCAGAAGTTTGAGCGCGGTCGACTCGAGCGTCGGCGTCAGGCCGTCGAGGCGCGGCAGGGCCAGCGTCTTGGTCTGCAGCCCGCGGGGGGCCGCCGCGGCCGCCATCGCCCAGCCGGCGACCAACGGCTCGATCGCGGCGCGCAGGACGGCGAACACCCGGCGGTACTCGTCCTGGTCCGAGTTGACCGGGTCGTCCACCTGCGCCTGTTCCACCGGAGCACCGTGCCGCCGGGCCAGTTCCAGGAGCGGCTCCACCCAGGCATCCCGCCCCAGCTGCGCGCGTAGCGCCTCCGCCTGCCAGGGAGCCATGGTGATCCAGAGCGTGCCCGCCCCGCCCGGGACGGCGGCCACCCCGCGGCTGCGATGCTCGTCCAGGCAAAGACCCGCATCGCGCGCCACCGCACGCGCGGCGGCTGCGGCTGGCATCCCCGCCGCCGCGTCCAGGCCCGCGGAGGTCACGTCGATGTCCAGGCCGCTTGCCCGCAGCAGGCTGCGGGCAAGCACCTCGGCCAACGGCGACCTGCAGGTGTTACCGGAGCAAACGAAGACCACGCGCTCCGGAACGGCGGCGAGATCCAACACCGGCTCGCTCACCCGACCAGTTCCGCCCAGTCGCCGCGGTAGCGGGCGGCCCGCACCAGATAGTCCAGCCGCTCGGGGTGCGCCACGCCGTCCAGGTACATGGGCCGGCCCGCCTGCAGTCCGGTCGTGTCGACGGGACAGCGGGGGGCGCGGATCCGCGCCTCCGGGACCGAGGGATAATGGGCATTGGGACTCCAGCGCACGGCGTCGCCGCCGGTGAGGGCGTAGTAGGCGGCACCGTGCCGCTCGCGGTAGTCCCCGTACTCCGAGGAGAACTCGCCGGCCACCCAGTTGGCCATCACCAGCGGTTCGTCGCCGACATTGATGGTGGCATGCCCGTACCCGGGCAGCATGAAGACCTTGTCGCCGGGCCCGGCCGGGACGGCGAGGACGTCGTCGATGCGTCCGTCCGCTCCGCGGCGTTGCAGGAGATAGATGGCGCTACCGGAGATCACCTCGTAGACCTCCGGATAAAACTGTCCCTCCGGGTCCTTCGGGTGGTAGTGGCCGAAGGTCTTGTTCCACTCCTGGCCCAGCCGCCCGGGGGCGATGACCGTGATGTCGTAGCGCAGGCCGCGCGGCGCCGTGCGCGCCTTGTCCTGCGGCCGGCCGACGTCCCGATACATGTAATACAACTGCTCGGGCCCGGCGGCGTCCGCATCCGCGAGTACCTCGCGCATCTCGGTCCGGGTCCGCACCGCCGGCTCCACGGGCGGCAGGTCTCCACCGAACACCACGCGGCCGTCGTCGGCGAGTCGGAGCGGCAGCCCGCTTGTCCCCTCAAGATCCCGCATGCACGCACCCCCTGCGGGTACCCGGTCCGACCGCGGCACCCCGAGGGCCGTGGGAGCCGGACGGGCCCGAGACCCAGTGTAGCACGCGGGACGACCCGGGAGCCAAACGCTATACGGCCGCTAGGGATCCATCCTGGTCCCTGAAGAGGCCCGCCTCAGGCGGTCCGCGGTGGCGGCGTCCAGCCCCGCCGGCTCCAGCCGCGGGGCGACGATGCAGGCCCGCCCCGACCGCTCCAACCGCCGCAGCGCGTCAAACAGGCCCGCGGCGCGGCCCGCGGGGTCGTCGGGCAACACGCAGACCGCAGGCCCGGGCCGCAGCCCGAGGCGCGCCGCAGCCGAGGCGCCGCAGAGCACGGCGGCGTCGGGGTGGGAGCGCAGGCCGGCCTCCACGTCGTCGACGACGTGCACGGGAATCGACGGCGCATAGTGGCGATGGCGCGTCCCGGGACTGAGCCCTTCGACATCCGGATCGGCCCGCGGCTCCAGCCCCAGGTCCTCCGCCGGGGTGGCCCCGAGCCGCAGCAGCCGCAGCCGCGCGCCGCTGGCGTCGACCACCGTGGACTCCACGCCCATGCGGCACGGCCCCCCGTCCAGGACGGCGTCGATGCGGTCTCCGAGCTCCTCAAGCACGGCCGCCGCCGTCGTGGGGCTCGGCCGGCCGGAGCGGTTGGCCGACGGCGCGGGAACCGGACGGCCGGCGGCCGCGAGAAAGGCCCGCGCCAAGTCGTGATCCGGACAGCGCACGGCGACCGTGGGCTTACCGGCACGGATGGCCGCCGGGACGCCGGGACGCGCGGGCAGGACCAGGGTCAGCGGGCCCGGCCAGAAGCGCCGGGCTAGTTCCAGGGCGCGCTCGTTCCAGACGGCCACCGCCTGCGCGTCCCCAACCTCGGCCACGTGCAGGATCAGTGGGTTATCCAGGGGCCGGCCCTTGGCGGTATACACGGCGGCCACCGCCCGCTCGTCCGCCGCGTCGGCCCCCAGCCCGTACACCGTCTCGGTCGGGAAGGCGACCAGCCGCCCCTGGCGCAGCCATCGCGCCGCCTCCACAGGATCGGAGAGCAGCCGCGCCTTCAACCGGCCCACCTCCCACCCACCACGCGCTCCACGCCGTCGAGGTCCCGCAGGCGGAAGCGGTCGCTGAATCCGTGCTCCGCCCACAGGGCTTCCACCGCATCGGCCTGGTCGGCGCCCACCTCGGCCACGAGCCACCCCCCGGCACACAACCAGCGGCCCGCGCCGGCGGCGATCCGCCGGTACATCTCGCCAAAGCCCCGCTCCGCCACCAGCGCCAGCCGGGGCTCGTGGTCACGGACCTCCGGCTCCAAGCCCGCCAGTTCGCGCGGCTCCACGTACGGGGGATTACAGACGCAGACCGCGTACCGGCCGGCCTGCGTCGGCGGCAGCGCCTCCCAGAGGTCCCCCCCGTACAGCCGCACCCGCTCCGTGAGGGCGAGTTGGTAGGCATTCTCCGCCGCCACCGCCAGGGCGGCCCCGGAGATGTCCGTCGCGTCCAGGCGCAGGTCCGGTCGTGCCGCCGCCAGCGCCAGGGCGATCGCCCCGCTGCCGGTGCAGAGGTCGCAAACGTGCGCCCCGTGGGGGGCCAACCGGTCGGCGGCGTCCACGAGGAGTTCGGTCTCCGGCCTCGGGATCAGCACCCCTGGACGGACACGGATTCGCACGCGGTGGAACGGGCGGCTCCCGCTGATGTACGCGTAGGGTTCGCGGGCGGCCCGCCGGCCCAACCACCCGTGATAGCGCACCTCAGCCGCCGGATCGAGCACCGCGCCCGGATCGAGCCATGGATCGACCCCGGAGGCCGCCCGCACCAGGGCCCGCGCCTCGCGCGACGGCTCCGGCAGGCCAGCCGCGGCCAGGGCCGTCGCGCCGTGCCGCCAGGCGTCGCGCGCCGTCACAGCGTGGGAGCCTCGCGCAAGCGTCGGGCCTGATCCTCGACCAGCAGGGGCTCGACCAGCGGATCGAGGTCGCCGTCCAGGACCGAGCGCAGTTGGTACAGGTTGAGGGCGATGCGCTCTTCGCTGACGCGGTTCTGCGGGAAGTTGTACGTGCGGATGCGTTCGCTGCGTTCGCCGCTGCCCACCTGGGACCGCCGCTCCTGGGCGATCTGGCGCTCCCGCTCGCCCATGCGCTGGTCGTAGAGTCGGGCCCGCAGCACCTTGAGGGCCTTGGCCCGGTTCTTGATCTGACTGCGTTCGTCCTGGCAGGTGACCACCAGGCCGGACGGCCGATGGGTGATGCGGATGGCGGACTCGGTGCGGTTGATGTGCTGACCGCCCGCGCCACTGGCGCGGTAGGTGTCCACCTCCAGGTCCTCCGGTCGGATCTCGACCTCCACCTCGTCGGCCTCCGGCAGCACGGCCACCGTCGCCGTGCTCGTATGGAGCCGGCCGCTCGCCTCGGTCGCCGGGACGCGCTGCACCCGGTGCACGCCCCGCTCGAACTTCAGCCGGCTGAAGACGCCGTCGCCCTCGATCCCGAGCTCCGCCTCGCGAAACCCGCCGATGTCCGTCGGCGTACCGCCCAGCAGTTCGGCCTTCCAGCCGCGCCGCTCGGCGTACCGCGCATACATACGCAGCAGGTCCGCCGCAAAGAGCGCCGCCTCGTCCCCGCCGGCCCCGGCGCGCACCTCCACGACCACCCCGCGCTCATCCCGCGGATCGTGCGGCAAGAGCAGCGTCCGCAGGTCCGTCTCCGCGGCGGCCAGCCCCGCGTCGAGCCGCTCGACTTCCGCCAGCAGCCACCCGCGTTCGTCGCCCTCCGCCGCTTCCAGCATGGCCTGCGCGGCATCGCGGTCGGACTGCATGGCCCGCCGCTGCGCCGCGCGCTCCTGGACCGGCTCCAACCGCGCCCGCAGGCGCAGCAGTTCCCGCCAGCGGGGCTGGTCCTGCACCACGACCGGATCGCACAACTCCCGCTCCAACGCCCCGAGCCGCTCGGCGACGGCAGCGAGCCTCGGTTGCAAATCGTCCTGCACGCTCTGAGCCCGGAGCCCCCCTTGGCGACGGTGGGGCCCGGGACCGCTCCCCCTTTCACACCGCCCGGTCCGCCGCTGCGGCGACCCCGGCCCGGGACATGGAACGGCACGGTGCGCCCGCCCGCGCGGGTCCGCACCGTGCCGTTCACGGAATACCTAGCCGCGCGCCGCCGCGCGGGCCTTGGCCTGCTCGTATCTCTTGCGGAAGCGCTCCACGCGCCCGCCGGTGTCGACGATCCGCTGCTTTCCGGTGTAAAAGGGGTGGCACGCCCCGCAAACGTCCAGGTGCTGGACCGCCTTCACGGAACGCATCTCATACGTCGCGCCGCAGGCGCAGGTGGCGCGAGCCGCGACGGTGTTCGGATGCAATCCAGGCTTCACGATCTCACCGCCTCCCGGGCGCGTGGCTGCGCCAAGCATTGCAGATAAGAATTCTAGCATGCGGCCGCTCAAGGCGCAACCGCGTCACGCCCCGGGCAGCCGGGCCTCGCGCCGGATCATCTCGAGGAACTCCTGATTGTTCTTGGTCTTCTGCAGACGGTCCATCATCAACTCAAGCACCTGGGTCGGATCCATGTTGGCCGTCGTCCGCCGGAAGAGCCACATCACCTCAAGCTCCACCTGCGACAGCAGGAGTTCCTCCCGGCGCGTACCCGACTTCTTGATGTCGATCGCGGGGAACATGCGCCGTTCCGAGAGCTTGCGGTCCAGATGCAGCTCCAGGTTGCCGGTTCCCTTGAACTCCTCGTAGATCACATCGTCCATGCGGCTCTCGGTGTTCACCAAGGCGGTGGCCACGATCGTCAGGCTGCCGCCCTCCTCCATGTTCCGCGCCGCGCCGAGGAAGCGCTTCGGCTTGTGCAACGAGGCGGGGTCCAACCCGCCCGACAGCGTGCGGCCGGAGGGCGGAGTGACGAGGTTGTAGGCGCGGGCCAGGCGCGTGATGCTGTCCAGCAGGACGACGACGTCGCGCCGGTGCTCGACGAGGCGCTTGGCGCGCTCGATCACGATCTCGGCCAGTTTGACGTGGTTTTCCGGCTGGTTGTCGAAGGTGGACGCCAGGACCTCCCCCTGGACGGAGCGCTCCATATCGGTGACCTCTTCGGGCCGTTCGTCGATCAGCAGGACCATGATGTGGGCGTCGGGGTAGTTGCGGGTGATGCTGTTGGCGATCTCCTTGAGGAGCATGGTCTTGCCGGCCTTCGGCGGCGATACGATCATCGCCCGCTGCCCCTTGCCCAGCGGGGCGACCAGGTCGATCAACCGCGACGGCATCTTGATCGGGCTGGTCTCCAGGGTGAAGCGTTCGTTGGGGAAGATCGGCGTCAGCGTATCGAACGGCAGCCGCTCGGCGGCCTCTTCCGGACTCATTTCGTTGATCTGCTCGATGCGCAGCATCCCGAAGTAGCGCTCCGGACTGTTCTCCTTGGGAGGTCTGGCGTGTCCGGCGACGAGGTCACCGGTGCGCAGATCGAAACGGCGGATCTGCGAGGGAGAGACGTAGATGTCCTCGTTGCTCGGCAGGTACGCGATCGGTCGCAGGAACCCATAGCCTTCCGGCATGATGTCCAGGATGCCCTGGGCGAAGATCAGGCCGTCCTTCTCCGTCCGCGCCTTGGTGATCTCGATGATCAACTCGCGCTTGCGCAGGGACGAGTAGCCGCCGATCTCCAACTCCCTGGCCAAGCGGTAAAGATCCCGCAGCGTCATGGCTTCCAGGTCGGGATGCTCCGTGGCCGGCGCCGTCTTGCTCACATGGATTCCTCCTGCGTGCGATATGCGGACATGCCAGTCCTCCACCCCTTGGGCTTGGCGCTTCGCAGATGGGCGTATGCAGCGCCGACGAGCCGCGTCGGCCAGGCTTCATGACGCAAGGTGCGGGGTGTTCATGGTCACTTTGCTGCGCCGCATCCGGCAGGCGCTGTCATGCGGGCACGCGACGGACGCTTCCGCACGGACGGGCCAACAGGCTCGAACTATGGGATTACCGCCTCCTGGATGCGGATAGGATCGCCAACGGCAGGCGACAGACCACGGCGAATCGTCGGCGGGTCGCAGAATCGACTTCGGGTGCGTGGCGGTATTTCCTTCTGCCCAAACCATACCCGATGCGCTCCGCCATCATGCGCCAGCAGGCCGCTACTTGCTCGGTAGATCATACCAGACGACGCGCGAGCGCGCACCCCCACCCCCGACCGGCTCCACGACCAGCGCGGTCCGCCCGTCGGCCGCCAGGTGCACCGTCGCCCCAGGGCTCAGCAGCCGCACTCCCAGTGGCACCCCTGTCGGACCAAGCAGCAGAATGCAGGGACGTCCCGCCGCGTCACAGCCTTCGGCGGCCACAACCACCGCCCCGCCCGCGGTAAAGGCGACCCGGCGCACCCGCGTCGCCACGCTACCGCCGGCGGGCCGCAGCACGTCCCGCCAGTCCTGCCTGCCGGTGCGGTCCGCATACACCGCAACCGCCGGCGTCCGGCCCACCCCCCAGACGGCCACCCGGGCCGCCGGACCGGCCGCGAGCCGCGGCCGACCGCCCGCCGGCAGGGCTGTGCTCCAGCGCGGTCCCGGCTGGCGGCCGCCGAGGCGAAAACCGTAAAGGTTAGCGCTGCCGCCACGCGTTGCGACCGTCGCCAACCCCCCACCCTGGTCGAGGACCAGCACCCGGCTGGGCATCCCCACACCCAGGCGCAGCCGCCACTTGGTCGCGCCGCTGGCGCTCAACAGGGCGATCCGGTGCGGTGTCTGCACCAAGGCGTCGCCCGCGGCATCGAACTGGATGGACGTCCCGCCGTCCAGACTGGCCAGGGCCGGTGCCGCAAGCGGCTGCGCGCCCTGGCTGCCCACGCGGAGTTCGACCACCCTGGCCGCCCCGACGTCGAGCACGGCCACGCGGTTGCCACGCGCATCCGACGCGCCGAAGATCGGGCCGACCGCCGCATGCTCCCACAGCACCCGCCCGTCGAGGGTGACCAGGCGCATGGGGCCCGGCCGGTCCGCCACCCCGGGGCCGAGAAGCACATGGCCACCGGCCAGGGCGACCACCGCTCCCGCACCGGTGGCGGTCAGCGGGACCGGCCGGCCAGAAGCGCTCCGGGCCCAGGGGACCGCCCCGCCGCCGCCGGAGGCCAGTCCCGCCGCCACGCTGCCGTCCGGCGCCACGGTCACCCGTGAGGGGCGGCGCAGGGTCGCGGTCCAAACGCGCCGCAGGGCGAGCGCCGGGAGGGATGCCGCAGCGGGCAGGGCGCGCGTCGGCGCAAGCGCCGCCCGCGGCGCCACACCGCACCCCGAGGCGAGGGCGCCCAGCACCGCCAGGCAGCCCACCGCCATCGCGCGCATCGTCCCGCCAGCCATGGCCGTCCCCTTTCGACCACCGGCCGTTCCGGAAAAGCGCCCCACGGGCACGGCACGATCTACCCGCAGTATAGGGGCGGGAGGCCGAAAACAGCTCCCCGCCCCGTCCACGTTACACAAATGTAATGCGCAAGGGACTCAGATCCGTACGCTGACCGACCCGCCGGCGACCAGGGCCTGGCCGGCGGCCTCCAGGACGGCAATCTGACGCCGCACGCTCTCGGGCGTCACGGCCAGTTCGGCCTTGCCGTGCAGCACATCGCTGATGTTCTGGTAGTAGGCGGTCCAACGGCCGCGCACGCTCTCCAGGACGAGGTCCGCGGCCGATCCGGCGAGCTGCGTGCGGACGCGGGCCCTCTGGGCGGGATCCTCGCGCGCCGCCAGGATCTGCCGCTGCAACATCGCCTTTTCCTGGGGATCGACGCCCTCCTTGGTCAGGGCCCCCCGGTCGCCGAGCACGTACCAGCGCGGCTTCGGCTGCGCGGCGAGCGCGCCGCAGGCGATTTCGAACAACGTCCCGTCCTCGAAGCGCAGTCCCATGCAGCCGTAGTCCGCGACGCCGCCCTCCGCGCGCGCCTCGGGCCGCACCCGCGCCTCCTCGTACCGCACCGAAACGACGGCGCCGGCAACCAGTTGCAACGCCTGGTCGAGCAGGTGGGCGCCCCAGTCGTACATGACTCCGCCCCGCTGCCGCTCGTCGGCGCGCCAGCCCCGCGGCGAGCCGTGCGTCAGCACGGCCGACTCGAACAGGTAGGGTTGGCCCAGCAGTCCCGCCGCCAGCGCCTGGCGCAGGGTGAGGTAGTCCCAATCCCACCGCCGGTTATGGAAGACGCTGAACAACCGGTCCGCCCTGCGGCTTGCCGCGATCATCGCGTCCGCTTCGGCCACCGTCAGGCACATCGCCTTGTCGGTCACGACGTGCTTGCCCGCCTCCAGCGCCGCGATGGTCAAGCTGGCGTGCGTGTCGTGCGGCGTCGCCAGCACCACCAGGTCCACCGCGGGATCCGCAAACAGCTCCTGCGGCGTCGCGACCGCGCGACAGCCCACGTCGGCCGTGATCCGCGCCCGCTTGGCCGGATCGCTGCTGGCGATCGCCTCCAGGCGCAACCCGTCGGCCAGCGGCACAAGGTAGCTGTGAAAACACCTTCCCGCGTATCCGTATCCGACGATCCCCACACCGATCAAGGACCTCCGACCCTTTCCCGCATCCGGATTGGTCGCCGCGCTCGTCTTCCGGCATTCAGTTGGCCAAGCGCGAGCCCGGTCCTGCCGCACCCGGACCCCGGCCAGGGCGGTCGCCCGCCGTCGCGACCCGGCGAAACCAAACGGAACGGGGCCGGTCCCGTGAGGGACCGACCCCGTGAAAGATGCTCCGGCGGCGACCGACTCTCCCAAGCGGCTTCCCGCTCAGTACCATGGGCGCTGGAGGGGGGCACGGCCGTGTTCGGGA
>JAJZXK010000094.1 GCA_021806565.1 Bacillota bacterium | reverse complement strand
AATCGCGTCAACCTTCTTAGTGACGGTGGTCTTCTGTGCGCCGGCAAGAGCGGCGGCGTCGACCGCGGCCTGCGCCCCGGCATGCGCGGTCACGGCCTCCGCCTCGCCGACGGCACCGAGCAGTGGCAGAAGCAGCGCAAGGATGAACAGCGCGCCCAGCGGCAAGACCTGGCCGGAGGTGTCGGACAGGCGGTGTCGCACACGGGTTGCCGCATCTTTGATCCCGACGGCCCGCATGCCAAACACCACCGTTCTGGGTAGCTACTCCACCGGGAACGTCGCCGTCGCCGTGAGGAAGAACGACGAGGCACGCTGCACGCCCAGCGAGTGCAGGATCAGTGGGAACACGTCCGGCGCGTTGTACCAGACCTGCACCGCCGCGTTGCCGCCGCTGCAGGACACGGACCAATCCCAGGCGCCCGGCGCGGATGTCGAGGGCGACTGAGCCGACGAGGATGGCGAACTCTGCACCACCTGGCCGCCGCCGCTGAGGTCCTGGTACACCGCCTGCTGCGACGCGGACACGTAGTTGGTGCCCGCGCCGCAGTCGATCGCGGCAACGCGCGCGGCGTCGCGGGCGGCGTTGGTCGTCACCATGCGCGCGACTACCCCCATGACCAGGGCGGTGCCGCCCAGCAGCAGGACAATCAGCGCCACCGAGACCATGGCAAACTCCACCAGGCCTTGGCCGTGCCGGTCCCGCCAGCGGCGAGCCAACAGCGACCGGGGCCCGGCGGAGCGGCGCATTACCCGCATGTTTGGCTCCCCCCACTCAAGAGCCCCGTAGCGGTGCAGAAGCTCTTACCGACCGCCCCGCCAAAGGTGAATATCGCGTCCCCCGCCAGGACGGCAATGGCGGTGACGATCAGGAAGTACTCGACGGCCGTCTGGCCGCGATCGCATGAACACCGCACGCTGAGGCGCACTGCGGCGCGGTGCACCGTGCAACAGACATGGCGCAACACAGGAAAGTCCTCCCCTCTACAACGGCTGAGCGCGGTGGTAGTGCTGAATGCGCCACCACCGCGCTCTCCGCGTTCTACTGGCAGGGACCCGATCCGGAGCCGGTAAACGTGGTGGCCGTTGCCGCGCTGGCGGTCGCAGAGGCGTTGGCGACGCAGTTCTGGCTGAGCACGACCTGGCCACCGACCTTGCCGCCGAGGCTGAACACGGCGACGCCGACGAGGATGGCGATAGCACCGATGATCATGAAGTACTCAACGGTGCCCTGGCCGGCGCGGTCCCGCAGGCGGCGGCACAGGTGGCGGGCGGCACCAAGGATCTTGCGCAAGCGAATCACCTCCTTTCACGGAAGGCCCCTCTACGGGTGAGCAGGGTCCGATTCCACTCGGCCGTTGGGGCGCAGACAGCCACTCCCCACCAACCCAGCCCCTGACGGGGCATTGTTGCGAGGCAAGGATGGGATTCTCGATGGGCGGGGCTACCTGAATGGTCACGCACAGGGTCCGGAACCCGTAAACGTGCTGGAAGTCGCCGCGCTGGCCGCGGACGTGAGGTCGCTGACACAGTTCTGGCTAAGCACGACCTGGCCACCGACCTTGCCGCCGAGGCTGAACACGGCGACGCCGACGAGGATGGCGATGGCGCCGATGATCATGAAATACTCGACGGTGCCCTGGCCGGCGCGGTCCCGCAGGCGGCGGTACAGGTGACGGGCGGCCCCAAGGATTTTGCGCAAAGTGAATCACCTCCTTTCAGGGAGGGCCCCTGCATAGGTTGACGGGCGACTCAGTGCAGCACGCCGATCGCCTGGTGCAGCATCGGAAAGACGATGAGCGCGAAGACCACGGGGACGATGAACACCACAATGGGGACCAGCAGGAAGACGGCGGCGCGGCCCGCCTTTTCGAGGACGCGCTCCGCGCGTTCGCGACGCACCGTCTCCACGGCCGCCAGCATCCGTTCGGCGCATTCAGCGCCCAACTGGAGGTTCTTGACCAGGGTGTCGACGATCACGTCGGCGTCCCGGTTGCGCAGCACCGCCTGCGCTTCACGCAGCCCGTCGTCCAGCCGGCCACCGACACCCGAGGAAAGCACCGCCGCGGAGAACGCATCGCTCACAGGGCCGACGAACCGTTCCTGCACCTGGCGCACGGCGGTGCGGAAGTCCGCGCCCGCCATCATGGCCATGGCGAGGTATTCGGTATAGGTCAGGATCTCGGAAGCGATGCGCGTCCGGCGGGCCGCCAACCGCTGGTTGAGGATGGTGTTGGGCAGCATCGCGCCGACCATGGCGCCGCCGAGGACCAGCACCGGCAGGTAGTGCGGCGCCACCACGCCGACCACGGCGCCCGCGACGGCGCCGAGTGCGCCCGTGGGCCAGGGCAGCATGCGCCACGCCTGGGGCATCAGGGAAATGCCGGCCCACTTCAACCGCTGGGTCAGTGCATCCGGCGGCTTTCCGTTGCCGAACCGGGCCAACGCGGCTTCGCTGCGCTGGCGCAGGATGCGCAGACGCTCCTTGAGGTCTGCCGCGTTGAGTAGCGGGTCCCCGGCCGCGTCGGCGCCGGCCACTGCGGCCATCAGTCGCCGCGATGCCAGGCCGGCTTCTGCCCGGCCAGCCAGCGCCGCAAGGTATCCGACCAGCATCGCCATTCCGGCCAGGGCGGCACCGACAGAAAGGAAAGGCACTTACAGCACCTCCCCGAAAGCGTTGCGCACCAAACCCTGGGTGACGAAGTAGCCAAAGACCACCCAGCCGGCCATCGCCAGCAGCTTGATCTCCCCTGCCGGCGTCTGCCACTGGGAAAGCAACTGTGGCGCCTGCAGGTGCACCCACACGTAGGCCCCAAGCGGAGCGAAAAACAGGACCTTGCTTTGCAGCCGCGCCATCGCCACGGTCGACGAGACGCGCGCCACCGTGATCCGTCGCTGGCGCAGCAGGCCCGCTAGGCGTTCTAGCTGGTTGGCGAGATTCGCGCCCATCTCCAAGGCGATCTGCAGCGAGGCCACCAGCATGCGGATACTCGGCGCACCCGGAAGCCGCTGGGGCAGCCGCGCCAGTGACGCATCCAGCGTGGTTCCCATGCGCACCATGCGCACGACGCGCCGCAACTCGTCGCCCAGCGGGGCCGGAAAGTCGCTCGCCGCCTCCCGTAGCGCAAGGTCCACCGTCGTCCCCGCGGCCAGCGACTGCAATAGCCGGTCGCACAGGCCCGACACCTGGTCTTCGATGACCTGCATGCGACGCGCGGCCTTGCGCCGAAGCAGCACGGTCGGCGCGGACAGGCCCGCCGCCGCGCCGCCGATGGCAAGCGGCGCCTGCGCGGTGAGCAGCCACATTACCAGTCCCAGGCCGACCGCGCTCAACGCTGCCGTGAGCAGTAGCCGCAGCGGACCGGTGTACTCGCCGGCCTGCTCCTGTAGCGTGTCCAAACGCGAAAATGGCCAGGGAAGCGGCGGCTGTTCTCCGGGCTGGGGCCGGGCCGGAGTGCGCGGCTTTCCCGCGCCCGCCGGTTGTTTGCCGCGATCGCGCGCATCCGGCCGTAGCGCATCCAGGGACGCGACCAGTCGCTGCGAACGCTGTTCCTGCCACTGGGCCACGAACAGCGCCCCCGTCAGAATCGAAGCCAAGGCGAGCACGATGCCGAGAAATACCACGTCAAGTCCCTCCTCTACGGCTGCGGCAGAGATTGCGGGAAGTGACCGCGCTACGGCCGCAGCAGTCGCCGCACCAACCCCCACGCTGCGGCCTCCACGGCCGGCAGGTGCGCGCCGGCCCAGGCCAGCAGAACCGCGGCGCCAGCCACAACGGCGACCGCGGCCACCGCGCGCAGCGCCCGCAGCCAGCCCCGTCGATCGTCCGGAAGCGGGGTCAAGGCTGATTCCTCTCCGAAGTGGAAAGCTGCGCCGCCCACGCGGGCCGCTGCCCGGTGGGCACAAGGCACCCGTTGCGCCACGTGTACAGCGGCGTGATGCGGTAGTCACCCCCGGAGTCGTAGCCGTCCAGCGCCGCCACCTCGCGCAGTGAACGCATGTCGTCGTGCCGTCCGTCGCGTCCGATCTGCACGATGAGCTGAAGCGCGCTGACAAACTCGCGGCACAGCCGTTCGTCAAAGTCTGTGCCGCTGCGTAGCAATCCCTCCAAACGGTTGAGCGCCGCGCGCGGGGACTGTGCGTGGATGCAGGTCATGGACCCCTCGTGGCCGGTGTTCAGCGCCACGATGAATGACGCGCCCTCGATGCCGCGCACCTCGCCAACCACGATGATGTCCGGCCGCATGCGCAAGGCCGCGCGCACCAGGTCGTCCATCGTCACCAACCCGACGCCCTCGCTGTTGGCGTGCCGCGCCTGTAGCCGCACCACATTGGGCACGCAGTCGGACAACTCCACCACGTCTTCGACCGTGACGATGCGCATCGACGGGTCCAATAGCGCCGGGATTTCCCGCAGGAAGGCGTCCATCACGGTCGTCTTGCCGGTGCCCGTCGGGCCGACGAACAGCATCGTCACCCGCTGGCGCACACACAGGCGCAGGAATTCGGCCACGTCCATGTTCGGGTCGTACAGAGCCTGACTCTGCTCGCTGCCAAACAGGTTCAAGTGGTGGTCGCGCCGCGGCAGCATCCCCTGCTTCACCATTTGCTCCACGGTCGGACGCAGGTGCTCGGGTTTGTGGACGCGGATCGTCACACAATGCCCGCGGGCGCTGACCCCGTGTCGGATGGCGTTGAGGCGGTTGCCGTCCGGCAGCCGCGCGTCCACGATGGGTTCGCGGAAGTTGAACTGGCGGCCCGCCTCAGCGGCCAGCCGCTGGACCAAGGCTTCCACGTCGTCTTCGTCGCGGAACTGGATCTGCAGCCGCTCCTTGGGCTGGCCAGACACGGCGATCCACACCTCGTCGTGCCGGTTGATCATGATCTCCTCGATGCCGGGGATCGCCAGAAGCGGCTGTAACGGGCCATAGCCGCTACCGATGTACGACAGAACTTCCGCCACCAGCCGATCGCGTTGCAGGCGGTTCTTGGAGTCCGACCCGCGCAGCACCTGGCCCGCAACCTCGATGGCCAAATCGCGCAACGCGTTGGCGTCGTGCGGGTCCACCCCGCGCTCCAGGGCAGCGTCCGTGATGCGCTGGCGCATCCGCCGTAGCAGGGCCGCCTCTTCGTCCTCGGACACGGCCCCCTTATCGATCAGGCGCTGGCGGGTGGCATCTGCGTCGGGCAGCGCCCTCGCCTGTCCACTCGTGGGTCCCGGTACACCCCGGGACGGCGCACTCAGCGAAAGGGCCGGCGGTACAGGGATAGACGCAACCGGTGGTGGCGCCGCCGGCTGCACCCGCCGACTAAGGCCGGAACTGAGGCCGGAATTCAGCGACCGGCGCGGAGGTGTCTCCAAGGAAGCAGCTCCTTTCGTCGTCAGAAGAGGCCCAAGAACTTGCGCTTTTTGGTCGGCGCCGACCGGCCACCGCCCCGCCGGCCGCTTACCCCCGCGGCCGACAACTCCAACCCGAGGCCCGGCAAGATGTCCGCCGCCGCCCGCCGCAGCGCCCGGCTCCACGGACAATCGGGCGCATCCAGTACCGTCACCTGGTCCAGGTCCCGCGTCCGCTGCACCTCGGGGTCCTCGGGCAACTCGGTGCCGCAGACCCGATACTCGGAGAGCACGTTCGCGGCGTCCTGAACCGAGATCAGCCCGTGGGCCGGCACGCGGTTGAACAGCACCCACACCTTGCCCATGTCCACGCCCCGCTGGCGCATCTCACCCAAGAAGGCCCGCGACTTGTTGAGCGTCGGTTTGTCCAGGTTCGTGACCAGCACGACCACTGTCGCCAGATGCATCGCGGTCAGCACCGGCTCCGTCGTCTCCGCAGGCAGGTCGACCACCGTCACCGTGTGCATCAGCCGCAGGTTGTTGAGCACGGTGGTCACCAACTCGGTGGTCATCTGGTCGTGGTCCTCGATGCACTCTGGAGCGGCCAGCACATGCAGCCCGCTCGGCAACTCCTGGATCAGCGAGTCACGCACGTCGCCCGGATCCAACGCGTGCACCCCGTCGGGCGCCATCGCGAGCCAATCCGTGATGCGCACCCGTTCGGCGATCGTCGGACCCAAGAGCAGGTGTGTGCTGCCCGCGTAACGCTCCAGGTCCGCAAGCGCCGTGGCGATATCCGCCGTCGGGCAGGCACGGATCATCGCCGCCAGGTTGACCGACACCTGGCTCTTACCCACACCCCCCTTTCCGCCAGCGACGGCCACCAAGTGCGAGCCGGCCGTCTGCAGCGGCCGCCGCCCGCCGCCGACCCGCCCGCCACCGCCCGTCTGGGCCAGCAGCATGTCTTGGGCCTGCTGGTCGTGCGTCAGGATCGACGACACCACCGTGACCAGCGCCTCCGACGTGAACGGACGGCCGATGACGCTGCGGATGCCGCGCGACACCGCCGCGTTGTGCAGCGCGACCAGCGCCTGGCCGGGCTCCGTGCTCGCCAGGTATACCTGCACCTTGGGGAACGCCTGCGCCACCCGCTCGGCTACCGCGAGCCCAGTCTCGTTGCCCGTCAGACCGTGGTCGACCAGCACAAGGTTGGCGCCGTACTTCGGGATGGCGGCGCGCAGCGTGTCTTCGCTGCCCGTCTGCACAAGGAAGCGGATGTCGGAGTTGGACTGGTACTCCCGCACCAGCTCGTCGCCCCACTCATGGTCGGAGGTCAACACCACGCCGCGCATCGCGGTGCCGAATCGCGCCCGGATCGCAGAAAGCGGCTCTGCGGCGCTCAACCCAACCCACCTCCCCCTGAAGTGGACGGCACCACCGCGCCAGGCGAGGTCGCCGACGCAATCCGGGCGTTGGACTTGGCGGTCGATGTCGTCTTGCTGGCTCCCAAGAGCGACGTGCTGAGCACCTTGGCGGTCTGCGCCGGGTGGCTGGCCGGCGCGTTCAGCGCCACCAGAAGGCTGCCGGCCTGCTGCGCCAGCATCATGCGCTCGATCTCTCCGGGTGACAGCGCCAGCACGAGCATCCCGGACACCGCGCCGTGGACAGCGCCACCGGCCGCGCCGCCCTGCCGGCCCAGGACCAGCACATGGTTTCCGACGGTGTACGCCGCGGTCTTCTTCGAGGAGTCGTGGATCGTGCCGAACACCGTGACGTGATCTCCCGTGTGCACGATGGCGAATCCCTGCGGCTCCTGCAGCGACACCGTGACGGCCATGGCCGCGCGCATCGTCGCCTCATGCCGCACCGCGGCGCTCAGTGCGCTCAGGGCGGCCTTGATCGCCTTCGCCTTGGCGTTGCTCTTCGCCGAGGTCTTGCCCGTCGTGTGGGTGGCAGCAGGCGGCGCGGACTTGCCAGCTTCGACGGCCGCCACCGTCTGAGTGGAAGCCCCCGCCTTGATCGCTGCCGTAGCGGCACGTGTCAGCGCCGCCTGCGCCTGCGCGCGCACGTCGATCAGGCGAGCGTCAAAGGTGTACGTTGCGGCGCGGTTTTGCAGCAGGTCGGCCGGCGAGACGATCTCCCCCGGATACAGCCCGTACAGCGCGTACTGTCCGACAAGGACCGCCGGGTTTTCATACCGCGCCGTCTGGCCCAACTGGCCGCGCGGCACCTTCCGCACGGTCAGGTCGGCCGCGGTGATCCGGGTCATGGGCGCGACGTTAGCCGCGGCCTCGACCACGGGCACCGGATGCAGAATCGCCGTCATGCCAAAGTACAGAACCGCCGCGGCGGCAGCTGCCAGCGCGAGAGCGATGGCGGCAATACCGATCTGCGCGCGCTTCTTGTCCACCAAGTGGATCCCCCCCTATGAGCGATGGGTCGCGCAATGGCTTGGGCCGTTGGGGAGCGGAAAACCGCTCCCCAACAACTCAGCCCCTTGCGGGGCATGAGTGGGAAGCCGGGATGGGGTTTGCAATGGGCGTCAGTGTGGTCTTTTGCGTGTGCGCCATGGATCGTCAGCGACGGCGGGCCTAGCCTACCGGTCCGAGTGCTGAGACGAAATCCGGGACCAAGCAATCCCAAGCAACCCGACCGCGCCCAGCCCCAGCGCGATGCCCACGACATGGTGCGCGTGAAAGAAGACGTAGAAACCGTGCATTCGTCATCATCTCCCTCTATGAGTAGTGGGGCGCCTCCTCGACGGGGCACCCAAAGAGGCCTCGCAACTCGGCCAGCGTCACCGGATCCGACGTGTCATAGGCGGCGACCCACACCGTAACCTCGGTTGCGCCGCAGGCGCGTAGCGCGTTGAGCAGCCGCGTCGTCGCGTAGATCGACTGCGCGTCCTGGCGCATCACCACGGCAACCGCCGCCGCCCCCGCCGCCACCCGCACCAAGGGATGTGCCCTGGCCCGCGACGTCAAGGGCGGCGGACTGCCCAAGTCCACAGCCACCGCACGCACGGCACCTGCCCGCAACGTGCGGCACGCATCCCCAAGCCGTATTGCCGCCTCCTCCCTGGAGGCGCCCGTGATCGCATCATCTGCCGCACCTCCCTCTATGGACCCAGAACCGATGACCATCGCCCCCGACGACAGGCGCGTCGTCGTTTCCGCGGGGCCCTCCCACCACCCCTGGTACGAGGGCGCGACTCCCGCAGCAAGCACCAACCCGCCGAGCCGGTCCAGGTTGACATCGACCAGCGCCCAGAGCGCCGCGTCCCGCCGTCGATCCGCCCACCGCACCAACGCTGTCGTCGCGCCCACGCGCGGCAGCGCGCCCAACACCGCCAGGCCGATGTCGTAGGTGTGCCCCGCCTCTGCGGCCAGAGCATCCAGGTCCGGCCACTGCCACCAGGCGACGCCCCCATCGGTCGCCTCGGGTTCGACCTCACGGCGGCGCTCTCGCATCTCGCTCAGATGACTCAACACCAATCCGCGTTTCGGCCACGCCGGTGGCGGTGCCGGTGACGACACCGCCACGGACGACGCCGTGGCAACCGCCGGCTCCAACACCACCGTCTTGGTCGGCTCGCGCATCGGCCGCGCGAGCACTACGCGGCGCAATGCGGCCCCCAGCGCCTGGATAGGCATGACCCCCTGTCCCGGCTCGCGTAAGATCTCCAGCGCCTGGCGCAGCGTCGTACCCTGTCCCGCCGCCGCCAACACCACCGGCGCTTGCACCGGGTCCCACACGTAGTCGTACACGCCCACGGCCACCAACTCCGTCAACAGGTCGCGGTCCACATGTTGCCGATTGCCGCCCAAGACCACGATCCGCAAACCCTTCAACCGCAACGACACGATCAGCCCGAGGACGCCGCCCTCTTCCGAGGGCAACGCCAACCCCACCACCGCCACATCCGTGTCCGCCGCCCGCTCCGCCACCGCGGTTACATAGGCGCAGGCGGTTGCATCATGGCCCGCGTCCCTACACGCCGCCACCAACACCCCGTCCAAGTCCGGGTTGCCGCTGCCCACCACAATCCTCACGCCAGAGTGCCCCCATCCTTCCTGTGCATTTGCCGACGCGACGCCCCGAGAATCCGCAGCGCCGCCTCCTCTTGATCGACGATCTCCCGACGCATCAGTCGGCTGCCGCCAGCCACCGCTTCCAGCGCCCAGCACACCCGCGCCGCAGGCAATACGTCGCGCAGGATGCGGTCAACGGTCGCGCGTGCCACGCGCTCCCCCCGGCACGGACCCTGGGACAGATCGAACGGCTCCTGGCACGAGCGCCCGTCCCGTTTGTCCAGCAACCCAGCAACCTCAAATGCGTCGGTTGCGCGTATCGACATGGCGATCGTCGCGTCTCGCAGCCGCCAACGGGCCACGACCAGCATCATGGTCAACACCGATGAGGGCGCCCGCCCCAGCCCACCGGCCACCTCCTCGACGATCCGCGGCAATTGGCCCAGCACCGACGAGTCGGTGTTGAGCATCCATTGCACCACCCGCTGGACCGCCGTGTTTCGCCACGCATCCCCGTCCTGCCGCATCGCCTCTCGCAAGCATCGCCGCACCTGATGCGCCACTGTGCCGCGCATTCGCCGGCCCCTTTCCTCGATCCAACTTTCCCCATAACCAGGACCACGCGCGCACCCGCGGCTCACCGCCAGATCAACAACCGTGGTTTCCAGACGAACACAGCCTTGGCGTCGACTTGCCTGTTGCCTGGTCAAAAAAGGCGTGCGACACGCTTGCCATAGCTGCTCCGCCCGCGCCAGGGCGTCGAAGACAAATGAAGCGCTGACCACCGGAGAGACTATGACGTTAGGCGCCAGCACACAAACACGCCAATCAGCATCAGCCCAAAGAGGGCGCCGCCCACGGTACGACGAATACTGCTGGGACCTCGGCTTGACAGCTCGGTGTCTTCCAGCCACCACTTCGCCATTGATCTTACAAGGAGCGCGGCCATGACAGCCGTTCCGCCACACGACATAGCGACAAAGAGCGTCTCCATCCGTTTTTCCTCCTTACTGTTGTTCATTGTGAGCCGCCACCCCTACATCGGTTTCGCGCTCTTTGCTTTGATCGTGATTCCCATGGTTGCACAACCAGTATTCTTATTACTGGCGTATGCCCGTTTTCTTCTTGGGTGCGCTCAATATGGATGGAGAACAAGGCTGCAGCCAGACCCTGATATAGCCCCTGGGCTCCGCCGTTTCTACCACGTGTCTTCCCGTCCTGGATGGCGCTTTGACCCCGAAGCTAATTCTAGGCTCGGGATTCTAGGGTTTGGTTTGTATGTATGGAGCAACCGTCGCGCGGCCGAAACCTATTGGGGGGTGCTGGGCCGTAAGGCCTACGTGTATGCGATGGATATACCGATTGCGGCATTAAGCACTTTGCGTAGCGCCAAGGACTCGTCCCGATTCAGCGCCCGATTTCTGGTTCGACCCCATCTATGCCTGGCGCTCATCGTGGCGTGCATAGTTTCTTGGTTTGCTCCCGCACAAAAGCAAGCCCTCCTCCTACAATTTCTGTCTAAGCACATTCTGTCGGTCGTGTATGGCTCAATGGATTACGTCACAACGCCCAACATCCTCTTTCCCTTCAACGAGACCGTTTTCGCTCAGTCTGCTGCCACCCATCGCATACTCTGCTCTGCACAGATTGTTCCATTGGAACCCCTCCATTTACATCCACACATCTCTACTAATCCAGACAACCGCAACGGCACCCCACAACACAACCACGGCGACAAAGGGGCGCGCCAGGACCGGGTGTAAGCGGGCAACCCACTCCATCACAAGTCGGTATCCCAGGAACGCGGTCAGCCCTGTGGTCCCCCGAAGCACGCCTGCCGCAAGCCAGTCTTTCATGATGCCCGCCCTTTCGTCGAGCAAGTGCGTAACGTCGGCCGAAAGGCTGCACGCCCACTTGGTGGTGTTCTGCCCAGGTTATATGGGGCCAGTGCTTGGAGAATGTCGGATCGGCGTACGTGTCTATAAGGATGCACCCGGCACCTTTGCAATGGCAGCCTTTCACAAAGACTGTATGCATGAGCATGTGGCACTGAGCAATATCGCAACACAACTGCGCCTTACCCGATCGGCCTATTGTTCGGCTCCGGACTTGTTGGAAGTGAGCAGACTTGCTGCGTTGATACGAGAAGAGCCCGATGGCGAGTAAAAGGGACTGAGTCGGCCGTCGTGGCATTCCACAGTGGCCACATCGCCTTTGTTGATGTCACCCGCAACAATCACCGACCAGCAATCCCTGGAACATTCAGTAAGCACAAGCGTCCCGTTGCACACACCGCATCCCGCCACTTCGGAGGTGTCTTCAACCACCGCGTATCACTCCTCTCGTGAAACCGTCCCCAACACGACGCCTCCTACCCAATCCGTTGAAGTGCATTCAGGACCACGAGGCTCGCCGCGACACCGATGGGACCCGTCAGCACGCACATCACGCCCGTCCGCTTCAGGCCCGGCCAGCCCAACACGGCGCCAAGCACCCAAAACACCAATCCGAGCAAGACCGATACCGCGGCCACCTCGGGCCCCCAACGCGCCACCTCGCCCCCCGCCACGGCTTCCCATGCCCGTATCCGCCCCAACAAGGCCCCTGGTGGCACCGGTGCCACCGTGATCGGATTGATGGTCATCAGATATCGGCACGATCGTTGCCCAACGGCAGCGCCGCGCCCTACCCTCCCTTTCGGGCATCTATTGCAAACGGCCGCGTGCGCCGCCTATCCAAGGCGGTCAATGTGAAGCCGCCGGTTGTACGCCTCGCCGTGAAGCTGTAGGCGGGCGGACTGCGACCCAAAGCTGGCAGCCGAGATCCACGAGTGCACCAGTGCGGTATTGTGCCGCGAAATCCAAACATTGCACACCCGCGGCGGCGTTCCGCAGGTACGCAACACAACGTATCCCTTGTGCAGCCTGGCCGCGAAGTACTCCTCGTTGTGTGCGCTAAGACCAAGAGCCTGCGGGGCATTGCGCACGGCGATCTTCGGATGTGCACTCACGAACACACGGACGCTTCGCGCCACCGCCGCGGTGTGGGACGTTGAGCGCGGCCGTATCACCATAAGCACCACAACAACCACCATGCCGAAAAGCGCAAGGGTCGCCACCGCAACGCCCGGAGCCCAGAATTCGCGTGCGGTCGCAGCATACATACCGACGATCACCAACACGGCTAGCCCGGCAAAAACACACCACACTGCGCTTTCACCTCCGTTCCCCCGTGCACATCCCAGTGCCTCTTGTTACCCCCCCCCCGCCGGGTCAGCATTCATTCCCGGTTCTTTCCAGCAAGTGGTGCCGCCTGGAAAGCAAACCACAGCCCTGCGGTCAATCCCAGCGAGACAATTACTGTCGTGTACTGAAGCGCCGCCGCCAGGCTGAGTTCTTTGTGTGCTGCTAGGTACGAAACGGGAGCAAGCAGGCCCGCACCTACCAGGAACAATACGCCCCACACCAGCACGATCAACAGAATGCGCGGCACCATACTGGCGACCTGTGCGAGCATGCAACGCCAGGTGTCTTCCAACAATCTTCTCTCCTCTCACGATCCAGAACTGAGGACACAGACATCACGCTGCCGCACCTCCCAGGTCCGCCAAATAGCCCTCGACCGCACGCACGTACGCCCGAGTTTGCTGATACGGTGGCACCCCTCCCCACTTGGCCACCGCCCCCTGGCCGGCGTTGTAGGCCGCCAGCACCAACACCAGTGCCCGCTGGCAGTTGGGGTCTTTGGCTCGGTCCGCCACGCACCCCGGCCTCAGCCCGTACAGCCCGGCGAGAAGCTGCAAGTACGCCGCGCCGGCCGCCACGTTCGCGCCGGGCGCAAACAGATCGCCAGACCGCAGGCCCGTCGGCCCCGGCATCACCTGCATCAGCCCTTCGGCCCCCGCCTTGGAGTGAGCCCTGGGGTTGCCCTGGCTTTCTTGCGCCGTCACCGCCTCCAATAGATCGACCGGCACCACCGCCGTCGCGTACTGCCTAAACACCCACGACCAGCGCCCCACCGCACTCAGCACGCCGGCCTTCGGCTGGTAGGGCAGGCCCAAAGAGGCAATGTCGGTGCCAGACCAACGCTGCGCCTCAAACGCCAGCATCTTGGCCATGCTCGTCGGGCGGCTCCCCGGAAACCACGCGCCCAATTGGTTGAGGTATTTGGCGTCATTCCATGTCCACGAGACCACCCGCAACTGCGGCCGCTTCTCGGTACAGGTCGTGCTTGGTCCCGTGCCCGGTAGACATGGCACCGAATGTTCTGCCGTCGTGTACACCAGGTGCGCGGTGCCCCGATAGGTGGTAGCCGTTTGTACCAGAGACACCTGGCCCGCCCCGCGCATGGACACCAGGATGGGCGGCTTGCCGTGAGATGATGTCAGCCACGTGTAAACCCGCTGCGTCCCCGAGGTATACGTGAACGTCGGCCGTAGCGCCGCCGCCACCCGGCCGATCTCGGTGGTCACCGAAACGTGCCGGTGCTGGAGGTGGAGGTTCCAGGCCAGGACCGCCACAAGTGTCGGCGAGGGAAGAAACTGCAACTCCTCGCGGTCGAAGCTCCGCACGGTGACCGTGCCCTGTACGGCGGATCGTGCCTGCGTCAGCAACGGGGCTTTGGTCTTCGCGCCCGGACCGTGCAACAGGCCCAGCACCACCATCAAGCAGACAAGCACCAGCAGCCCCAAGCCGATCCACGGCCCCAGCCAAGCCAGCAGCCAACGCAACACCGCCTTGCCCGCGGCCTTGCCAGCTCGCATCACCGCCTTGCCCACCGCTTTACCCGCCTGGCCGGCGGTCCGGCTCATGACCTGCCCTGCGGCGGCCCCAACCCGCTGTGCGCTCTCGCCGCTCTGCGGCTCGTTGGTGGACATCACGATTCCCCCCCCCGCTAAGTCATGCTTGGGTCCGGGGTCGGGGCTCGGGGCTTCCCGCCGAGAGAGTCGGTAGACCTTGCTCGGGGACGGGAGATCCGGGGGGTGTCATCCCGGCCTTGTCCCCTTGAACG
>JAJZXK010000093.1 GCA_021806565.1 Bacillota bacterium | reverse complement strand
TCTCAAGGGAGACGTCCTGGACACGCTCATCCCGCTGTCGGCCGTCTGCGCCGTCGTAGAAAAGGTCCCAGCCGGCCGCAAGGCCGACTTCGAGCCCTGCTGCCTCTCCGAGTCCCCGCCTCCGCCTCCGCCCCCGCCTCCGCCTCCGCCTCCGCCCCCGCCCCCGCCTCCGCCTCCGCCTCCGCCTCCACCTCCGCCCCCGCCTCCGCCCCCGCCTCCACCTCCGCCCCCGCCTCCACCTCCGCCCCACGTCTGATCCCTCAGGCCCGCGACGCGGCGGGTGGGGCGGCGGAGTTGGGACCGCCCCACCCGCCCTGCGGCCCGGCCGCCTTCACCGCACCCCGGGCGCACCCCGGGCGCACCCCGCCACGGCCTCGGCACAACGGCCGCACAACCCGTCGGCCTGCGCGGTCGGCCGGTACCGCCAGCAGCGAGGACAACGCGGCCATGGCGTGGGCACCACGGAAACCTCCGGCTCACCCGACGCCGGCTCCGGGTCCAGTTCCACCCGCGCCACCAACAGCAGGTCGGCGAGTTCTTCGGCCAGCGGGCCGAGCGCCTCCAGGTCGGACGCCCCCAACCGCGCCCAAACTGCGGCCTCGGCCGTCTTCCCGATCCGTCCCGCGGCGATCTCCTGCTCCGCCACCCGCGCGACGGCCTCCCGCAGACCTGCCACCGCGGCCCAACGCCCCGGCCCGCCCGCGCCCACCCAGGCATCGAGCACGGCGGGCGGCCGCGGCCACAACGACAGGTGGACCGATTCCGGGTCTCCCGGCCGGCGGGGTAGGAACGAGAACGCCTCGTCGGCCGTGTGCGGCAGGATCGGCGCGATCACGGCCAGCAGCCCGCGCGCCACGGCCTCCATGGCCGCCTGGCTGGCCCGCCGCTGGGATGACGCGGCCGGGGTGCAATAGAGGCGGTCCTTGGCCACGTCCAGGTAGAAGCCGGAGAGGTCCTGAACACAGAACGACTGCACGAGGTGATAGACGGTGTTGAAGCGATACTCCAGGTAGGCCTCGCGGCAGCGCGTCAGCAGTTCGTCCAGCCGCCACAGGACCCACAGGTCGCGGTCCGGCAGGTCCGACGGCAGGTCGCCGGCCGGCGCGTAGTCCGAGAGGTTACCGAGCAGGAAGCGCAGGGTGTTGCGGATCTTGCGGTAGACCTCCGCCACCTGCGCCATGATGGGCCGCGAGATGCGCACGTCCGCTGTGTAGTCGACCGACGCCACCCAGAGCCGCAGCACGTCGACCCCCCATTCGGAGAGGAGTTCCTCCGGGGAGATCACGTTTCCGAGCGACTTGTGCATCGCCCGTCCCTCGCCGTCCAGCACCCAGCCGCTGGTGACCACGCCGCGGTATGGGGCCTGCCCGCGCGTCGCCGTGGCGGTGAGCAGCGACGACTGAAACCATCCCCGATACTGATCCGGACCCTCCAGGTAGAGGTCCGCCGGCCAGCCCAGGTGCGGATCCGCGGCCAACACGGCCTGATGGCTGCAGCCGCTGTCAAACCACACATCCAGGATGTCAGCGTCCTTGCGCACGCTCCGGCCGCCGCACGCCGGGCAGCCGACGCCTTCCGGTAGGAAATCCTCCGCCGGCCGGGCCCACCACGCGTCGGACCCTTCGGCACGCACCACCGCCTCGATGCGGTCGAACACCGGCTGCACCAGCAACGGCCGGCCGCAGTCCAAACAGTGGAGCACGGGCACCGGCACGCCCCAGCGCCGCTGGCGGGACAGGCACCAGTCGCCGCGCCCCCGCAGCATCTCCACCATGCGCTCTTCGCCCCACCTCGGGTGCCAGCGCACCTCGCGGGCCGAGGCGACCGCGCGGTCGCGCACGGCGTCCAGGTCGCAAAACCACTGCTCCGTCGCCCGCCAGAGCACCGGCTGGTGGCAGCGCCAGCAGTGCGCATACTCGTGCCGCACCGGCCCGGCATGCCACAGCAGGCCGCGCTCGAAAAGCAGGGCCTGGACCCGTTCGTTGGCGGCGGCGACGTCCAGACCGGCCAGCGGGCCACCCGCCTGCGTGAAGCGGCAGTGGTCGTCCAGCGGCTGAATCACCTCCAGCCCGTAGCGCCGCCCCGTCTCGAAGTCTTCACGTCCGTGCCCCGGGGCCGTGTGCACCAGCCCGGTACCCTCCGTCGCCGTCACGTAGTCGGCCAGGACGATCGGGCTGTCGCGTTCTAGAAACGGGTGGCGGCAGACCACCCCTTCGAGTTCACTGCCCTGCAGGCGGGCCAGCACCCGCGGTTCACTGCGCTCCCCGCCCTGGGCGGCGGTGGCGGCGGCCCGCGACTCGGCGCACAGAAGCGGGCCCGAGGCGGTCTCCACCACCACGTACGCAAGCTGCGGGTGCGCCGCGATGGCGACGTTGGCCGGCAGGGTCCACGGGGTCGTCGTCCAGATGACGGCCGCGGTGCCTGCGGGAAGGCGCCCCTTACCATCGCGCACCGGGAAGCGCACGGTGAGGGCCGTCCCTTCGACCGTCTCGAAACCGACCTCCGCCTCGGCCAGGGCGGTGACGCAATGGCCGCACCAATACACCGGGCGCAGACCACGATAGATCAGCCCCGCCGCCGCCATCCGGCCGAAAACGGCGATCTCCTCCGCCTCATACGCCGGGTCGAGGGTGATGTAGGGGTGGTCCCAGTCGCCCAGGACGCCCAGGCGCATGAACTCGGAGGTCATCGTCTCCAGGAACGACAGGGCGAACGACCGGCAGTGCCGGCGCAGCTCAAGATCCGGGACGCAGGCGCGGTCCAGACCCGACTGCCGCAGCGCCTGCAACTCCACCGGCAGGCCGTGCGTATCCCAGCCGGGCACGTACGGGGCATCCTCCCCGATCAGGGTGTGGAAGCGCACGATGAAGTCCTTGAGGGACTTACCCAGTGCGGTCCCCATGTGGATGTGACCGTTGACGTAGGGCGGGCCGTCGTGCAGCAGGAAGCGCGGCGCGCCCCGCCGCGCGGCCCGGATCTGCCCGTACAGGCCCATCTCGGCCCAGCGCTTCTGCAACAGCGGTTCCCGCCGCGGTAAGTCCGCCTTCATGGGAAAGCCCGTCTGCGGCAGGTTGAGCGTCCCGCGCCAGTTGGGCGCATCCGCCCCCTGCGGCGAAACCTCGGAACCATCCGGCTTTCGGCCCGGCACGCAGGACACCCCTTCCACGAAAGACAGGGGAGCCCACGCCCAAAGGGCGGGGCTCCCCCGCGGTACCACCTTCGTCACCGACGGCCAGGTGGCCGCGGCAGCTCAGACCCGTTAACGCCGGGTGACGGCTGGCGCGCGACCGCCACGCGGTCCGCGCCCGCCTCAAGGGTGATCCGCCACCGCCGCGTCCGCCACCGGGTTCCCAGCCTCGGCCCGGCTCTCTGAAGGCGCGTCGGCGGTGCGGGTGTCCCTGTATGCCAGACCTTAACAAGCCGCGGCTCCGGACGCAAGCGCACCGGCCGCCCGGCCCCGGTCCCACCCACCCGGGAGGCCCCGTGCCGCCACCCGGGCGGGATGCCTCCCAGCCGGGCGGAAGCCGTGCCCCGCCGCGGTCCGGCGTCCGCACCCCGACCCGCGGGCCCGGGCCGCCGGCCCCAGACATGCGACACGGCAACCGTGCCCGCGCCACACGTCCGTACCGGAGCACCAGGAATCCTCGATCCGCGTCCGTAAACGCCCGCCCGGATAGAACCGGATAGAACCGGATAGAACCGGATAGAACCGGATGGAGCCGGATGGAGCCGGGGCGGTCCACCCGCCGGCTGGCCCGCCCCTGGTGAAGGAGGATTCGGACAGGCCATGCCCACCCGTGCCAGCGCCCCCGCCGGAGCCCCCTGCTGGGTCGACCTCTGGACCTCTGACGTCGAGGACAGTCGGCGTTTCTATTGCCGCATTTTTGGATGGGAGGCGCACGAACCAAGCCCGGAGTTCGGCGGCTATTTCATGTTCACCCGCGGCGGTGTTCCCATCGCTGGCGGCATGGGCGATATGCCCGGCATGCGCGCACAGAACGTCTGGAAGGTCTACCTGAGCACCGAGAGCGCCGCCGCCACCGTCGCAGCGGCCCAGTCCGCGGGGGCCACGATCGCCGCCCCCGCCATGGCGGTGGCCGACCTCGGCACCCAGGCCGTGCTCGTCGACCCGACCGGCGCCGTCCTGGGAGTGTGGCAGCCGGGCACCTTCCCAGGGTTCACCGTCCTGGGCGAACCGGGCGCGCCCAGCTGGTTCGAGTTGCGAACGCGCGACCACGGCGCGGCGGTCGCGTTCTACCGCTCGGTGTTCCACTGGGAGACCGAGCCGCTTCCGGCGGACTCCGGCCTCACCTACACGACCGCGCGCAACCCAGGCGGCGACGTCCCCTGCGCCGGGATCATGGATGCCTCGCGCCACCTGCCAGAAGGCGTTTCCGCCAAGTGGTGCGTCTGCTGGGACGTGCGGGACGTCGACGCCACGCTCGAAACGGTGAAAGCCCTAGGAGGCTCGGTGGTCACGCCTGCACTGGACACCCCCTTCGGCCGCTTCGCCACGGTGACCGACCCCGCCGGCGCCGAGTTCCAGTTGCGCACCGCCAACCGCTAGGGCGGCCGGCCCGCCGGAAGGGGCGCGCTCCGCTACGGCGGCGGGCCCGCTCCGGCGTCCGGCCGGGGCCCCCGCCGACGAAACACCTCCGCGCCGCCCGCACCCACCAGCGCGCGCTCGCTATGTAAAGGGCGCTTGACGCCCCACGGAGTAAAGCATACTGTACATCGGGGCGGCCGCCCCATCCCTGGAGGGATGGATCGCGTGCGTAACCGATTGCGCGAGTTCCGTACCCGCTCGGGCTGGACCCAGGAGGATGTGGGGCGCCGGGTGGGGGTTTCGCGCCAGACGATCATCTCCCTGGAATCCGGCCGCTACCAGCCCTCACTCGGGCTGGCCTTCCGCCTCGCGCGCGCCTTCGGCCTCAGCATCGAGGATCTGTTCTTGCCGGAAGAGGAGGAACTGCGTTGAGCGGCAACCAGTGGGCCGGCCTGCTTGGCCTGCTGACCGGATTGACCCTGGGCGGGATCGGCCTGTGGCTCGGCATGCGTGCGGCGGCCCGCCGGCGCGGTATCGACGAGCGCTTCCAGCTCTGCAAACAGCAGGCCCTGGCCGACTCGTGGAAGGTGACGGGGGCCGGACTGGTCGTGGCGATGGCGTGGGCCCTGCTGGCACCCATCCCGCCCCGGCTGGTGGCCGTCCTCGGCGCGCTGTACCTGCTGCATTTCGCAGTGGCCTCCACGCTGCTGCTGGTCCGCCTGCAACGGACCTGAACGCGGCGGCGGGCCGGCCGGCGCCGGCTGAAACCGACGGTTCGTCCGGCCGCATCGGTGGGCGGCGGCCCGCTCCGGGAGGGTGCCGCCCACCACGCGCCGCGACCGCGGCGCCACCGGTCCGCCCTTGGGACGCCGCACCAGAACGACACCTCCCGCATACGCTTTCCAGACAAAATCCTGAAACCCGCACACGGGCTGCGGCGTCGGTGCATCCGTAGCGGCATACCCTGTGGCGACCAACCCGCGGCCCCAAGGGGAGACTGCCGACGTGTCCCGCTCTGTGCACGTCGCCGGCCCCGCACCCACCCCACCGGAACAGACCGCCGAGCCGCGGCTGTACCTGCCCGCCCTGGACGGCCTGCGGGCCCTGGCCGTGGCGGCGGTGATCGCCTACCACCTCCACCCGGCGTGGCTGCCGGGCGGCATGCTCGGGGTCGCCGTCTTTTTCGTGCTCTCCGGCTACCTGATCACCGACCTGCTTGCCGACCAGTGGCGCCGCGAGGGACGCATCGACCTGCGCGCCTTCTGGGCGCGGCGGGCCCGGCGGCTGCTGCCGGCCCTGGCCGTGGTGCTCACCGCCGTCGCCGCCTGGGTGACCCTGACCCGTCCGGCCGAATTGCCGGCGCTGCGGGCCGACGTCCTGGCGGCGGTGTGTTACGTGAGCAACTGGTGGTTCATCCTCCACCACGTCCCCTACTTCGCCCGCTTCGGACCGGTATCACCGCTGGGAAACCTCTGGTCCCTGGCGGTCGAAGAACAGTTCTACCTGCTCTGGCCGCTGCTGCTCTACGCGGGGCTGCGCCGCACCCCCCGCCGCGGCCGGTTGGCGGCCTGCACCCTGGGGGCGGCGGCCGTCTCGGCCCTGGCCATGGCGCTTGTCTACCACCCGGGTACCAACCCCACCCGCGTCTACGACGGAACGGATACCCGCGCCTTTTCCCTGCTGATCGGTGCGGCCGCCGCCCTGGTCTGGCCGAGCCGCGAGTGGGTGGCCCGGTCCTGGCACTGGGCGCTGGAGGCCGCTGGCGGGCTGGGCCTGCTGGTGGTCCTGTGGATGTTTGCCGCCACCGATCCGTATCAGACCCTGCTCTACCGCGGCGGCATGGTCGGGTTCTCCCTCGGCGCCGCCGCCCTGGTGCTGGCCGCCGCCCACCCGCGCAGCCGTATCGGCGGAGCCCTGTCCTGGCGCCCGCTACGCTGGCTGGGCGAGCGCTCCTACGGCATCTATCTGTGGCACTATCCGATCATCGTCCTGACCACGCCCGCCGCGCCGGCCGGGGGCGCCGGCTTGGCGCGCGGCCTGGCGCAGGTCGGCGCGAGCGTCGCCCTGGCGGCGCTCTCCTACCGCTACATCGAGCGCCCGGTGCGCCGCGACGGCCTGCGCAGCTTCGTGCGCAGTCTACGCAAGACGCCGCCGCGACAGTGGCGCCCGGTGGCGACCGTCGCCCTCGCGGCCGCGGTCGGGCTGCTCACCATCGCCACCTCCGGCCTGGCCGGTATGGTGCCGGCAGCCGCACACGCCGCCACCGACCCCCGCCCGGCCGGGTACCAGCGGCACCCGGCGGGGCGGCTCCAGGCAACGACCCCTTCCTCCCCGGCGTCCCCCACCACCCCGGCGGCCACGACCCCGCCAGCCGCCGCCTCGACCCTCGCCGCCAGGCACATCCGGCGCGCGAAGGCAGGCATGGTCACGGACGCTCCCACCTGCCCCACCGTCACGGCGATCGGCGATTCGGTCCTGCTGGACACCGTCCCATACCTGAAGCGGGCGGTACCAGGGGTGGTGATCGACGGCCGCGTCGGGCGGCAACTCTACCAGGGCGCCGCCGTGGTGGCGCGCCTGCGGGCCAAGCGGAGGCTCGGCGCCTGCACGGTGATCGAGCTGGGCACCAACGGCCCCTTCACCACGTCTCAGTTGCGCGGCCTGCTGCGCGAGTTGCGCGGAAAACAGCGCATCGTCCTGGTGAACACCCGCGTGCCGCGTCCCTGGGAGCCGCTCGTCAACCGGGCCCTGGCCCGCGCCGCCGCGACCTTCCCGCGCACCGTCCTGGTGCACTGGCACGCGGCCAGCGCCCACCACCCCGCATACTTCCGTCCGGACGGGGTGCACCTGAACCCGGCCGGGGCCCGCCGGCTCGCCGCTCTGATCCGCCAGGCCCTGGGGCGCGCCGAACCCACCGCCTCCAGCCGCACGGCCGGCTCCGCGGCATAAGGCGGGCAGGGACGGCCATCAGGCCGGATCGACGGGGCGCACGACCACGAGCGCCCCGGGAGCGCCGACGGCCGCGTACGCGGTGTGTGCCAACCCCGCCTCCGGCAGGCCAGCGGCACCGGGGCCGCTCAGGCGGACCGGGGCGGGCGCGGCCAGGGCCAAGAGCCCGTCGAGTCCACCGGCCCGCAGCGCCCCGGGCAGGTACGACGCGGGCCGCAGCCAGGCACGCGCTGGATCCGCGTCCGCCCAGACCGCGTCCAGTTCGAGTTCCAGCCGCCCGATCGCCTCACCGGCGATCGCCCGCGCGAGCAGCGCCGGCGCGGAGGCGGCCCCGGCGCGCAACACCGCCGCCCGGCCGCCCAGCCAGGCCAGGGCCAAAAGCAGGTCGGCGGCCGCCTCGGCCACATCGGCGCGGTTGTAGCAGAGGAAGAACTCCGCGGCGGCCGCGCGGCCGGACCGGGCCCAGGGGCGGTCGTCCGGGACGGCCCCGAAGGCCTCGACGCTCCAGGCGCGGCCGTCGCCGGCCACCAGGACGGGGAGCCGGCCGTCCGCTTCCGCCGGACGGACCGTCAGCGGCATCCCCCCGCCCGGGCGCCGCAGGCGCCAGGCGTCGCCGTCCGCCCGGGCCACCACCGCCTCCGGTCCAGGGGCCCCCAGACCACAGACCGCCCGCAGCCACGGCAGCAACGCCTGGCGCAGTCCACCGGCGCCCGCTGCCCCGTCGGCCCAGGCCCGCACGGCCTGCGCCCGCCAGTGGTCGACCACCGCGGCCACCGCCGCGTCTCCCTCCGGACCGGGTGGCGCGGCGCGGCGGGAGAAGACCCGCAGGTCCTCTGACGCGTCCGGCCCGGAGACATCCGCCTCATCCGGAATCGCCGCCTCCACGGTCGGCAGCCAGCGGGCCAAAAAGGCGTAGACGGCGGCGCGGCTGCGGTGGTCGTAGTTGTGCGGCGCCTCGAACTGGGTGTGGGAGACGCGCTCGGCCACCCCCAGCCCGGCATAGATCTCCCGGATGGCCGGATACTCCAGGTGCGGATTGTCCACCGTCCAGTCGCCGGTCGCGGAAACCAGACAGAGCGGGCGCGGGGCGCACAGGGCGGCCAACTCCACGTTGCTGGTCCCGAGGCGCAACCCCGGGGCGTTCTCGCAGACGCAGCCCCCCTGCATGTGCGCCGAGACCATGCAGACCGGCGCGGCGACCCGGACCCGCTCGTCCACCGCCGTCAGCAGCAGGGTCTGGGTGGCCCCGCCGGACTCCCCGGTGCAGGCGAGCCACGCCGGATCCACATCCGGCTGGGAGGCCAGGAAATCCAGCGCCCGCAGGCTGTTCCACAACTGCAGCCCCAGCGGGCTCGCACCCCATAACCACGTGCGCGCGTCCCCCCAGCGGTGGGGGGTGCGCAGGCTGTCGGCGTAGCCGGCCATGTCGTGGCTGCAGGCGACATACCCCATGCGCGCCAGGGTGATGCAGCGCATCGCCGTGGAGAAGTGGGCATCGTGTTGCAGCCGCCCGGCGGCACTATGCCCGTGCGGGTTCAGCACCCCGGGCCGGCGTGCGGGACCCCGCGCCGCAGCCGCCCCGGCCGGCCGGTAGAGGTTGCCGGTGACCAGGTGGCCCGGCAGGCTCTCGAACCAGAACTTCTCGACGGCGTAGCCCAGGTCGGCGTGCTCCCGCCGCTCATACACCTGCGCGCGCGGCGGCGGCCGGTCCACGGAGGCCGGATCCCGCCACAGGCCGGCCGCGGCCAGGACCTGGCGCCGCAACGCTTGGACCCGCGCCTGCCAGGCCTGCGCACCGGCCCACGCCGGCATGGCCACCGGCGTCTCATACGTCCGGGTCACCAGGCGCGGGTCAGAGACGGACGGCATGGCCTTCGCCCCCAGATCGCCGGCGGGCGGACTCCGGCGCGGGCACGGCTTCGACCCGCCGCGCCCGGGGCCCTGGGCGGATGGTGCGCGGCTTCAATTCTTCATATGGCATTCAATGCCGGTGGGCCAGAGCGGCGGGCGGATCGGCCACATCCCTGTGCGCGCAGTCCCCGTCCGGACATGGACCCGACGCTTCGCTCTCCAACTGCAGGGTGGTGTGGCAGATGCCAAAGCGCGTGCGCAGTGAACGCGCGACCCGATCCAACACCAGGCGCGTATCCGACAGCGGCCCATCCCGCAGCACCAGATGGCCGCTCAGCGAGGTCCGCTCACCGTCGAGGCTCCAGATGTGGACGTGGTGCGCGGACAACACCGCCGCGTCCGCCTCCAGCGCGGCCGCGACCGCCTGCGGCTCGATCCCGGGAGGGGCGCCCTCCATGAGGACGTCGACGGTGCGGGCCGCGAGCCGCCAGGCACCGACGGCGATCAGCAACACGACCACCAGGCTGGCCAGAGGGTCCCACCACAGCCGGCCCGTGACGGCCACCAGGATGCCGGCCACCAGCACGGCGCCCGAGGCGGCTGCGTCCCCCATCACATGCAGCCAGGCGGCGCGGACGTTGAGCGGCCCGTGCGCATGCCCGGCGTGCCCCAGGCGTAGGCCGATGAACAGGTTGCCGGCCAGCCCCAGACTCGCCACCGCCCACATCACGCCGGGGTGGACGGCGACCGGGTGCCCCAGGCGACCGACCGCCTCCACCGCGATCACCGCCGCGATGGCCAGCAGGGTGCCGGCGTTGAACAGGGCCGTGAGGATCCCCGCCCGGTGAAAGCCATAGCTGTGCCGCGGGGTCGGAGCCCGCCGGGCCAACCCGGCGGCATACCAGGCCATGCCCAGCGAGAGCAGGTCGGTCAGCATGTGGCCGGCGTCGCTCCACAGTGCGAGGCTGTGCGAAACCCAACCGCCGGCGGCCTCCGCCAGCAGCAAGAGCGCCGCAAACCAAAAGGCCGCGCCCAGGAAGTGGCCGCCATCCCGTTCGTCATGCGCCCCCGACACCGGTCACCCATCCCCTCCCGAGATCCGCCGGCCGGACCCGAGGCCCCACCGGCCCCGAGCCCTCTGGACGGACGGGCCCGGTCGGCACCCTTCGCGCTGGCGGCCGCAGCCCCTACGGACGAGGGTATGCGCCCGGCCACCTCCGGGCGCCGCCACCCTCAGGCCACGCGCCAAGTGCCGCGCAGCACCGGATGCGTCATCCAGTCGTGGCCGTGGAAATAGAACGCCACCGTATACACCCCGGGCCGCAACGCCGGCACGGACAGTTGGTACCGCCGCACCTGCCCCGGCTTCCACGCCTGCTGGAAGGCGATCTGCCCGAAAGCGCGGCCGGCCGACCAGCGGTAGACGATCCGCCCGCCCCGCGACAGGGCGACGTCCGCCTCGCGCGTCGTCACCACCGCCAGCGTGGTCGCCGCCTTGCCCCGATAGGTCACCGTCAACACCACGGGCCCGCCGCCGCTCGCCACCGACGCCGGGGCCTGAAACACAAAGCCCGCCTGCATGGCCCGCAGGGTGTGGGGCGCCGCCGGGGACGCGACCGGCGCCGCCCCACGGCCTCCACCGCCCGCCCCGCACCCCATCAGAGCCACCGCCGCCGCCGCGGCGACCACGACGCGTAGCCCCTTGCCGAACATCCCGCCCATCCCCCCGCCGGGCGCCGCACGGCCCGGTCGGAGCATGGACGCCGCGGGGGCAGGCGAAGTTCCCTCAGGCACGGCTGACATACTGGCCCGTGCGCGTGTCCACCTTGATCCGCGTGCCGCGTTCGACAAACAGCGGCACCTGGACGGTCGCCCCGGTGTCGATCACGGCCGGCTTGGTCGTGTTGCTCACCGTGTCGCCCTTGATACCCGGCTCGGTGTCGCGCACCTCGGTCTCGATGGTGGTCGGGAGTTCCACCCCGACGATGCCGTCTTTGTAGGTGGTGACGACCAACTGCATGTTCTCCTGCAAGAAGCGGCGCTGCTCGCCGATCGCCTGGGCCGACACCGGGAACTGCTCGTAGCTCTCGGTGTCCATCAGAAAGTACTGCTGGTCGGCCTCGTAGAGGAACTGCATGTCCTTGCGCTCGACGATGGCCGCCGGCACCTTCTCCGCCGAGCGGAAAGTGCGTTCATAGATGGCGCCGCTCAGCAGGTTCTTCAGCCGCGCCCGCACGAAGGCCGGTCCCTTACCCGGCTTGACGTGGTTACTTTCCAGCACCAACGTCGGGTTGCCGTCCAGTTCGACGGTGATACCGCCCCTCCAGTCCGTGGTCGAGATCATCTCCGCCACAAGCATCCACCCCTTTCCGTCCTGCATCGGACCCTGCCCGCCCCGCGCCCGCCGCCGGCCGGCCTCAGACCTCCAGCGGCGACTGGCTCAGAAGCTCCGGGCCGTCCGGTCCGACATACACCAACTGCTCCAGGCGCACACCGAAGCGCCCCGGCACATACACCCCCGGTTCGATCGTCACGACCGCCCCCTGCGGGATCCGCGCCTGCGGATCGCCATGCGGAGAGATGCGGGGCGGCTCATGCACGTCCAAGCCGACCCCGTGGCCGGTACCGTGGCCGAAGTGATCGCCATAGCCGCCCGCGACGATCACCTGGCGCACCAGCGCATCCACCCCGACCGCCCCCACGCCGGGCCGCAGGGCCGCGACGCCCACCCGTAGCGCCTCGGCGACCAGCGCGCGCGCCGCGAGTGCCTCAAGCGGCGGCGCGGCGCCAGAAACCACCACGGTGCGCGTCATGTCGGAGCAGTATCCGTCGACGCGCGCCCCGACATCGACCACGACCAGGTCGCCGGAGGCCAGGCGCTCCGGGCCGGCGATCGCGTGCGCCATGGCCCCCCGCGGCCCGGCGGCGACGATGGGCGGAAACGCCATGCCCTCCGCCCCCGCCCGCCGCAGGCGCACCTCCAGATCCAGGGCGAGTTCCGCCTCCACCGCCCCGGCGCGGCACTGCGGCAGCCACTGCGCGAACACGGCGTCGGTCATCGCCGCGGCCCGGCGGATCGCCGCCAGTTCCTGGGGATCCTTGCGCAGGCGCAGCCCGTCCAGCAGCCCCGAGGCCGCGACCAAGCGCACCCCGACCAGCGCGTGCCGCCACGAGCGGTACACCGCGTAGCTCACCGGCTCTGGCTGAAAGGCGACCGCCCGGGCCCCGGCCTCGGCCGCGACGCCGGCCAGCGCCGGCGCCAGCGGCCCCTGCTGGCGCACCAACCGCCAGGGGGGACACTCCCGCTCCGCCTGCTCCCAAAAGCGGGCGTCCGTGATCAGGGCCGCATCGTCGCGGGTGATCCACAAGACGCCGCTATCGCCGCGGAAGCCGGACAGGTAGCGGCGGTCCGCGTCGCCGCTCACCACCAGCGCATCGGCCTGCGGATACGCCCGGGCCAACTCCTGACGCAGCGCCGCCAGCCGCGCGCTCATCGCCCACCCCCGGCCCGGAGGATTCCGTGCAGGCCCCGCAACGCCAGGCGGTAACCGTCCGGCCCGAAACCGGCGACGCTGCCACGGCAGACCGCCGCCACCAGGCTGCGATGGCGGAAGGACTCCCGCGCCGCCGGCTGGGAGAGGTGGACTTCCACCGAGGGCACCCCCATCCCACCGACCGCGGCTAGCGCGTCGCGCACCGCCACGCTCGTGTGCGTGTAGGCGGCGGGGTTGATCACGATGCCGTCGTAGCGGCCGACCGCCTCGCCGATCACCGTGACCAGTTCGCCCTCGCCGTTGTGCTGGGCGCAGTCGACGTCGATGCCGAGTTCGGCCCCGAGGGCGCGTAGCTCGGCATCGATCCCCTCCAGGGTCTGCGTGCCGTAGACCTCCGGCTCACGCCGGCCGAGCAGGTTCAGGTTGGGTCCGTGCAGCACCAGCACCCGCAGACGGCTCACCCCCCGCGACAGGCGCGTCGCTCGCCTCCTTCGCCTCCTTCGCGAAATCGACGCCGAGGGCCTGCTGGAAGCCCCGCACCAGCGCCTGCTCGACCACCGCGCGCGTCGGCACCGCCCGCAGGAAATCCGCAAGGCCGGCGGCGTGCCCCGCCAGCGCCTTTGCCTGCCCGGCGTCCAGGCGCAACAGGCGGGCGTGCAGGCCGGCGTCCAAGCGTAGCGGCAGCGAGCCGTGCTGCAGCAGATAGCCGGCGCGGCGCACCTGAGCGCTGCCCGCAAGTTTGCGCCCGCCGCAGACGATCTCGTGCCGGGCCGGCGCGGCGAAGCAGGCACCGCTGCGGCCGCCGGCACCGGCGCCCTCGGCCTCCAGGTCGGCCGGCACGCCCAGCGCCCGGTAGGCGGCCACCAGGGCCCGCGCCAGCCAGGCGTACGCCGCCAGCACGCCCGGCGGGGCGGCTTCCAACGGCAGCGCCACCATGTACGTCACCTCATCGCGGGCGTGCAGCACGGCGCGCCCGCCGGTCGGGCGGCGCACCACGTCCCAGCCGGCGGCCGTGCAGGCGGCGGGGTCGCAGGCCTCGGCGGGATCCTGGTTGCGCCCCAGAGACACGGCCGGCGGCTCCCAGGCATACAACCGCAGCACGGGCGGCCGCCGCCCGGCCGCGACGTCCCCGGCCAGTTCCAGATCGCGGGCCATGTTCACGGCGCCGGAGGCCGCAGCGTCGCGCACCAACTGCCAGCGCACCGCCAAATGCCTTCCCCCTTACCGCTGTGCCTTGCCGCGCAGCGGATCCGCCGCTGGCGCGGCCTTCCATGTGCGACCCTGGCGGCCGCACCGTCGATCCCCTCGGGTCCGCGGCGCACCGGCGCGGGATGCTATCGGCGCACGGGGGCCAGGGGCGGACGGCCTTGCAGACGCTTCCTGAGGGGGCCGGGGCGACCCGGCCCCACCGTTAGGCGCGCAGCGTCACGACCGTCGCGCCGTCGCCGCCTTCGCCCGTACCACCGAGGCGGAACCCGGCCACCTGCGGGTGTCCGCGCAGGAACTCCGCCACCACCTGGCGCAACACCCCGGTTCCCTTGCCGTGGATCAGGCGGATTTCGGTCAGCCCGGCGAGCACCGCGTCGTCCAGGGCCTTGTCGGCACGCGCCAGCGCCGCATCCGCGCGCATGCCGCGCAGGTCGCACTCCACGGCGGCCTGCGGCAGGACCGCCGCCATGGGCCCGCCGCCGCGCCGCGGCGCCTTC
>JAJZXK010000092.1 GCA_021806565.1 Bacillota bacterium | reverse complement strand
ATCTGATCACCCTGGCGCGGCGAGCGGCCTCGGTCTGCCAGATGTAGGGACACAGCCCGGCATCTGTCAGCACCACCGGGTCGCGCGGCCGGATCGGCAGGTGGGCCTCGTCCCGGTCGCGCACCTCATTCATGGTCGCCTGCCCTGGGGGGCAGGTAACGCATGCGAGGAGTGTCGTCCCCCGTTTCATCTCGCTAAGCGAACTAATGCCATTTTTTGCCGCCAGAGGGCAATGCCCGCAGTTGAGGGGATCGGCGGACCGGGCGGGGGCGATGACGGCGCCGGGGATCATGTCCGCCATCGCGTCGCGATCGGCGATGGTCGCGGCGCCGATGGCGACCGGGGCCGAGGTCGCGGCGGCGGCCGCCGCCATCAGGTGCGTCTTGCCGCGGCCAGGCGCCGGCGGGATCACAGCGTTGCCGATCGCGCCGGGCTGGAGCCGAGCAGCCAGGACTGCGCCCAGAGTGGCGCGGTTCTGGAGCAGCGTGGCAAGGGCGGCGGCGGGATCGTGGGCCGGAGGGGGCGACTCCGGGGCGACCTGGCGCCAAGTGGGCAGGTGATGGATCGCTGCGCTCAGGTTCTCCGCGGCCTCGTCCGCGTCCGCGAGAGCGGTTTCCGCCGCCGCGATGAGGGTTGCCTCCGCCTCCGCCTCCGCGGCCTCGACGGCGGCCTGCTCGACCCCGGCGACTCCGCCCTGCGCCAACACGTCAGCCCAGTCCGCCGCCGGCCCGTCCGGCGTCTGGTGCGCGTAACGGCTCGGCGGACGCAGCGCGAGGGCCGGGATGCCAGCCTCACGGGCTCGGGCGAGGCAGGCAGCGGAAGCCTCGTCTCCGGCGCCCGCCTGGTGGCCCGCTTGGATCGTGTCGCCCGTGTCGACGAGGATGACCAGGTGGGCGCCGGCCTGCTGCAGGAGTCGCACCCATGTGTGCGACTCCAGAAGTGTCGCTAAGTGCCCGGCATCGACGCACTCGATGCCGCCGCCCCCTAGCCCGGCCATGCCCGCGAGGACAGTTTCGAGTCCCTCCCCGACGATGATCCTACGTCCATCGTTCGGGAGTCCCGGCAACGCCGGCACGTCGTCCCGCAGGTGCCGCAGGTCGCGGACGACCCCGCAGCCCCTGAGCCCGTACGTCCTGCGGGCATCGCCCCTCCAGGCGGCGACGGAAGCCTTCGCTCCGCTTGGCGTCAGGGCCAGGACGGCGGCGGCGCGGGCGTCGATCCGATCAGGCCGATCAGGGTCCGGGACTGCATAAGCGTAATAGTACGTAGGTTCATGGTCCAGGGGGGTGGGCCACGGGACGTGGTGGTGAATGGTCATTTGCACGCCCGCGCGAGCCAGGACGGCCGCGCCGGTCGAAAAACCACGCGAACGCATGTAAGAGTCCAGGGCCTGCTCGGCGGCCAGGCGCTGGCTGCGGCGCAGGGCCGGCGGCGTCAGCCAATCCGCCGCGAGGTCGCGGGCGGGGCGACGGCGGGCGCGGGTGACGCGCGGGGCCGCCCCGGCGGGGATGGGGTGGATCCATGCTGTGCCCTTGAGCGAGTCAGGGATGGGACGATCCGACTCGACTCGGGTGCAGACCACATGGTCAAGGTCGGATGTGAAGTAGCACTCATCGTCGTGACCGCATGTGGGACATGGGCTGGAGCCGCTGACTCGGCGGGCGGCGATAGGGCCACGCGGGGGGGCACGGGCGCCGAGCCCCCCAGGGAGGGTAATGCCGCCACGCGTGTCCTGGAGGCGTTGCGCCAGAAGGGATTGCGGGGCAGCGAGGACTACGGCCGTCGCCGCCGGAACGCAGACGATGACGATTGCGAGGCCGGCGACCTTGCACGCGGCGGCGAGGGCCGCCTTGCCGCCAGCGGCGATCAGTACCGGGGCTGCGAGGGGGAGGGCCCCGGCCACCAGCACCGCCAAGGCCATCCACCGCCCGCGCCAGCCGCGCCAGACGGCCCACACCATGGCCGCGAGGCCGGCCGCGCCCGAAGCCAGTACCCGCAGCGACGGCCATACCTCCTGCCACGTGTGCGGCACACTGAGCCCCGCCCACCCGAGCCATCCCCACACCCACGCGTCGGCCATCCCCGTGCTGGCGCAGGCAGCCACGCAGCCAAATACTGCCAAGTATAGGTCCCACTGTGTGTGGCGTTGCATGCTGGCATGTCCTCCGATGTATCTGCATATAGTCGCGTATACTCACGTCCCATTGCATTGTACTCCTCCTGGTGCAGGTGTGCAAGTATATGTGGAGATGCGTAGGGGGGGTGTCGTGGTTTGGCGGGGGCACGTACTGGTGATGAGTCCAATGTGAGAGTTGCAGCTTGGCTTGCCGTGCACCGGGTATCGCGCGGATATACTCAGTCCGTCGCGGCGGACGCAATTGGTCTCCCCATCGCTAGTCTGGCGATGGCAGAGTCTGGGATGCGGCGTGTAACGGATGCGACATGGCACAAGCTGTCCAGGGCTTACGCCCGCCCTGAATGGGAGATAGGGTTCGTGCGTTCCTGGGCTCCTATGGCCCCATTGATTTGGCCGACTGATGTGCTAACAGCTAATCTTGACTTTGCGGCTCGGGCTCACGCGGCAGTGGCCGCCGCGCTCGCGGACGCCATTGCTCGACGCGAGGCAGAAGCAAGCGCCAGCGGCAAAGCATGGGCCATTAGCTATGTCGGTGCGTTGCGAGTCATGTCTGCCGTTTATTCGCGTGACCATCAATTGCCGGCCACTCGATGGGGAGCATTACTGGAAGAACGTGAACAGGAGCGGCTCGGCCAAGTCCGTACTAATGCTATCTGGCATGCAGAGGTCGCGACTGGGCCGGAAGACGTGCCAACAGACGAAGAAGGGGCTCACGCGGACGAGATAGACTTTTGCCGGTGGCTGACAATGATCGACTCAGACCTACTCACAGTCCGATACGAAGCGCGTACCGCATACGTGCGCCGAGGCGCCGCCGCTTCGTTACCACCCCCCCTCGCGGCACCGGAAATGTGACACTCTTGGACGCTTGGCCCCGGTGGGAGGAAGTCCGGCGAACCGGGTCTCCTCCCACCGCTTCGGCGTCGTGTCACGACTCGATTGCGGCACTCCGGTGGACTCGGATGATCTTGCCGATGCGTCGGATTGGCACCCGACCGTCAGCGGCCATCCGATAGGCCAGTGCCCGTCCGATGCGCATGTGCTTGGCGTACTCCTCCACGGTCAGCCACTCGGGCAGCGGCGGTGCGGCGGCGGCTTCCCCGTCCACACGGTTCACGTGTTCCTGGTTCACACCCACGACGATCCCCTCCTGTATCGGACTATAGCCAGGTCCGTAGTCGTAGTGTCGCATGGCCATGGAAGCCCTTCGGCCTGCTCCCGCGGCCCTTGCCGTATGCGGTTTGTATGCAGGCGGGCGGCGAGCGCGCCGAGGTGGCCCTGGGCTGTATTGCTGCGTGTGCCGTGCGGTCGGGCTTGGTGGCCGTGCGTATTCCGCCGTTTCGATACCAGAAGTGCATACGAAACGCATACGAAACGCCAAGCCCCTGCCAGTTTCTCCCGGCAGGGGCTTGCTTCTTGCTAGAGATCCTGAGTGTTTTCTGGCGCGCCCGGGAGGACTCGAACCTCCGACCCGCCGATTAGAAGTCGGCCGCTCTGATCCAGCTGAGCTACGGGCGCACAATTGGAGCGGGTGAGGGGAATCGAACCCCCACGACGACCTTGGAAGGGTCGCGCCCTACCATTAGGCGACACCCGCCACCGCCCACCACTGGTCCGGGCTGCACTGGTCGGGGCGGCCGGACTTGAACCGGCGACCTCGTGCGCCCAAGGCACGCGCGCTGCCAACCTGCGCCACGCCCCGATGGTCCCACTGCGACATGATGTCACCGTGAGCACGACCAGTGTATGTCGGCACACTGGGCGCGTCAACGCAGACCGGACGCGGCGCGAACGGGTCCGGTGGCCCCGGGAGCGGCGGCTGCGGCCCGCCTTCCGGGTCCGCCCCGCCAGGCGCACCTGTGCGCGCCCTCTTTCGGTCGGGCCTCAGTGCTGCGGCGGCGGGTCGATCCGCTCCGCCAACCCCTTGCCCGGCACCCCGGGACGCGCCAGACCGATCGGGGTCCGGTACGGGCCCTGCCCAAGCGGGTTGTCGGCGACGATGCGCAGCAACACCGCTGGGTCGAGCCCGGGGCTGTGCTCCAGCACCTCCCCGCCAAGATCGTTGAGGTCCACCGACGGCGGCCGGCTCCGGCCGGCTTGAGCCACGCGCCGCCGGTGGCGTGAAGGCTTTCGGATCACGAAAGGTCACCGCTACCATCCAAGACCTGCCCGATCGTCCGTGCCACGTCGGCCTGCTGGTCCGGCAGCACGTGCGCGTACCGCTGCAACAGCATGCTGGGGTTGGCATGCCCCAGCCGGTCGGCCACCTCTTTCACACCCCGTCCCTGGCGCAACAGGAGCGTTCCGTGCGTGTGCCGCAGATCGTGGATGCGGATCCGCGGTACCCCCGCGCGCCTGGCGGCGGTACTCAACACGCGCCAAAGGTCCCGCAGGCGCACATACCCCCCCTGCCCGGTGGCGATGACCAGGTCCAGATCGCTCCACTCGCCGGCGCACTGGTCCCGCTCCCGTAGCTGCAGGTCGCGGTGCCGGCGCAGCGTGGCGAGAGTGGAGGCGTCGACCCACACGACGCGCCGGCTGCCCTTCGTCTTCGGATCGAGCAGCTGTGGCGGCTCCTTGCCCGGCCAGGAAAGCGAGTGCACCACGCGCAGTGCGCCCCGCTCCCAGTCGACGTCGCGCCAGCGCAGCCCGAGGATCTCACCGGCCCGCATGCCGGTGGCCAGGGCAAGGCGGAAAAAGAGCGCATAGCGCGTGCGGCCCTCGACCGCAGCCAGGAAGGCCTTGGCCTCCACCTCGTTCCAGCACCGCATCTCGGGTTCCGCCCCGCGCGGCGGACGCACGCCGGAAGTGGGGTTCTGGGCGAGATACCCCCAGGCCACGGCCTGCTTCATGGCCGAACGCAGCCACATCAGGTCCCGGCGCGCGGTACCCGCCGCGTGCGTCGTACCCAGGCGGTGCACCGCCGCCTGCACCACCGCGGGCGTGATCCGGCCCAGGGGCATGCCGCCGTCCAGTTCCGCCAGCAGGCGCGCCTTGGCCCGCGCCACGTTGTGCGCGGTATTCGGCTTCAGGCTGGGCCCGATCGCCTCCTGCCACTGGTCCAGGTACACCCGCAGCGACATGCGCTGGGCGTCCGCGTGCGACAGCGCCCCGATGCTGGCGGCCGTCCGGACCAGCCAATCCTCCGCCGCGCGCCTGGTCGCGAAGGTGGCTGAGCGCTGACACCGTTTCCCAGACTCGCCGCGAGGCAGATCGATCACCGCGCGCCAGGATCTGCCCCGCCGATAGACCGAACCCCGCATCACCGCACCCCCCTGCGACCGCTTGCGGTGACCGGCGGACCGGCCGGTCGGCCATGGATCGTGCCGCCCCGCGCAGAGCCCATCCGTCCACCGCCGGTGAGACCGTGGCCCCTTCAGGGCCGCCGGGCCTGGCTCCTACGGCGCGTGGCATCTGTATGCGGGGATGCCCCCGGCTTCGAACGGGCGGGGATGGAGCGGGCGACGCACCACGGCGGGCCCGTCATGGCCGCGGCCGGTCACAGCCGGCCGGCGATCAACGGCCGTTCAGACGACCCGGGGAGGATCGGCGCGGTACCGGCGCGCGCCACCGGCGCCGAAGGCTCCTAGAGATGAGGGCCTCAGGGTACGGTGGTCCGGGATGCCGCGGTGGTTGAGGTCCACCACGGCGACCGGGGTGCGCAGACGCGCCGCCAGGCGCTTGCAAAAGCCGGCACCCTCGCGCGGATGCAGCACGATGTATTCGTTGTAGGGGGGGAGCGCCCACTCGGTCACGCCGTCGATCGCGGCCACCCGCCGGCCCGCCACACGGTAGAAGTCGCCGCTGCGGCCGAAGGGCCGCCCCAGCATGTGCACCGCCGCGGCCAGCAGGATCCGCGCCACCCCCGCCTCGCGCAGGGCGACCTCCATCGTCGCCGGCCGTCCCAGACCGTGGCCGAACGGGGTACGGCGCACATGGCGGCTGAGCAGTACGGCCAGCGGCCGGGGCCGCACAGCGCGCTCGCGCACCAGGCGGCCCTGGGCGATGGAGACCGCCTTCTGCCCGATGAACACCCAATCCCCGGGCCGGACGTGCGGACCCACGTAGCGCTCCACGGTGGCGACCAGGTCCTCCCCCGGACGGATGACGTGGGTCCGGATCAACCACCGTCCCCAGCGGATGCCGTCCACCACTACGTCCGTGGTCGGCAGCAGTTCACCGCAGTCGGTGGGATCACCGCGTTCCGGCACCCCAGCCGCCGGCTTGGCCGGGCCCGCAGGACGCGCGTGGGACGCGCCAAACGACCGGACCGGCAGCCCGGCGTCAATCCGCGCCACGGCCATACGGGCGACACCCCAGAGATGCGGAGTCATTGGCGATCATCTCCGCCGCCACGATACGGCACATCGGGGCCTGCGGTGCCGGTCCCTCGCGGGCATCGTCTGGCGGCCGTCGGTCCATGCTACCGAAATGCAAAAGGGGGGCATACCGGATGCACCGGGGCTCGCGCATCGGAGCCGCCATGCTCGTGGCGGCGGGGTTGGGGATCGTCGCCGGCCACTGGCTCTGGAGGGGGTCCGGCAGCCGCGCCGCGGCCCAGGCCGCAGTAGCGCGCGGTGTACGGTCCGGCCCCTGCGGCGGGGCACGCCTGTGGGAGCAGAGCTTCCCACGCTTCGCCGGGTTGGCCGCCCCGCCCGTCGGAGACACAGCGACCCATCCGGAGACCTTCCAGCCGGATGCGGCCGCATTCGCCCAGGTCTTGGCCAAGGAAGGAACTCCGGTCGAGATGGCCTCGTACTCCACAGATTTCTCGCACGCCACCCCGTCGCAGGCAGGCAATATCGCCCTGGTGGCACGCCGGTTGACCGGCCGGGCCATCGCCGCCGGCGCCACCTTCTCCTACAACCGGGCGCTTGGACCCTTCTCCGCCGCGGGCGGGTATGGCTGGGGGCGGATGTTCGTCGGAGACCGCATCGTCCCGAGCATCGGCGGCGGTGTCTGCCAGGGCGCCTCCACCCTCTACAACGTCGTGCTGCTTTCAAACCTGCCCGTGGTGGAACGCCATCCGCACGGCCTGACCGTGCCCTATCTGGCCCCGGGCCGGGACGCCACCGTGGCGGATTCCTCCGGACTCGACTTCCGCTTCCACAACAACAGCGGGGGGCCGCTTGTCCTGTGGGCATCCGCCGTGGACCGGCGGCTCACCATCCGGATGTACGGGCGTAAAGCACCGCCGCGCGTGGAGATCCACACGGAGATCCTCGCGACGCGCCCCTTCCGCACAGAGACCGTGTTGGACCGACGGCTGCCGCCGGGAACTTCCAAGGTGGCCGCCCCTGGACAGAACGGCGCGACGGCGCGTACCTGGGTGGTGATCACATCCGGCCAGACGCAGACTCGACGCGACCTCGGCGTTACGACCTATCGGCCGAGTCCGAGGGTCATTCTCAAAGGCCCGTAGGGGGCCGGGGGCGGCGGCGCGTAGCGCAGCCACCCCCGCGCCTGAATGCGCCAGCCGCCCGCTAGGTCCGGCGCCAGAAACGCACCCCCACATACGACGCCGCCGCCAGGCCTACGGCCGAAAGCACCCACGGGTTGCCGAGCAGGGCGGTGGCTCGGCGCCGCGCCGGTCGACGGGAGATCATCCGCCACATCCGCATCACCCCCGTCCTAGTCTGCCCGTCCCCGCCGCGCCGTCCCCGCCGGACGCGGCGGCGATCAGCGGGCGCCGCCACCTTCCCGCTCCAGCCGGGCCAGCGTCTGGCAGAGCGCCGCCCAATCGCGTTCGTACTCCGAACGGCCGCAGCCGCCCCGAAGCACACACGCCGGATGGTAGAGCGCAGAGGCGGGGACGCCGGCACGGCGCACGGCGCGCGGTTGCGTCCCCGCGCGTCCAGCGGCTTGCAGTGCACCACATTGCTCACAAACACCGAGTCCCGCTGGAGCCCGCTCCAGCGCAGCTTGGCCGCGAAGAGTTCGCCCGAGCGGTCGCCGCACAGCGGCACCCCCGGGCCGCGCGACGCCGAAGCGACCCGGCGCCTCCGCCAGGAAAAACAGGCGCGCACCCGCTCGGCCAGGTGTGCCAGATCCGCCCCCGCCCGCCTCACGGGAGGCGGAACACCTGCGGATTCACGCAGGCGTCCGGCCGGTCGCCCCGCAGCGCCGCGGCCAGGTTCTCCGCCGCCAACCGCGCCATGGCCCGGCGGGTGGCGACGCTGGCGCTGCCGATGTGCGGCACCGCGACGACGTTCGGCAGCGCCAGCAGGGGGTGGTCCGCCGGGGCCGGCTCGTGCTGGAAGACGTCCAGCGCGGCGCCCCAGGGCCGGCCGGCCTTCAGGGCCGCCTCAAGGGCGTGCTCGTCGATCAGCCCCCCCCGCGCTACATTGACCAGCACGGCGTCGGTCTTCATACGCGCGAGTTGCGGCGCGCCGATCATGCCAGCCGTCTGCGGCGTAAGCGGCGCGAGGAGCACGACGAAGTCGGCCGCGGCCAGCAACGCCTCCAGCGGAACGTGCCGCGCCCCCGTCTCCCGTTCCGCCTCGGCGTGGCGACGCGGCCCCGCATACAGGATCTCCATACCGAAACCCCGCGCGCGCCGCGCCACCGCCTGGCCGATGCGCCCCAGGCCGACGATCCCGATGGTCCTGCGGTGGACGTCCAGTCCGGCAAAGGCAAACGGCGACCACGGCGGCCACCGGCCGGCCCGCACGGCCCGTTCCCCCTCCCCCAGGCGGCGGGCGCAGGCCAGCATGAGCGCGAAGCAGAGGTCCGCCGTCGTCTCCGTCAGCACGCCCGGCGTGTGGAAGACGCCGATGCCGCGCTCGGTGCAGGCCGCGACGTCGATATGGTCCCATCCGACCGACATCGTGCTGACCGCGCGCAGCCGGGGGGCGGCCGCAAGCAGTTCGACGTCCACCTGATCGGTCAACAGCACCAACAGACCCTCGACCTCCGCCGCCTCGCGCAGGAATCGGTCGCGCGGCACCGCCCGCGCCTCGTCCTCATACACCCGCAACCGCGCCGACCCGGCAAGCGGCGCGAGCGTCTCCGGCGGCAGCCGCCGCGTCACGAACACATCCGCAAGCGCCCGGCCGCCCGCCCCACCCATACCAGCACCACATCCATCCTTGCGGCGCAGCCCGCCGGGGGGCACCATGGCGGCGGGGGGATATCCCATGTCCGCCGCACCCGCCGACGACGAGTTGCGCGACTTGTTGCAAACCTGCCGGACCGCCGCCGTCGTGGGGCTGTCGCCAGATCCGGACCGCCCCAGCCATTCGGTCGCCGCCTACCTCCAGGGGCACGGCATCCGCGTGCTGCCGGTCAATCCCACCGTGCGCGAGGTGCTGGGCCAACCGGCCTGGCCAGACCTCGACGCACTGCCCACCGTCCCCGATGTCGTCGTCGTCTTCCGCCGGCCGCCGCAGGTCCCGGAGGTCGCCGCAGCAGCCGTCCGCCGCAGAGCGCGGACCCTCTGGCTCCAGCCGGGCGCCGAACATCCCGCCGCGGCGGAGACGGCCCGGGCGGCCGGGTTGCGCGTGGTGGAGGGGCGCTGCATCCGCGAAGAGCACCGCCGCCTGCTCAACCCCTGAAACCAATATCGGCGGAAGAAGCGGACCGCCCCGCCAGCCAGGCGGCCGCTCCGCCGGCCGCCATCGCGGTGTGGGCGGCCGACACCAGGTCCAAGAGCCCGGGGTCGGCTGGGACCGGCCAGGCGGGGTCTTTCGCGGCCGCCTGGACGAAATCCCGTGGTCGCCCGGCGGCGATGTCCCGCAGGCGCGCCACCGCCGCCGCATCGTCCAGGGTTGCGAGATCAACGGCCGCCGGCGCCCCGACCGCCAGGTGCAGGTAGGCGGCGACCCCGGCGGCAAAGCGAGGCGGCCAGTCGCCGCGCTCCTGGTGCCACCCCTCCAGGATGGGTGTCCAGCGGGCCCGCAGCTTGGCGCCGAGCGCGAGGGCCAGGCGGGACAGCGGATCGGACATGGCGGGGTTGCTCAGACGCTCCAGGGTGGCGCGCCCAAAGGCCTCCGCCTCGCCACGCTCGCCGCCGGGGAAGGATCCGACCCCTTCGACGGCCAGGGCCTCGCGCACAAACGGCCCCAGGGCCGGATGCCCAAGGGCCTCCCCCACGGTGCCCAGGCCCAAAAGGAGCCCGAACGCCGCGAGGAGCGAATGCGTGCCGTTGAGCAGCCGCAGCTTGCGCCGCCGCGCCGGGCCGACATCCTCCACCCAGGTGATCTCCGGGAAGGGCAGGGCACGCCGCACCCAGCCGGGCACGCCGGCGATGAACCACGCCGTATAGGGCTCGGTGGCGCAGTCCAGCGGCCCGGCGCCCGGCGCCTCCCACGGGGTGACGATGCGGTCGACCAACGTGTCGGCAAAGGCGACGCCGGCGACGAGGCCTGGACCGTCCAGTCCCCAGGCGGCGGCGTGCGCCAGCACCGACTCCCGCAGGCGCGCGCCGTTATCGGTGATCAGTTCGCAGGGGATCACGCAGACCGGTTCGCCGACCCCCGCCCGGCGCCGCGCCGCCAGCCAGGCGGTCAGCCGGCCGGGAAACGTGGCGGGTGCCGCGGCGGGCTCGGCATGGTACTCGAGCCCGACCTCGGTCGTATTGGAGACCACCACGAGCGGCACCGCCGCCTGGACCTCCGCCTGGAGGCGCTGCGGGTGGGCGAAGCCGTCGACCAGTGCGTCCGGAGGTTCGGGGCGCAGGACCCGCGTCCCCTGCGGCCCGCGGACCGCGACGCTGTAACCACCCGCCGCGGCCCATTGCGCCAGGGCCCCGGCCCCGTGGGCCCGTGGCGCCGTCACCACCAGCCGGCCCGACCAGGCACCTCGGGTCCGCGCCTCCTGGACCATCGGACCGAGAAACGCCCGCAGGAACCGTCCCTCGCGCAGCTGCAGCAGCGTGAACAAAGGCGCACCCCCCGCGCCCCCGTGGCGCTACGGGAGGTCCACTTCGACCCGCCCCCCGGCGACCCTGGTGGCGAAGGTCCGCAGGGGCCGCGACGCCGGTGGCGAGAGCACCCGGCCGCTGATCACATCGAAGCGGGCACCGTGCAGCGGGCAGACCACCCGCGTCCCCTCCAACCGCCCCTCGGTCAGGTCGGCCTCGGCGTGGGTGCAGATAGCCGCCGTGGCGTAGAACGCGTCGCCGATGCGGTAGACGGCGACCGGCTGGCCGCCGATGTCCCGGCGCAGCATGCCGCTGGAGGGCAGCTCGGATTCGCGGCAGACGGGCGTGAAGGCCAACGGCGGCACACTCCTGCGTGGCGGGGCGGGCTCAGCCGAGCCCGCCCTCGATCTCCATCTCGATCAGCCGGTTGAGCTCGACGGCATACTCCATGGGCAGGCTCTTGGTGAAGGGCTCGATGAACCCCATCACGATCATCATCGTCGCCTGCTGCTCCGGAATGCCCCGGCTCATCAGGTAGAAGAGCTGGTCCTCGCTGAGCTTGCTGACCGTCGCCTCGTGCTCCAGCGTGACGTCGTCCTCCTCCACCTCGATGAAGGGGATGGTGTCCGACTCGGAGCGATCGTCCATGATCAGCGCGTCGCACTTCACGTTGCTCTTGCAACGCGGGCTGTCCGGCGCGATGCTCACCAACCCGACGTAGGTCGTCTTGCCGCCGTCTTTGCTGATCGACTTATTGACGATGGTGCTCGTGGTGTCGGGCGCCGCATGCACCACCTTGCCACCCGCCTGCTGGTGTTGGCCCCTGCCCGCGAAGGCGACCGAGAGGATATCCGCCTTGGCGCCCCGGCCGTACATGTACACCGACGGATACTTCATGGTCAACTTGCTGCCGAGGTTGCCGTCGATCCACTCCATGGTGGCGTTCTCATAGGCGACGGCCCGCTTGGTCACGAGGTTGTACACGTTGCTCGACCAGTTCTGGATGGTCGTGTAGCGGCAGCGCGCACCCTCTTTGACGATGATCTCGACGACCGCTGCGTGCAGGGAGTCCGTGGTGTAGACGGGGGCGGTGCATCCCTCGACGTAGTGCACCCGGCTGCCGGGCTCGCAGACGATCAGGGTGCGCTCAAACTGCCCCATGTTCTGGCTGTTGATGCGGAAGTACGCCTGCAGCGGGATCGTCACGTCCACACCGGCCGGCACCCAGATGAAGGACCCGCCGGACCAGGCGGCACTGTTGAGCGCGGCGAACTTGTTGTCCTCCGGCGGGATGATCGTGCCGAAGTACTCGTGAAAGATATCCTCGTGCTCTTTGAGCGCCGTGTCGGTGTCCAGGAAGATGACGCCCTGCTTTTCGAGGTCCTTGTTGATGTTGTGGTAGACGACCTCCGAGTCGTACTGCCCCGTGGCGCCGGCGAGGAACTTCTTTTCCGCCTCCGGGATGCCCAGACGGTCGAAAGTCTGTTTGATGTTCTCCGGCACGTCTTCCCACGCGGTGACCTTCTTGTCGGTCTGGCGCACGTAATAGTAGATGTCTTCGAAGTCCAGTGCCTCCAGGTCGCGCCCGCCCCAGGCCGACTGGACCGGAAGCGGCTTCTTGCGGAAGACCTCAAGCGACCGCAGGCGGAAGTCGCGCATCCAGCGGGGTTCGCCCTTGATCTCGGAGATCTGGGCGATCACCTCGGCATCCAATCCCTTGCGGGAGCGGAACACGGGCTGGGTCTCGTCGTGAAACCCGTACTTATACTCGTTGCCCAGTTCGAGCTGAGCCGCCGTCTCGGCCACAGCCAGCACCCCCCACACGGGGCGGCGCGCGCCGAACCCCGCAAATCCCTACCGTCGCACTCAGATATCCTGCTCCGATGCTAGCGGCCGCGCACCACGGCGTCAAGTCCGCGCGCCGCCGCACGCGCGGCGGGGCATGCTAGCGGCCATGGCCAGCGGCGGAAGTGGGTCGGAACATGGCGCGGCCGGAAACGGACCGGGCGACACCGGCCCGGCACCCCTCGAGGCCCCAATGGAACCGGTGGCGTGGCCTCAGGCCTTCGTCGATCCCGACTGGGCCTGGCAGGTCAAATGGGACGGCCTGCGCTGCCTCGCCGGCATCGGACCCAGCGCCGCCCGCCTCTGGGGACGCCGCCTCCAACCGTACACCGCACGCTTCCCCGAGTTGGCCGCCGACCTGCCGGCGCAACTACGGGGGGGCCCCGCCCTGCTGGACGGCGAGGTCGTCGCCCTGGACCCAGACGGCCGCCCCCGCTTTCACGAGGTCCTCCGCCGGTCGGCCGGCCACCCCGGGGGACATCCGGTGGTGCTGGTCGCCTTCGACCTGCTGCAGTGGGCCGGCGACGACCTGCGCCACCTCCCCTTGCGGGAGCGCTGGCAGGCGTTGACGGCGGCCGTGCGGCCGGGCAACCGGCTGCACCTCGCCGCAAGCGCACGGTTGGACGGTCCGAGCCTACTTGCGGCCGTGACCCGGGCGGGGTTGGAGGGGGTCGTCGGCAAGCGGCTCGCCTCCGTCTACCGCGGCGGCCCCCGCCCAGACTGGCGGAAGGTCAAACCGCGCCGCCGCACCACCGCTCTGGTGGCCGGTGCCCACCGCGATCCCGAACACCGGGTGCGGGCGCTGTCGCTGACCGCCTACGCCGCCGGCCAACCGGTGTATCTGGGCGACGTGGCCAGCGGTCTGACGGAAGCGACACGCGCCCTTGCCGGTGCCCTGCTGGCCGGCGCACCCGCGGCCGCGCCACCGGCCGGGGCGCCGCGCGACCACGCCCACCTCTGGACGGCTCCGGTGCTGTTGGCCGAGGTCGGCTACGCGGAAACGACGCCGGCCGGGCGGCTGCGCCACCCGGCGCTGCTGGCGCTGCGCCCCTCGGGCGGCCGGCGCCCCCCGGCGCCCTGAGCCACCGTCGCCCCGCCACCCCGGACGCACCCCCTTGACGCCCGGCGAAGGCTGTTGTTAGATAGTTTCCGAAATATCTTCCCCGGTATGCCGGGCGGGCATCCCTGGAAGGCGGTGGCCGGTGGGCCTGGCGGACGTGTTCAAGGCACTCGGGGATCCGACGCGCCGAGAGATCCTGCGCCTGCTGTCCGAACGTGAGCGCTCGGCCGGGGAGATCGCGGACGCGTTCGCTATCTCCAAGCCGAGCATCAGCCACCACCTGGCGACGCTGCGCCACGCGGGCCTGGTGGACGACGAGCGGCGGGGCCAGCAGATCTTCTACACGCTGAACACCTCCGTACTTCAGGATGCGGCCGCATGGGCTCTGGGGCTCGCGCAACCGCGCCGGACGCCTTCCGGCGCATCGGAGACAGCCGAGGGGGTCGATCGCCATGGCGGAGAATGAACCGCCACCGCAGGGCGCCACGCTGGCAGAGTCGTCATCCGGTGAAGCGGAGGTCTATCGCCCGGGGGTCGAGGCGCGCCGGGACGGCTTGGCCGCCGGCCTGGTCGCCGCGATGCTGGTGGCGGGGTGGTTGGCGCTGCCCCGGCTGCCGGCGCGCGTCCCCGTCCACTGGAATGCCCAGGGACAGGTGAACGGTTGGGGCTCGCCCCTGGCGGCGGCCTTCCTCCCTCCCCTGCTGGCGCTGGGTGCGGTGCACTTTTGTGGGATCAAGCGGCGTGAGCAGCGGTTTGGGCACGCGTCGCCTGCGTACGTCGCCGCTGCGGTTGACGGCGAAAGAACGCCTCCCAATGACCTGGGGAG
>JAJZXK010000091.1 GCA_021806565.1 Bacillota bacterium | reverse complement strand
GGCCGGATGACCTAACCTCCACTCCCAAGCCACACCACCTCCGCCGCACCTTGACAACTTCATCAGACGCCCCGAGGGGGGTTGACATACGGTGTCCCCGAACCAGTGCACGTTGAGGTGCCCAAACGGACCCAGCCCGTACAGGTCGAAGGTGCGTGACCCCGTCCATTCGTACGAAGGGATGCTCACGAACTCCCCGGGCCAGTGGAAAAACTCCGCGTACTTCCACTGCTCGTGCGCCTCGCGCGCGTCCAGATTGTAGCAGTGGTCGGTGAGACCCACGACAGAGTCGTCCATAACCTCGTTGAGATAGCGGTAGTTGAATTCTGGCTCCCCGTCCTCACTGCGCCGGCACACGGAGCGGTCCGTATGCACATGGAGGTCGGCGAACACGAGCCGGTATCCCTGGGCACCGATCTTCCACGACCGGCGGGGTGCCGAGGGGTTGCACGCAGACTGCAGCCCGTGCGCGGCCAGCGGGGGGAGCGCATGCGCCTCCTCAGAGGTGACGCCCGCTAGTATCGCTGGGCTGGACCGTGCCGCGATACTGCGGGCCCCCGCGTCCACCGGCGGGGGCATGTCCTGCGCGCCCAGGCGCACCAGCCCGACACGCACCCGCTGGGTGGCCCGGTTGAACTCCCCGCCCGCCCCACCCCCCACCGTCCGCGCGTCCCCGAGCACGGCGAGCAGCACCTCGGCGCCGCCGTGGGCCCCGATGGCGTCCGCGTTGCCCACCGCCTCAGGCACGGCGAAGGGCTCGCCCCACCCACCGTCCTGGCGCCACGCCACCTGCAGTTGGGGGCGGCTCTGCGGCCTGGCGTAACCGTACCAGAGCAGCGCGGGCCGGTCGGCCAATTCCACCAGGCACGGGCGCGTGCCGCCGCTGGCGGGACGGACCAAGCCCGTGCGGCGCAGCGACTCATGTTCCCTCGCGTCCTCGCGCGCGACCAAACGGTCCTCCACCCACCGCCGTGCGTAGACCAGGCGCTGGCGCGTAAACGGCGCCAACTGGCGGGCGCGGAGGGGGTGGCCGATCACCGGCGGGCAGTGCTGCGGCGGGGCCATGATCAGCTCGGGCCCCTCACACGCCAAGTAAGCGATCCAGGGCTGCCCGCGGACGCAACGCACCGACGGATAGAGCGCCGGTCCGCCGTGGCGGGCGAGCCGCCACACGGGGCCGCTCCCCGAGGGGGAGAGCCTGCAGCCGTGGATCTCGTACTCCCCCTCGTGCAGGGTGCTCCACGCCAGCCACGCCCCCCCGAACCCGTCCGCCGCAAGGGTGGGGTCGTGCCCCTGCATTCCGTCGTCGGCCGGGAAGGCGGTGAGCGGCGCGGGGGCCCCCGGGCCCACTCGGCCCACGCGAATCCAACTGCGCCGACCGCGGTGCGCCTCCCAGCAGACGAGGATCGCCCCGTCACCGGCCACGACGGCTTGCGGATTGGCAGGGCGGGAGCCGGCCTCGTCCCAGGCGTGCTCCGTCACCACACGCAGGTCCGCGTCCAGGGCCAGGACGCGGAGACTCCACCGCCGACGACCCCCCGTCAGGGCGGCAACCGCGACGGCCAAGCCCTCGGCGGTTCCCACTACGGCCGGCCGCAGCAAGTAACGCGCCGTCGCCACCACTCGGCGCTCCCCGCTGTCCGGGCGTCCGACGCAGAGGGCGTCGCGCTCCCCGTCCCATTCCACCCAGACAAGGGTCGGGGCCTGGCCGGCCGCCACGGCCACGCGCGGGTAGAAGGGCTCGGCGGGCGTGGGCCCCTGCGCCATCCACCCCACGTCCAGAGCGACCACCCCCAGAAGAGTGATAAATCGATTTATTCCGCGAATACAGGATATCACATCTCGCAGGCCGCGTCTTGCCGATCCAAATCTCTCTAGTCCAGAAACCGTCCGGCTTGCGGCGTGTGGGAGGTCCTACCGCCGTCTGACGCCGTCCCACTCCGTCATGCGTCTCCGTACGCGTGAGCATCCGGGACCGGCGGCTGGGCCAGGGCGGCCGCCGCCAGTAGCGCGGCCACCATGCTGCGGTGGTCCGCCGTGCCATGGCCGGCCAAGTCGAAGGCGGTCCCATGGTCCACGGAGGTGCGGACGATGGGCAGCCCGAGGGTGATGTTCACCCCGGCCTCCATCCCCAGCACCTTGACGGGAATGTGGCCCTGGTCGTGGTACATCGCCACGACGAGATCGAAGCCCCCACGCGCGGCCCGTGCGAACAGCGTGTCCGCCGGCAGCGGGCCCTCCACCATCCACCCTTCAGCCCGTGCCGCCTGCACGGCCGGCAGGATGCGCTGCTCCTCCTCCCGCTGGCCGAACAGCCCGCCTTCACCGGCATGCGGGTTGAGGCCACAGACCCCGATCCGCGGAGTGGGTATTCCCATCCGCCGCATGGCGGCGGCTCCCAGGCGCACCACCGCCAGCACCCGCTCGGGCTCGATGCGTTCGATCGCATCCCTCAGACCGAGGTGCGTGGTCGCATGCACGACACGCAACTGTGGACAGCTCAGCAGCATGGCGGGCTCGCCCGCGCCCGTCAGCGCCGCCAACAGCTCGGTGTGACCCGGGTAGCGATGCCCCGCCAGGTGCAGCGCCTGCTTGTTCAGGGGGGCCGTGCATACCGCCCCCACGGAGCCCTCCAGGGCGAGGCGGACGGCGGCCGCGACGCAGCGGAACGCGACCTCGCCCGCCCGAGGGTCCAACTGTCCCCATCGGAGGTCCGACGGCACCTGCGTGACTTGCAGGCAGTCCAGGGCGTCCACGGAAAACCGCGCCTCCGCCACCGTGCTCACAGGACGGACCTCGTGCCGGAGCCCGCAGACCCCCATGGCTCGCCGCAACCAGGCCGCGTCCCCGATCACCAGGACGCGGCAGGCCGCCGCAACCTCGGGCACCAGCGCCGCCCGACAGACCACCTCCGCCCCGATTCCCGCCGGATCCCCCATGGTCACCGCGATCAAGGCTGGCATGGCCCTTCCCCCCTCAGCCAACGCACCACGCCGCGGAGCGCGTCCGCCGCGCCGAAGGCCCCGGACTTCATCAGGATCAAACCGCCGCCAACTGGGTCCCGGCCTAGCGGCATCCCAGGCCACGGCTCAGAGAGTACCTCCACATCGATGATGCCCCGCCGCTGCAAGACCGCGCTCCCCGTGTCACCCCCAGTCAATACCACAGCGTCCGCCGGCACGCTGGACGCCGCCTCAACCACCGCCGCCCAATCGCCATCGCGGTTCGCGTGCAGCACTGCCACCCCGGAGCCGGCCAGCGCAGCTCGGGCGCGCTCCGGATCACACCCGCAATCGTCTGCACCCAGCAAAGACAGTTGCGCCAGCGTCACCGGGTGGCGTGTCCCCGCCACGACCAGAACGGATGACACGCGCGGTGTGGCGGGGCGGGCCGGACGGTCGACACCGGTCAGGCGACGCGCCAACGCCGCTCCAAGGCCAGCGGAGCCCACCCAAAGCACACCAGGCCGCCAATGGCGCGCCACGATCGCGTCCAGATCGGCATCGGTGCCCGCATCACACACCACACACGGGAGTCCCCGCAGAAGACTGCGGAGATCGGACGTCGGAGGGCCCTCCCCCGCACCCGGCGCCGTGGGTACAGGACAGCCATTCAGTAATTGAATGCCACCCACCGTCGTCCGTCCCATCGCCGGGAACGCGGGGGCTATGACGGCCTGCTCGATACACCAGGCCCTAAGGGCGGCCGCCACCTCTGCCAACACCGGACCCCGCAGCAGGGAGTCAATCTTTTTCAAAGACACGACCGGGCCGGTCGCAGGCAAGCAACGCGCCGCACGCGCCACCATTCCCGCGGCGACCAGCGCGTCGCACCGGCGGGAGCCGGTCGCCACGGACACGACCGCGGCCGGCAAGGCAGGTGGGCCCAGCCCTACCCGCACAAGCGTCGCCAAGCCACGTCCGGCAAAAGCGACTGCGGCATCGGCGGCGCCAGTCAGGTCATCGGCGACGATCCGCGCCCGCACGCCCCTACCCCCGTTTCGCCAACGAACCGCACTCCGCCGCACCAACGGGGCAAACCGTAGCTAGGACTCGCTACGACGAGTTCCGCCGCACCAGTCGCGCCGGAATCGTGACCCGCTCCTCCGCCAGCGACTGTCCCTCCAGTAGGCGCAGCCATGCTGTGGCCGCCGTCATCCCGATCCGATAGGGATCCGTACGCACCGCCGAAACGCCGGCGACCTCAGCCCAGTCCGCGTCATCGAACACCACCAGTCGGACATCCTCCGGGCAGCGCAAGCCTCGTTCGCGCAAGGCCAAGTACGCCCCAAGACCGCACGGATTGGTCGCGGCGAAGATCGCTGCCGGGCGGCGCGCCTCATCCAATAGCCGGCCTGCAAGTGCTTGACCCAAAGCCCGACTATCTCCAGCAGCGATGGCTTCCACCGGGGCCTGCCCGGCAGCCCTCACGGCCTCAAGGTACCCCTGTCGACGCAGCCAGATCGGACCGCTGGGCATCTCCGGGGACACCAGAGCCACTGGTCCGGTACTCATCGCCAAGAGGTGTGCCGTCGCTTCGCGCGCCGCCTCGGAACATGCCGTGCACACAGACGGATAGGCGTCGGGGGCCAACCCCAAAACCTCCGGACCGCGGTCAACGAAGACCAGCGGCAGTTCATCCTGGACCAGAGGTTCCAACAGAGTGCGCCCTACCCCGACCAGCGGGGCGAGGATCAGTCCGTCCACCCGCCACCCTAACAGGCTCCGCAGATACCGATCCTCTCGGGCCCCGTCCTCCTCCGCGTTTCCGAGGAAGCACACGTACCCCTCCCGGGCAAGCGCCTCCTCCACCCCCGCGAACAGGGAAAAGAAATACGGACCAAAGAGGTCGGGGACAAGCACCCCGGCCGTCCGCGTACGACGCGTGCGCATCCCACGGGCCATCGCACTCGGTTCGTAGCCGAGTTCCCGGATAACCCCAAGTACCCGCTGTCGCGTCTCCGCTCCCACCGAGCCGGTGTCGTTGAGCACAAACGACACTGTCGTCCTGGACACGCCGGCCTTCTCTGCCACATCGCCAATCCGCACCCTACCCACGTCGTTCTCCCCTCGTGGTCCCGCGACGGACCCCCGCCTTCGTCCCCGGCCCTCTACTGATACTCGACTGCTACCTGCGCAAATGTGTCGAACGGCTCCACCCGGAACTCCACGTACGCCCCGACCGTGCCGAACTCCAACGGATCACCCTGCGGCAGTATCAACACCCGCGTCGGCACCCGACCCACCGGTATTGCTACCCTCACTGTTGCCCCAACCGAAACCTGCGGCCACTGCCGCTGCAAGTTCAGCAACCCTGCGAGCAAACGCCCGCGATCCGGTTGGTCAAAGAGGGTCATCTCCACTGCAGGGTGGGCGTCGAGTTCGAAGCGGTACGGGCCCGGTAGCACTCGCCGCACCAGGTTCAGCACGGCGGACGTGTTGGCTACTTCCGCCCGTGCCTCCAGGGTGGCATTCACCCAGATGACGCGTCCACTCCCAAAGCAATGCTGGACCACCGCCGGTGCCGTTCCGGGGCGCAGGGCGGGGGGGTTGCTGTGGATCGCCGCGAAGCGGCTCCCGATCACCCGGCCCGCCTCTGGAGCGACGAACGGGGCGGTTTCTACCGCCAGCACGTCGGCGCCAGGCAAGGCTTCGGCCACGAGCCCCCGTCCCTCCACACTGAGGTGGTCCTGCGGATAGATCGCTCGGGCGAAATCGGCATCTCGTGGCGTCAGGTAGGTGATCCGGCCGCCGGACACCCCCTGATAACGCACCCCCAGGACATCTTCCAACAGCAGGCGAGGCCCATTTGCGGCGCGCCGATCCAGGGAGGATGAACCGCTGGCGTATAGCGCCCCGCCCCGAGCCACGAAGTCTCGGAATACGGTTGCCTGCTGCATCGTCATCTCCAGGACGCCCGGCAACCAAACGGCGCGGTATCGCTGCAGGTCGTCCAGATTGGCGTTGGTCACTACCCCGAACGGGATGTGCGCCTCCTGCAAGATCCGCGCTGCGCCGACCACCGCATCACGGTGCGGGCACTTGTCGACCGCGTGCAACGCGGTGACGCGGACGCCGGTTTCTTCCGGGTTGTACAGCGACTCCTTGTCGAAGTAGATCGCCACGTCCGCAAGGAGTTCACCCCCGAGAAATTGCTCATACGTGGCGCGTTCTGCGCTCAGTCGGCCTAATACGTCATAGACTCGGTGGTTCAACGTCCCGTCGGCGTTAATGTAGTCCACTAGCATCAGGGCCGCAGAGTGCAGGGTCGCCACGAACGACTCAGTGCGCAGTTCCTCCAAAGGCTTCACCGTTACGTGGTCACGAAACTCGCGCGTGCGGGAGGTGTGAAACTCGAAGGGCCTGCTGCGAGTAAGCCCATGGTACACCTTGCAAGCCAGCGAGTGCTGCGTCGGCCCCCCGTAGAAATCCCCTCCCACGTAGTCACACTCCGATGCCATCTCCAAGGGGACGCCTAGAGTCCAGTTGTGGAAGATCGTGGAATACTGATGGTTGACTGTCAGCGTGGACCGCACCGCCTTGACCGCCGCCGTGGTCTCCCGCGCGAACTCCGACAACCAGTCTTGGCGAGCCCTTTGAAACGCCCGCCACATCGGATCATCCCAGTCCACGACCCGTGGCAATTCCGCCCTCTGTTCGCGCCAAAAGCGCTCGGTGCAGTGGTGGCAGTAGCAGATTCCCGGCCAGAAGGTCATGTCGAAGAACATACCATCGATATCGTAGGCCGCAGCAATCTCGCGCACGCAGGCCCACACGTACTCCCGGTACGGGGAGTTGGGACAAACCACACCGTATCGCCCATCAAGCATCGCTCCGTTACCGTCGGCCCGCACGATGCGCCAGTCGGGGTGGGTCTGGAAAGCCCAATTGTCGTGAATCACACTGAAGTAAGCTAACGGATGCACGCCTTGGCGTCGGCACTCGGCCACAACCTCACCAAAGAAGTCGCGCTCTTTCATGTTGGCGTGCATCTGCCCCACACTGGTCCGCCAAAGGCACAGGCCTACGTGTGAGTTGGTGTACTGCAAGAGCGACTGTTGTCCTGAACGCGCGATGTGCCCCACATACTCAGCGGCGTCAAACCGCGAAAGCAATTCAGGATGCCAATCCGGCACATGGATATCCACCGAAAATCGCCGAAACGCGCCCTCTGCCCAAGTCAAGACGATGCCCCTCTCGTACTTTCGTACGGCTGTTTCCCAAAAGAAACTTGGTCTCTGCCTGTCAGAACCAAAGGTGGGGCCGCGCGTGCAGCCCCAGTTTCTCCTGGGCCTCGCGCACGGAACGGATCATCATGCCGGCGTCCGAACCGAGCCCGATCATCTCGAATCCCTGCTCCCGACGCCCAATGCCGTCCTGCACACTCACGCCGACGATGCCCGAAGCGACGCTGCGCCGCGCGGCTTTGTCTCGCACCTCTAGGATGCGTTCCGCCACGCCGGGACCCTCCCACGCCCCGAGGTGACCTAAGCTGGCCGAAAGGTCGGCCGGACCAAAGAAGATGGCCTCCAGTCCCGGAACCGCGAGGATGCCGTCAATGTCCTCCAAGGCATCCCGGGTTTCAATCAGTGGAATGATCATCGTCTCTTCGTTCGCCTGCGCAAGATATTCCTGCAACCCTAAGCCCCACTGTACGGCACGCTCGCCGCCGATCCCGCGCACCCCGGCTGGGGGATACCGGCCGAACCGCATTCCGGCCTCAAGGTCGCCCCGGTTGCGCACCAGCGGCAGAAGCACGCCGTGGGCACCCACGTCAAGCGCCCGCTTGACCGCATCCTGGCGAATCTCCGCGATACGTACCAGCACGGTCGTCTCGGAATCTCGTACCGTGCGCACGTGCTCCATCACCTCGCGCCAACTAAGGTGCCCGTGCTCCGTGTCGACAACGATCCAATCGAGGCCCAGCATCACGGCGATCTCCGTGATGGAGGGGCTCTCCAACGTCACCCAGAGACCGTACGTAGTCTGTCGTGCACGCAGGCGTGGCCGAAGTCGATTCTGCACCATATACACCCCCAATAAAGCCTCAGGAGTCTGGTCCTCCTTCCAACACCCTTGCGGTGGTGTCTCCAACGGCCGGGCAGGAGGGCCTCTGTTCCGACCAAGTGCGCCAGAACTACCGGAGCACTCCAACCTTGACTGCAACCACATCTCAAGAACGTGCTCCCTCCTCACTGAGCGCCGTCAGTAGCAGTCAGCGGCGCCCCCACGCCCGGGCGCGCTAAAGTACTACCCAGCCTGCCCCCTTGCGGGCGACACCCGATCAAGCCAGCACATTCCGCTCGACGCGAACCCTGCGGCCTTGGTCGTCGACCTGCGCGTAGACCCACAGGATGCGAAGCAATGACACCTGACTCAGGTTGCGAAAACGATGCGGAACGCCTGGCCGCACGAAGGTGGTGTCATGAGTCCGGAGACAACAAGTCTGCCCGTCCACCTCGCACTCCGCGTCACCCTCCAAGACGGTCACCACCTCCTCAACGTTGTGGGTGTGCAGGGGAAGCGCGCAACCCGGTTCGAAGGTCGCAAAACCGGAAACAAGCGCCCGACTCCCGTGCTCCGAACGGACCATGTCATGAAACATCACGCCGAAGTCGAGTTCATACGGTATCACGCCCTCGAACACTCTTACCGCATACCGAGGACCGGTTTCTTCCACGGGAATCCCTCCTTCACACAGGCGGCGATCCTCACTCACGCCTCGCATGGCAAGGCCCGATCCCACCGCCACCAAGCCGATCATTCGGCGCCACACGTCAGCGGCCGTAGCTCAGATAGACCGTCTTCTTACGCAAGTACTGCTCCAACCCGTGGCGGCCGTCGTCGCCACCAATCCCGCTGCGCCGGTAGCCTGAATGGAAGGCATGGAACGCCTCTGGACCCGATCGGTTCACGTAGATCTCCCCAAAGTCCACATCCCGGATCGCACGCATCACCCGCCGGAAGTCATTGGTAAATAGGTAGGCGGAAAGCCCGTACTGCGAATCGTTGGCGAGGGCCACGGCCTCGTCGAACTCGCTGAATCGGAGCAAAGGGGACACCGGTCCAAAGACCTCGGAGTGCATGATCTCCATGTCCTGGCGCACATCGGCCAGAATGGTAGGTGAATACCAGAAACCACGCTGGTACCCGTCCCCACGGAGGGGCTGACCGCCCAGCAAGACACGGGCGCCCTGCGCCTTGGCCCGCTCCACCATGCGGTCAACCTTGTCCAGTTCGTCCCTACTGACCTTGGGCCCCATATCCGTATTGGGATCCAGGGGATCGCCAACCCGGAGAGCCCGGACGGCGGCCAAGTACCGCTCACTGAACTCGTGGAACACGCCCGTCTGCACGTACGTGCGCTCGTTGCATGTGCATACCTGCCCACAGTTGGTGAAACGAGAAGATACGGCGTGGCGCACAGCCAAGTCCAAGTCGGCGTCGTCTAAGACGATAAACGGGGCTTTCCCCCCCAGTTCCAGGGAAAGCGGAGTGACGTTGCCCGCCGCGGCCGCCGCAATCTGCTGGCCAGCATCCACGCTCCCGGTCATCGTTATGTACTGGATGGCCGGGTTCCGCACCAGTTCTGCACCCACCTCTTCGCCCACACCTGTCACCACGTTGAGCACGCCAGCGGGCAAGCCGGCGCGATCGAAAGCGCGTCCCAGTTCCAGCGCGGAGAGCGGAGTAAGTTCGTGCGGCTTGAGAACTACCGTGTTGCCGGTGATCAACGCGAGCCCGATCTTGCGTGCAGGGACCACCGATGGGTAGTTCCAGGGCGTCAGGGCAAGCACCACCCCGTGTGGCACCCGCTCAATGAGGATGGTCTCCTCGGCCCCCTCCGCAGGCAGGATGTCGCCCTCGATACGCCGGGCCCACTCAGCCGCGTAGCTCAGTAGGAAGATAGTGGCCTCCAACTCCCCGCGCGCCTCGCGCAGGGGCTTGCCCTGCTCGGCGACAACAACGCGCGCCAGCCGCTCCGCATCCGCTCTCAGGTAATCCACCGCCCTAAGGATGTATGCAGCCCGCTCGGGCGCAGGCAGGCCGGCCCACGGACGCCGCGCCTGACAGGCCGCCTCGACAGCGCGCCGCGCGTCCTTCGCCTCGGAACGCGGCACTGCCGCTACCACCTGTTCGTTCGCCGGGTTCACCACCTCCGTCCGATCCCCGCCCAATGCCTGGACCCACTCACCGTTGATGAACATACCGACCTGTTCCATGAACTCTACCCTCCCAACTCAGCCACTTGAATCTCTCGGGCCAAGTCGTTGAGATTCCGGAGCAACCCCACCGGCAACGGGATACCCTCGCGTAGCCGCCGCACTCGGCTCTCGTGCTCAATCTCCCCCGGGAAATAGATGCGTTCCACGCCGGCCGACCGCGGGGAGGCACGGATCTGACGGATCCGCTGGTCCAGTCGACGCTTGAAAACTTCAACGGGCCCGAAGAACCCAACATCGAAAGCGAGGAAAAGGTGCCCCGGACCCACGCCGGGGTGCTCGTCGGTTCGGATGGCTTCCCCCACACCCGCGTTCAGCAGGAGACCGCAGAGGCAATCAAAAACGAAGGCCATCGCGTATCCTTTGTGTTCACCGATAGGCATGAGCAATCCCCGGAGGGCTTCATCGATATCCTCAGTAGGCTGACCGGATGAATCTAATGCCCATCCCAGAGGAATTGTCGTTGCGCCTCGCTCCTTGGCATAAGTTAGCTTTCCGTGGGCGACCACCGTCTGGGCGGAGTCCAAGATGACCGGCGGCTCCTCCATGGCCGGTAACGCGACGGCGAGGGGCGTATTCCCGAGCAACTTCTGCCGCCCACCCCAGGGAGCCAGCACGGCCCCGCCATTGGTGAGCACCATGCCGATCTGGTCCTCAGCCGCAGCCATGGCCGCGTAGTACGCGGCGGCACCGAAGTGGCTGCTGCGACGCACCCCCACGACCCCCACCGCGAACCGGGTCGCGCGCCGCATTGCCGTCGCCATCGCTCGCTTGGCCAAGAGGTGACCGATAGAATCGTGTCCATCCAGAAGCACGAGGGGCCCGGAATCCGCCTCCGTCGACACCTCCACCACCGGGCGCATGTACCCTCGTCGGATGTCCTTTACGTACCACGGAACTCGCACCACACCGTGGGACGACACCCCGCGCAGGTCCGCATCCGTAATGCACTCCGCCAACTCTAGGGACTCCACCCCGGGCACTCCGAGCCCGCCAAACAGGCGTCCCACGAACGCCCTCAGGTTTGCGGCGTCGATGAGTCGTTCACCGGCGGCCATCGGTTGCATTCACCCCTTCTCCGCAGCCCCGCCATACGGGCTCATCGTCCTTCTGACCCCGGACCAACGCGGCCAGGCCCCTTCGCCGCAGATCCTCGAGATGGGCCCGGATCGGCGCGCACAGTTCGTTCGGCATGACCGCATACGGGCCAAACCGCGTCTCAACCGTCTCGAAGATGTCGCGGAAGCGAACCGGTCCCTCTGGGTCCGCCAAACACTCTCGGATCACCGACTCCATGGCATCGATGTGCGCCAGACTGTCTTCCAGAAACCGCAAGCCACACGCGCGATTCATCACCGGGTGATGCGTCAGCAGCAGCCACTGGAAATCAAATGTCAGCATCTTGCGCAAGCTACGGCGATACGCGACGACATCGAAATAGGGAGGCGGGCCGTCCAACACGCCCGCCTCGTTGACCATCCCCCTGCCCAGCGCCGCGTCGGCCGCGATCAGCACCCCGTAGGAGCGGTCCCAGACGCCGACCATTCCCCGACTGTGACCTGGCAGATGGACAATCTCCACCTCACGCTTCACGCCGAGGCGCAACACCTCGGACCCGCGCAACAGTACGTCAAGCCGGGTGGATGGCCCCGCCGCGGTCTCAAGCCAGCCCATCGTTTCGGAGGCGTACCCCTGCCCGCAGCGTTCATGGACCCCGAGTCGCTCGGACACCATGCAACCCCAGCGCTCGATCAGCGGTGCGTCCGCACGATGGGCCATCAGAATCATCCCTGGCACCATGCGGCGCAGTTCGGCGTTACCACCGTAGTGGTCCACATCCGCATGGGTGTTCAGCACAAAGTCGACCCGCATCAGGCTCAACCCGGTCGCGGACAGTTGCGGCTCGATGCGCTCGCCCACCCACCCGGCCATCCCCGAGTCCACCAACAGCATCCGCTCGTCACAGAGCAGAAACTGGGTGAAGCGGCGGCCACCATACGAACTCACCACCAGCACCACCCCGGGCACCTGGGCCCGCGGAGCACCCATACGCGTCTCCTTCATGCCAACTCGGGCCGCGACGCGACGGGGAGCACGTGATGGCCGCCGAACTCAGGGTCCCCGCCCAGCGCCCGCCAGGACGGCGCGCCACACAGGATCTTCTCCACCTCGGTCAGATCCCTCACTGAGAGTTCCCAGTCCGCACCGCCCAGTTGCTGCCGGAGTTGCACAACAGTCCGTGCCCCGGTGATCACCGTCGAGACTCCCGGCTGAGCCAGGGTCCATGCCACCGCGAGTTCCATCACCGTACGGCCGTGCACCCCGGCGAAGCGCGACAACTCATCGACCGTGGCCATACACCTCCGAAAGCCGTCGCCTTGCATGATCGGCATCGCCAAGCGCCAATCCCCCGCCGGCCAATTCGGGGGGTTGCTCGCGGAAAACTTGCCGGTAAGCAGCCCGTGCGCCAGTGGACCCCAGATCATCACACCGATGCGCCTGGACCGACAGAACGGCATCTCCTGCTCTGCAAGTTCACGACGGAACATGTGAAAACACGACTGCAGCGAGTGCACCGGCCCGACGGATAGGCAGCGCTCCATCTCCTGCACCCTGTAATTTGAAACACCGATATATCGCGCCTTTCCTGATTCCTGTACCCGGAGCATACTTGCCCAACTGTCTTCCATAGCCACCTCGGGATCCGGCCAGTGAATCTGGTATAGATCCACGTAGTCTGTGCGCAGCCGCGCCAGCGCCCGATCGATGTGTTCCACGATCCGCCCAGGGCGACTGTCCCGGATGCCCCGGGCCTCGTACGGATGGAGCCCTACCTTCGTCGCGATGTAGACGGAATCACGCCGAGTGTGCAATACCTCACCGAGCAACTCCTCACTGGCCCCCATGCCATACCACTCTGAAGTGTCAAAAAAGTTAATGCCCGCTGCCAATGCAGCTTCCACCGCCCGGACACCGTCACTTCGTGTGAGACCATGCTCTGGCCAATCCGCCAAGGCTCCGCCACCGAAACAGATCACGGAGACCCTCATGTCCGTAGGGCCCAATCGACGGTATCGCATCTCGCACCTCCGCCCATCAGTGGCGAGGTTGCAAACACTCAGACAACGCGCCCGCAGCCTCACCCCTGAGCCTCAGATTCAGATTCTCAGGAGCTCGCCTTTGAAGCCTTGCCGCTTGCCCCGATGGACTCCAGTGCGTCAACTTGCTGAGCCGCCTGTTTGAGCGCCGTAGTGACATCCTGACCCCTGTAAAGCATTTTCGACCACCAGTTCGCAAGGATACTTGCCACACCCGTATTGTCATAACGAAACACTCGACCGGACCACACGGACCCCTGGTCACCCGTGGCTACATCAGTGAAGGCTTGTAGGTTCTTGCCCGCCAGCGGTGGAGCGATCGACTGGACGACATGCGCCCACTGTGCCCATTGGTCCTTGCGCATCGGTGAGCGAAGCGAGAGCCTCATCATGGCCGCTGAGAACACCGGATCCCACGTCAACCACTTGGCGAACTCATACGCAAGTTCTGGCTGTTTTGTGGCGGCGCTGACGCCTACAACATCGATATATCCGGCGCTGAAGCGACCGGCCGCACCGACTGGCATCAGATAGAAGTCCCAGTCCAATCCAGAGAACTGGTGCACAGCTTCCACGAGGAAGGCCGACTGGTAGAGTTCCGTCGCGCAATACCCGGACCCTAGGTTTTGCACCCAGGGATTTCCGGACGCCACCACTCCAGCCTTGATGAGCGGAATAACCCAGTTGAAGAAGTCGAGCGTACCAGACCCGGTCAGGCCACTGCGCAGATCGTTAGTCGGATCCACATAGCCCCCGCCGAAGGCATGCAACAGAAATGGAGGCGGGATCTGTGTCCACATCAGAAGCATGCCCGCACGGGGCGACACATGGCCACTGGACGTCCGTTGTGTGAGTGCCTCAGCGAGACGTGTCCAATTTGCATAGGTCCAGTCCGGCGCGGGAAAGCCTAACCCGTGCCCGCTGACGACACCTTTGTTCACCGCCACAGCGAGAGTGTTTAAATACGCTGGTAGATAATATAAACCTCCGTTTTGCGGGCCTCGGGCACTAAGGACGTGAACATAGTCCAGCGCGCCACTGGGCCAAACCGTCATATCAAGGTTGTCCTTACGAATGAAAGGTGCGAGATCCAGAAGAAAGCCCTTCTCGGGAAACACCCAGGGGTTCGCCCAAATCTCCGCCACGTCGGGAGCAGTGCCGCTCGTGAAGGCACTGGTCCAGGAAGTCAAGTCACCGCCGTTCCACCCACCCGCGTAGTCGAAATGGATATCGATCCCCTTGTGTTGCGCTCGGAATGGCTCGGTCGCCTGATACATCAGCTTCGCGGCAGTTGTCAACGAGGTCTGGCCGATGCCCGGCGTACCAGGACGCCATGTGAGTATCACGGGGTTCGACCCCGCCACTGGCTTGGGATGGACGAGGCTAGATGCACAACCTGCAATCACGCTGGCTCCGAGTAAGGCCCCCGATCCGGCCGCCATGGCCGCCATAAAGGTGTTCTACATGCCTATCCCCGTTTTTCAGGGCCTCGGGAACCGAAATAAGATCGCGCAACGCTCTAATACCGCCCGATCGCCCCCAAAACGGGCCGA
>JAJZXK010000090.1 GCA_021806565.1 Bacillota bacterium | reverse complement strand
CCAGGGGCGGGACGCCGGAGCGCGTGGACCGGCCGCCCCTTCCGCGCCGAACCGCGGATCGGCGCCCGTCGGGGGCCCGTCGAACCGGCGCCGCGGCGGGAGACGATCGGGCGGCTCCGCTTCCCGCACCCGTCCGGCGGCGCCCTGACCAGGGAGGCGCGGCGCCAGCCCCTGGCTTCAGCCGGCTTTAGCCGTGGGGAGGAGGTCAACTTTCTGGCCCCTTGGTCTCCGGCATCAGCGGCCGGCCGGTCTGCCCCCGCACCGCCTGCGACGTGTCGCGCGCCGTTCGGCCAGGAGGGCGCCGGCAAGGCGTCGAATGGCGACCGTCCGGCTGCGGCAACGGACCGGCGTGGGCCGTGTGACGGCCGGAGGGGGGCGGTCGCGGGATGAAGAACGTCGAGATCCAGGTGGAGGGTGACATCCTGACGCTGCGGGTTGACCTCCGCAGGGAGTTCGGTCCTTCGTCGTCGGGCAAGACGACGATCGTCGCCAGTACGGAGGGGAACGTGGCCATCGACGGGCACGAGGTGAAGGTCGGCCTGAACGTCTATCGGCCGCGGCCGTCGCGCGACGCCTGACGACCGCGCCCGCCGCGTTACGGAGACGAAACAGCGCGGACGGCCATGCTTACGGCGACATGAGTCGGCCACTTATCCATTACACGACCCCTTCACAAGCGCCGCGTGATCTGTCAGTATCCCTGGTGGGCTGCCCGTGGCCCTCCAGGCTGACAGGGAGGGCGAAGCGTATGTTGTCCAATACCGAAGGGAACCATGCGGCCTCCAACCGGCAGGAAGGCGGGCCGTCCGCCGGTACATTGGACGCCGTCAAGCGGTCCATCGAGCCCGATCCGTGGAAGATGACCCCGTGGCGTTTGCTGCAGGGCGACCGGCGTACGGTGACCTTCGACGAGGTTATCCAGGGCTTCGATCCGGACTCCGTCTTCGCCGAGGCGCAGCGGTGTTTGTTGTGCAAGTATCCGACATGCATCTCCGGCTGCCCCAACAACAACCCCATCCCCACCTATATTGCCTTCGTGCAGGAAGGCCGCATCCTGGATGCGGCGGCCGCCGACTATGAGAAAAACGCGCTCGCGGCGTGTACCGGCCGCGTCTGCGCATGGGAAAACCAGTGCGAGGGCCACTGCGTGCTCAATGCGCGCGGCGAGGGTGTGCGCATCGGGGCCATCGAGCGCTATATCTCCGATTACGCCTTGGCGCACAAGGAAGAGTTCGAGGCGCTGCTGGCAAAGCGCGCCGCCGAGCGCGCCGCCAGCGGGGAGTCTTCCTATACCGATCCGGAGATCTCACCGTTCGCCGCCGCCGTCGCATCGTACGGCGACAAGACGCCGCCGGAGTACACCGCGGAGTTCCCCCTTCCCGACGACCAGCGGTTGGACGGGGCGAGCGTGGCGGTGGTCGGTGCCGGTCCGGCCGGATTGGCCTGCGCGGATTTCCTCAGCCGACGCGGCGCCTCGGTGACCATCTTCGAGGCACAGAAGTATGCGGGCGGACTGCTCGCCGACGGCATCCCGGAGTTCGTTCTGCCCGAGGGCACGGTGGACCGCGAGGTGGCGCGCATCTGCGCCCAGGGGGTCACCATCCGCTATGAGATGGCCCTGGGACGCGACATCCAACTGGAGCAACTGCGCGAGGAGTACGACGCGGTCTTTCTGGGCATCGGGGCGATCAAGGCCCGGCGGCTGGGCGTGCCGGGCGAGGATGCCGAAGGGATCTGCACCGCCCAGCAGTACCTGCAGCACGTGAAGGTCGCGATGTCGCATGCCTCCGACCATGGCTTTGCGGTGCCGAAGGTTGGCAACAAGGTGCTGATCGTCGGCTCCGGCGACACGGCCATGGATGCGGCGCGCACCTCCGTGCGGCTCGGCGCCGAGGAGGTTTACATCGTCTACCGCCGGACCCGCGCGGAGAGCCCCTCGCGCGTCGGCGAGGTCGAGCACACCGTGGCGGAGGGTACCCGCTTTGAGTACCTCGTCAATCCGGTCGAGTTTCTGAAGGACGAGCACGGTCATGTTCGCGCGGCCCGCTTGGTGCGCATGAGCCTGGGTGAGCCGGACGCCAGCGGCCGGCGCAGCCCGGAGCCGATTCCCGGCAGCGAGTACGAGCAGGAGTGCGACCAGGTGATCATGGCGGTCGGCTACTCCGCCGATGGAAGCGTCCTTGGGCATCCGGAACTCCTGACCCGCAGCAGCACCGTGCGCATCCGCCACGAGGGCGGAGAGACCGATCTGGAAGGGGTCTTCGCCGGCGGCGACATCGTGCGGGGCGCCATGACCGTGGTGCATGCCATTCGGGACGGCCGTATGGCGGCGGACGCCATCGGCGAGTATATCCTGCAACGTTCCCGGCAAAAGGTGGAGCTCGCCGTGGCAGCGGACTGATCCTGTCCGCCGCCACCCGGTCCCGAGCGCGGCTGGGTCGACCCCAAGGAGCCCCCGGCCTTTGGCGCGGGGGCTCCTTGCCGCCTCCGGGTGGGCCGTTCAGCGCGCGGCCGGTGCGTCGTGCGGCCGCACCAGTCGACCGCCCCGTTCGTGGGAACGGATGGCGGCCCACGTGTATTCGAGGGCGGCCAGGGCGTCGCGTCCCGACCCCCGCAGCCGGTGGGCTGGCACCCTGGCGTCGATGTCCTCCAGCAGGGAGTGCAATCGGCGTCCGAACGTCACCTCGAAGTCCGTCAACCCCGAGTCATACACCTCGGCCACTGGCGCCGGGCCGCCGGGCCGCCGGGCGGGCCAGAGTGTGAGCCGTTCCACGCAGTTCTCGATGGCGATGGTCCCGCGCGTGCCACCTACCTCCACGCTCCACCAGCCCCCGAGCCCTGTGGGCGTGTCGCCCCGGTGGCTGAGCAGATAGCCGGTGGCGCCGCCGGAAAAGCGAAGGTGGATGCTGGTCTGTGAAAGCAGCACGTCGCCCGCTCGCTGGCGGAACCAGGGCCGGCCGAAGAACGCCTGGACCTCTGTGACGTCGCCGCACAGGTGGCGCATGACGCTCAACGGATGGGTCAGGAAGGCTTTGGCGTGGAAGTACGGCAGGCCAGCGGAGCGCGGATCCTGGCTCGGGCCCCCGTAGGTCTCCTCCCCGCCGGAAAAGGCCATCTTCATGATGCAGTGGCGGAGTTCACCCAGGCTTCCGTCGCCGATCAGGGCCCGGGCCCGCTCGGCGGGTGGGCTGAAGTAGTGGTTGAGGTTGCAGGCCAGGTAGACGCCGCGCTCCTCGGCGGCCGCCACCATGGCCCGTGCCTCATGGATCGCATTGGACAGGGGCTTTTCCACCAGGACGTTCCGGCCGGCCGCGATGGCTTCCATGACCGGTGCGCAGTGCCAGCTACCATTCTCGGCGCCACCTGTGGCGATGTCCACCAGGTCCAGGTCTGGTTCGGCCGCCAGCAGGTCGCTCAATCGGTGGTAGGCTCGGACGCCGAGCCGGGAACCCACGGCGTCCGCCTTCTCCGCCGCGATATCGCACACCGCGACCAGTGATGCGAGCGGGTCTTGCTGGTAACAGGCACAGTGCCGGCTCCCGATGCCGGACAGGCCGACGACCGCCACTTTCAACGCCGCCAAATCGCCACCTCCGCCCGATGGTGATACCCGCTGGGCGCCGCGCGTCCTGCCGGCGGCCGCAGCGGTTCCCGGGGCGATTGGGCAATCCGTGCGAACGTGGCGGACCCGGGCAGGGTCGCGGTCGCGGATGGTGAACCGCTGCCGATCGGATCGGCTTGTACGTACAGGGCGGCGAAGGGCGCCGTCACGCAAGGGGGCTTTTGGAATGGACCGCAGGACCCGTATCGGCATTATCGGCACCGGGGGCATCGCACGCGCCCATGCACGCAGCTACGCCCAGATCCCGGACGCCCAGATCGTCGCGGTGTGCGACGTGGTTGCGGGCCGCGCCGCCGCGTTCGCCGCGGAGCAGGGTCTGGACGCGCGCGCGTTCGACGATCCCGGCGGGCTCTTGGCCGAGGACCTGGACGCCGTCAGCGTCTGCACACCCAACGTGGCGCATCACTCCGCGACCGTCGCTGCCCTGCGGGCCGGCAAGCATGTGTTGGTGGAAAAGCCGCTTGCGGTGACCTACGCGCACGCCCGCGAGATGGTCGACGTGGCGCGCAGCACCGGGCGCATCCTCTCGGTCGGCTTCCAGTCGCGCTATGATCAGAACATCAACTTGGCCAAGCAGGTCGTCGCCTCCGGCGGCATGGGGGACCTGTACTACGTCGACATGGGCGGCGGGCGCCAGCGCGGGCTGGCCGGTGGGACCTTCCTGCGGCGCGAGTTGGCTGGAGGCGGCGCGATCTTGGACATCGGTTGCTATTCGATCGACACGGCGATGTACATTATCGGGCATCCGCGGCCGGTGAGCGTCAGCGCGGCGACGGCCGACCACTTCATCCGCAACCGCGCCTATATCGCCGACGCGGCGGCCGACGTCGAGGACTTCGGTGCCGCTTTCATCCGCTTCGAGGGCGGCCTGACGATGGTCTTCAAGATTTGCTGGGCGATGCACGCCGATTCGCTCGGCCCCTGCCTCTTTCTCGGCGCCAGGGGCGGCCTGCGGCTCGACGTCACCGGTGGGCTGGGGGATGACACGATTGTCGGCATGACCTACTTTCAGGACGTCGTCGGCGCGCCGACGCGGACGGCCCTGCCCGTACGGCGGCCCGGATCGAGGGGTTCCTTCGAGCGCAAGGTCGCCGAGTTCGTCCGTGCGGTGCGCGAAGGCGGTCCGGCGCCCATCCCCGCAGCGGAGATCCTGCCCAGCATGGCGATCCTGGACGGCATCTACCGCTCGGCCGCGGAAGGCCGCGAGGTGGACGTCCGCGATCCGGTGCCTCAGGCCTGACCCTGGTGTTAGGCGGCCAGGGCGGGCCTTCCCGCGCGGGGGGCCCGCCCTGTGTCCCGGTGGCGGGAATCCCGGTCCGGCGGAAGGCGAGAGGGTCGGCGGCACCCATTCGCCCTCCGTCATGGTTTCCGTTTGGCCCTTGCGTCCGAGTCGGGCGGCTCCTATGTTCCGTGGAGCGGGGCTGCGGAGGTGGAGACGTGCCCAGGACGGTGGACCGGCAGTTGGATCTGCGTGGTCGCGTGGCGGTTGCGCCGTTGGCATTGGTCCAAGGGGTGTCCCGCTGCTTGGCGGCGGGCCGGGTCCTTGTCGTGCGCTGCGACCGGACGGCGACGTGTCGGGACGTGCGTGGCTGGGCGGCGCGTGCCGGTTTTGAGGTGGTGGCGCGGGAGGGCGGGGCGGGCGACTACCGACTGTACCTGCGCCGCCCTCCCGCCGCGATCGACTCCCGCACCCGGGGCGCGTGAGTCGGCCCGCCAGCGGGCATCGGGTCACCAGTTCGCCGATGTCTTGGTCTGGATCACCGCCGCGTAATGCGCGGGCTTGAAGCTAAGGTCGTTGAAACCGACGAGTCCCTGCAGGTTGGGCGCGTGCGAACAGGCGGCCAAGCCCACCAGGTACTTGGCGCCGATCACGCCCTTGAGGGTCATCGTGGTGGCGTGCTGCCACGTCTTGCCGTCGGTGGAGTCGGAGAAGGTGAAAGCGTCGCCCTTCTTTTGGAGGCGCAGCCAGACGGGCGGGGATGCGGTCGCGTCGAGCCCTTTGCCCTGGCACGGGTTGTCTTTCACTGGCCGCCATTGGATGTTGGCGCCGTTGCCGGGGGTGACGACGTTGGTGACCATCTGGGAGCCGGGGTCGGTGCCGTTGCGCAGCATGATGCCGGACTTCGCCCAGGCATTGGTGGCCGCCTGGGTCGCGACCTTGGCGGTCCAGACGCCGTCGCCCGTGGCCGTCGTGTAGTAGAAGCCGCAGTCGTCATGCTTGTTCCAGATGTCCCGGCCGAAGGCGACCATCTCGATGCGGGTGCCCGACGTCGCATACATGCTCCAGCCGGCCGTGGGCTGCGCGGTGGTCGGGTCCACCGGCCACTTGGGCGTGCCCTGCGCCGGCAGGTGCTTGACCGCCGGGGTCTTCTTGCCCTTGCTGCTGGAGGAGGTGGCCGCCGCCGAGGAGGATTTGCCCGCCGCGACCGGACCTCCGCAGGCGCTCAGCAGTGGGGCGGCGAGGACGCCGGCGGCGCCGGCCAGGGCCAGTCTGAGCAACCGCGCTCGGGTGGGCGCCGCTTCGGGTGCGCGGCGGGCCGCGTCGCCGTCGGCGGGGGCCGGAGACGCGAAGCGTTGGAACTGGGAGATCGGCGGCTGTGGCAAGCGGAACCCTCCCATCGCCGTGGCGATCCGTGGTTCGGATTCCCCACCGCATCGCTGGGTCACTGGCATTGCGGCTTGGCCACGGTGCTTTGGGGAAAGGGGGGGAATTCCTGCCGCCGTCCGCGCGGGGTTGGACCCGTCCGGGCAACCGTGGCGGATCGTTGTGCGCGGGCGTCCATCCGGCCCTTGCGCCGGACCTGGGACTCTGCTTGTCTTGGCGGCGGAGGCGTCGGTCGGCGGGATGCCGTCCGCCTGGGGGGATCGCTTGGATGGGTGCCACCGCGTCGGCGGCGGACGACGGCGTGCGCAAGCGCCTGCTGTGGTTCACTCTGCTTGCCACCGTCTTCGACGGAGCCGAATTGACCCTGCTTTCGTACTTCTTTCCGAATTTGGCGCGCGACTTCCATGTGGGGATTCCAGCGATCGTGGCGGTCAACACCCTGCAGGGCCTGTGCTCGGTGGCGGGGGGCCTGCTGTTCGGACCGATCGGCGACCGGATGGGCCGGCGGACCACGATGGCCGTCACCGTCTTTCTTTACGGCGTGGCCACGCTTGCCGGTGGTTTCGTGCACTCGCTGGCCGCGTTCACGTTGTCGCGCGCGGTGGCGGGATTCGGCATCGGTGGTGAGTTCGGCGCGGCGTTCGCCACCTTCAGCGAGGTGTGGCAGGGCCGGGCCCGCGGGCTGATGGGTGCGATGGTGCAGAACATGTTCGTGGTCGGCATCGTCGTCACCACGGTGGTGGGGTTCGTGGCCGTACGGGCCGGCGGGCTCGAGCCGTGGCGCCCCGCCTTCATGGTGGTCGGGGCGCTCACCTTACTGGTCTGCCTGGCGGTCTTGCTTTGGATGCCCGAGTCGCCGCTGTGGCGCGCCTATGACGCCGCTCGGCGCGCGGGGCAGCTGCCGCCGGACCTGCGGCGCTGTGGCTCGCCGGCGGCAGTTTTCGGCGCCGGGCTTGCCGCGACCACGCTGTTGGGGATGCTGGTGGCGAGCGGGGCGTTTTACGCCAACTACTCGTTGGTCCTGTTCGAGCCGACCATCCTTTTGAACCACTACCACCTGGCGCCGGCCGCAGAAACTGCCCTATTGCTGGCGGGATTTGCCGCACTGTTTGCCGGCAGCCTGTTGGCCGGGGGACTGTCCGACCGCCTGGGGCGCCGGGCGGGGGTGGCGATCGTGGCCGCCATCGGTGTGGCGGCCTTTTTCGCCTGCTGGCGCACCGCAGGCCAGCCCTACCCGGGATCGCTCTGGGGCTGGGGGTTCGGGTGGTCCCTGCTGGTGGCGAACGTCGGCTGCGGCTGCATCGCGGTATTGGGGGTCTGGCTGGGAGAGTTGTATCCGACGCGGTTGCGCGCCACGGGCGAGAACCTCGTTTATTATGCCGGGCGCGGTCTGGGCGGTAGCCTGTTGCCGTTGGTGGCCATCGCCCAACTGCAGGATCCCGGCCTGGCGCTCGTCTTGGGTGGGTTCGGCGTGGGGGCCGCGGCCCTGGCGGGTCTCTGCGTGCGTGAGACCCGCGGCCGACGCATCGTGGCGGTCGAGTGAGCCAAGCGGTTCAGGCGCCTGCGGCGGGGGGATGCGCCCGGCCGAGGGAGTGGCAAACCTGAGCCTCGCTGCGGTGCAGGAAGACGGCGATCGCGGCAGAGGACCAACCACGCGCCGTGGCGAGGCGCCGGACCTCCACATCGTCCGCCTCGCCCCAGGGACGGTCGCGCGCCACGTGCTTTTCGTGTCCTTGGATTCCCAGGGACAGCAGGATCTCACGGGTCTCGCGGTCCACGGCCCGGTTGGCCGCGACGGCCTCCAGGGCGGCGCATTTGACCGTTTCGGGCACCTGCTGGCCGCCCGCACCCTCCGACGACATATGGCGTCACCGACCCAGGGGTACGTCAACCGGTGGCCGTCCCCTGCTGCGGCGCCGTACTCTCGTCCGTTGGCGCTTCGATGCCCTCCGCTGCCGCTTCCGCGCGGCGGGGGGTCGGCGGGCGTCCCGATCCTGCCCGGGCGTAACGTTCGCGACCCGGCGCCCCTCGCTTCACGCCCGCCCCGTGCGGATCCGCCACGGTGCGCATACTCTCACCGGTTGGGTGGTGTGGCCCACGGGGGGAGCGGCGGCGACTTGGCGAAGGACGGGTTGCGGGTGGTCCGCGCGTCATTGGACCGGATCGGTTTGGACGAGCGGGTCCTGAAGACGGCCCTGGCCGCCGGGCTCGGCTGGTGGCTGGCCCGAGTCGCCGTCGGCGCCGCCAGGCCGTACTTCGCCCCGCTTGCCGCCATCCTCATCGTTCAGGCCACCGTGGCACAGACCGTTTCCCGCGGCGTGCAGCGGGTGGCCGGGGTGCTGCTCGGGGTCTTGGTGGCGATGGCGGTGACGCGCTTTTGGGGGCTGACGGCTTGGAGCATCGGGGGCATGGTGCTCGCCGCCCTGGCCCTTGGCTCCTTGACGCGCCTGGGGGGCCATGGCGCGTCGCAGGTGGCTGTCAGCGCGTTGCTGGTGATGATCGTCGGCGCGCAGACCCGGGTGGAGTATGCGTGGCTGCGTGTGGTGGAGACCTTGGTGGGTGCGGCGGTGGGGGTGGTCGTCTGCGCCCTGTTGGTTCCACCCAACTACCTGCCACGCGCGGAGCAGGCCCTCACCGACCTGCTGCGGGAGCAGGCGGGGATCCTGCGCGGTGTGGCGGCCGTCCTGGCAGGCAGGTGCGGGGCGCGTGGTGGTGGCGGCGCGGCGCGCGTACGGGCGCTTGCCGCCGGGCATCGCCTGGCGGAGGTCCGAAACGCGGTGCGTAAGGCGGAGGAGAGCCTCGCGTTCAATGTCCTGGCGGCCCGGCAGCGGCGGCGGCTCAAGCGGGTGCGAGGCTTGCTGCGGGCGACCACCCGCTTGGCCGCGCCGACCGCCGACCTGGCGCGTACCTGCCGCGATCGGTTGGGCGGGGTGGATGCGGCCGGTCGTGACCTGTGGGCCGGGGAACTCGCCCAGGCGGTCGAACTTCTGGCGGTCGCGGTCGGAGACCTGGCGCGGGCCTGTGGGCCGGACGCGCACGAGCCCGCGGCCCGGGCGGCTCTGGTCGCCGGTCGGGAGGCGGTGGGCAGACTGCGAGGGCGGTTGACCGCCGCGTGGCCCGGCCGGCATGCCCTGGCCTATGCGGCCGCCGTGCTCGACCTGGAGCGGATGGCTGGCGGGTTGGAGGAACTGGCCGGCATGTCCGACCGGAAACCTGACGCGCCGCCCAGGCCGCGCCGCGGTCGTTGAAGCAAGCGCCGCCTTCACGCACGGAACATGGCCCGCAGCCCCGCCTGCTCGCGGTGGAACAGGCGGATCTGCTGTTGGATCGACGGCGGCGGGTTGCTCTGGCCCACGCGCTCCAGGGCATTGATCTGTGACGCCGCCTGTTTGAACGCCGTCTGGACGCCCACCTGCCGCGCCTGGACCTTGCCCCACCAACCGCCGAGCACGGAGGCCGCCTGGGCGCCGTCGTAGAGGAAAAACGATTGGGGGACCTCGAAGCCGCCGACCGCCGCCTCGCGGTAATACTGGAGGTCCTTGCCCTTCAGCGTCGGGGCCGCTTGTTGTGCGATGGCCTCCCATTCGGACCACAGGCTGGTGAGCGCCGGTTGAATCAGGGTGGTGCGCATGCTGAAGCGGGTAAAGTCGGGTTCGGCGGCGACCCATCGCAGCAGCTGCCAGGCGGCCTCGGTGTTCCGGGTGCGGGCGTCGATGGCGTAGAAGTCGCTGTTGACCATGACGGCCCGCCGGACGGCCCACCGCGGTTGGGGCAGGATGTTCCACTTGAACTTCGACCCGAGCTGCGTCGCTTCGGCAAAAATGTTCCAACCGCCACAGACGGAAAACACGTCCCGCCCGGTGACCAGCCCGGTGACCGAGTCCCTGGTCGGCGAGATGACGCCGGCGTCGATCAGCCCAAAGAGCCAGTCTCCGGCGTGGATGCAGGCCGGCTGGTCCAGGGTGCAGCGGGTGTGGCCGGCGTTGAAGGTCGAGCCGCCGAAGCCGTGCATCAGATAGTCCGCGTTGACGTAAAAGTTGTCCAGCGAGGCGCCGTAGACGCGCTGGCTCCCCTGCTGTCGGGCGCAACTGCGCCAGAGGGCTTCGGCCTGCAGGTAGTTCCACGCCGGATCCGGGTACTGTAGCCCGAAGCTGTCCAGCAAGTCCTGGCGGTAGACCATGACCTCGGGCCCGTCGTACACCGGTAGCCCCAGGAGGTGTCCACGCAGCGTCAGACCGCCGATGCGGCCGGCCGACCAACGCGAGGTGGGGACGTTGTCCCTGCGCAGTAGCGCTTCCAGGGGTAGCAGCAGTCCGGAGTCCATCCAGGTGGGCAGATCGACGCAGCAATCGTTGAACACGTCGACGAAACCGGTCCCGGCGATGGCCGCCGTGATCTGATTCGCCGCCTGACCTCCGGTGTGGCCGGCGGCCTTGACCCGGATGTTGGCCCGGTGGCTGGGGCGGAAATGGCCCGCGATGAACTGTTCTACGAGGCGGACCGCTGTGGGGTTCCACGGTGCCTGGTTCACCCAGTAGGGGGCGAAGGAGAGTTCGATCACCGGGGTTTGCGCGGCCGGTCCGGATCCCCCGCGCAGCCCCGCACACCCTCCCAGGATGCCCCCGGCGGCTCCTGTCGCCCCGACCAGCCATGTCCGGCGCCGCACGGCCACGTACCTCCCCGCGTCGATCGCAGTCTCTGTCGCGCGGTACGGGTGGTGGGTCCAGATGCTTCCCGCCGGTCCGTTACCGGCCGGGACGGCGATTCCCTGCGGCGGCCCGCACGGCATCGCCACCTGGGTGCGTTTGGGCCGATCCTCCGCTGCCGCGAATCGGCTCGGCGGCGGCGCGGGCCGGGGTCCTGGGTCCCCAGGATCGCCTGGAGGGCGCGGCGAAAGGCTCCGCGGTCGTGCCGGCCGCCCAGCGCGCTTCCCGGGCCGATGCGGCGCGCGGGGATGGTCGACTGTCGACCTGTTCGTGGTAAAGTGTATCCATGCAAGGCACCACATTCCTCCGAGAGCAGGTATGGCGACTGTGGCTCAGGGGGTGGGACGTTTGACGACGCCGGCGATCGATCTGCACAGCCATCTGTTCCTGTCGGCCTGGCTGCGGCTGGCGCGGTCCGAAGGCGAGCGCCTGCAGACCTCCTTCTACCGGCGGCCGGATGGGCGGGAGTTCGTGCGCGCCCCCGGCGACTTCGACTACCCCCTGGGTGAGGAGTTGTGGTCGCTGGGGACCCTGGACGCGACCCTGGCCGGTCGGGGCCTTTCGGCGGCGGCCCTCTCTGTGGCACCGCCCACCCTTTCCTACTGGGCCGAACCCGGCCTGGGGGCGGAGGTGGCGCGGGCGTTGAACGAGGACCTGCGTTCGGCCGTGCGCAGTCGCCCGGACCGCTATGTCGCGCTGTGCACCGTGCCGCTGCAGGACGCGGCGCGCGCCGTGCGCGAACTGGAGTGGGCGGTGCGCCAACCGGAGTTCCACGGGGTGATGGTCGGGTCCAACGTCGGCGGCCGGAATTTGGACGACCCAGGGCTTTGGGCGTTCTGGGAGGCGGCCGCGGCGCTGGACGCCTGCGTCTTCGTCCACCCGTACGATGTCGCCGGGCGCGAGCGCATGCAGCGGTATTATCTGTGGAATCTGGTGGGCATGGTCACCGAGACGGCCCTGGCCATCACCTCCCTGATCTTCGGGGGGGTGTACGCGAGGCTGCCGGCACTTCGTACCTACTTCGCCCATGGGGGCGGTACCTATCCCTGGCTGCGCGGGCGGGCCGACCACGGCTTCCGCGTGCTCGAGCATGTCTCGTTCGCGACCGACGCTCCGCCGGCGTCCTTCCGCGACCGGATCTACGTGGATAACCTCTGCTTCCTGCCGGAGGCCCTCGGTTTTCTGGCGGCGGAACTCGGCTGCGACCACATCGCCGTCGGCAGCGACTACCCGTTTGATATGGGGCCGCGGGACCCCACCGCCATCGTCCGCACCGCGCCCGGACTCAGTGGCGCTGACCAGGAGGCGATCCTCTGGCGCACTGCAGCGACTCTGCTCAGGCTTGATCCGGCCTGGGTGCGGGCGGGGGTGGAGGCACCGGCCTGACCGGCGGATCAGCCGAGCACGGATGCCACGTCCACGGCCGCGCCGTCGCGCCGCATGCTCTCGTAGAGGGCGAAGACGATCGCCATCGTGTGGAGGTTGTCGCGTCCGGACGAGAGCGGTTCGGTGCCGTCGCGCACGCAGTCGGCGAAATGCAGGATCTCGTTGACGAAAGGATCCCGCGTCGGCAGAGTCGTGGGCTCGATCTCCAGGTCCGTGAAGGCGCGCCCGGAACGGGTGGCCTCCCGGTGGGCGATCCGCGGCACCGCCCGCTCATAGATGCCTTCGCCGGGCACGCTGTGGACCACCGCCTGGTCGGTGAATAGCCACAGCCCTTCGCCGTATGGTAGGGCCGCCGCGCTGTATGTGGTGAACAGATCGACGGTGGCGCCGGATTCCAACTCCAGCAGGCCCACTGCGTAGTCTTCCGCCCCGTGGAAGGCGGGATCGATGCTGCGTCCCCAGGCGATGGCCCGCTTCGCCTCTCCGGCCAGGTACCGCAAGAGGTCGAGCCGGTGGATCAGGATGCTGATCAGCGCGCCGCCGCCCGCCCTGCGGCCGTCGTAGAGCCAGTGCGGCGGTTCGGTGTAGTCGTGCAGGTTTTGGATGGCGTCCAAGCGGATGTGCCGCACGATGCCGAGCCGGCCGGACGTGAGCTGCGCCTGCAGGCTGCGCCAACCGGGCTGGAAACGCTGCATGTGCGCCACCATCAGGGTCCGGCCCGCCTGGGTGGCGGCGGCGACCAGTTCGCGGCAGTCGGCCAGGCTCGTGGCGAGCGGCTTTTCGACCAGCACGTGCTTTCGGGCGCGTAAGGCCGCCAGGGCGACCGGATGGTGCAGGTGGTGGGGCAGGAGGATGTCTACGGCGTCGATGTCCGCCTCACGCAAGAAGGTGTCGACATCCGTCCACCAGCGTTCGTGCCCGAGGGACTGCGCGAGTTTTTGGGCGCTGGGCACCGCGCTGTCACAGATGCCCGCCAGCGTCACGCGCTCCGGGTAGTCGCGGTAGGCCGGCAGGTGGGCTGCGCTGACGCGACCGGCGCCGATGAGTCCAACCCGCAACGGTTGCATGCCGCCATCCCCTTCCCCCGGACCGTCCGGCCCGGTGGTGCACACTACGCGGTCGCCGCTCCGGTTCCTGGCATCCTGGGCCGGAGGCCGGTGGTGCCGCCCCTGCCGTCCGCCCGCGGGTACGGTGGCGGTGGAGCCCCGGCCGGCGGTGGTCTGGCAGGCAGTCCGGGGATGCGAATGATTGGAAGTGCGGAAGGATCCGCGGCGCCACACCCGAAGTTGTGGCCGGGAAGGGATCGCCAAGTACTTCGTGCGGCAGGGGAGGCTCGCGCATGGCGACCGAAATGGGCCGTCGGCGGATGTTGCGCGCCATCGCGGGGGCGGGCGGGACGCTCGCCGGTGCGGCGGTGCTGGCTGGCTGCGGTACCGCGGTTTCCGTGTCGGGGGCCAAGGCACAGCCGCAACCGAGCGCTGGGGCGGTCCGCCTGAGTTTCAACTGCAACTGGCAGGGCGCGCCATGGAACGCGACCGCGGTGCGGTTGGTCCAAGACTATGTCGACAGCAACTTCAACACGAAGCAGCGCAAGATCTGGGCGACCGTGACCGGCTCGGCCGGTCAGGGCCAGGCCCAGTCGGTGATCGCGGCCAGCATCGCCGGGTCGGGCTTCCCGGCGATCGTCGAGGACTGCTGCTCGGACCTGGCGCTGTATGAATCCGGCAAGTGGCTGCTGCCCCTGAACACCTTCCTGCGCCAGGACAACATCTCCACCGGGTTGTGGAACCGGGGCCACATTGCCGCCCTGAGCCTGGGCGGCAGCCTATTCGCCCTGCCCTCCTACGACGGTCCGATGGTGATGATGTATCGCCAGGACATCCTCGATCAACTGGGGTTGTCCTATCCGCAGCCCGACTGGACGTACACTCAGGCGCAGGCCATCTGGCAGCAGTGCGCCCACAAGGCCACTGGCGGCAAGACGCGTTTCGGCGCGGCCCTGGAGTGGATGCCCAGCCCGGAATACCTCATGCAGGGTTTCGGCGGTACGCTGATGGACGCCACCCATACCCGCTGTCTGATCGATTCGAAGGCATGTGTGGCGGCCGGCACCTGGTTCTACCAGCAGATCTTCTCCGGCGCCGCCACCTACCGCAACGACGTGTCCGGTCTGGTCAGCGGCCAGGAGGTCTTTTCGATGTGCGGCGGCTGGGACGTCCTGCCGGCCGCGCAACAGCTGGGAACCTCCGCTAAGTGGAACATCCTGCCAGTCCCCGCCTGGCCCAAGGGGTTTGCCACCTTCACCAACATCGACTTCTACGGTATCGACCGGGCCGTCAAGCATCCAGACGCGGCGTGGCAGTTGCTGCGCTTCCTGTGCGTCGACCCTGGGTTCACGCGGTTCCAGATGAAGTCCACCCTCGTCCAGCCCGCCCTGCTCAGCCTGTGGTCGGAGTGGGAGACCGTGGTCAAGCAGACGGCGGTGCCGCTCAAGACCAAACACCTCAAGTACTACAAGGGGGTGCGGTGCACTTTTGTGGTGGCAGACTATGGAAATGCCGCGCGACGTGGTAATATCTGGAACCAGGATTTGGCAGGGAGTATAGAAAACATTCCTCACTTGGCCGGAATCGCCGAAA
>JAJZXK010000213.1 GCA_021806565.1 Bacillota bacterium | reverse complement strand
CACCAGATCCAGCGCCCGCACCCGGAACTCCTTGGAATAGGGGGGCTTCGTCTTCGGCATATGAACTCTCCTCCCATGGACACAGCCTTCCATCGGTGGACCGTCCATATAACCGGGTTACCCTCAGTCTTGGTGGGTTTTGCGACTGTCGTCGCGGTGGCGCCCGCGGGATCCTTGCGGATCCGCGGTTTCGGGCCAACGGCTGGCCCATCGGTTCCGACAGCATCGAATGCGCTTGCAAGCAGGTGGTCTGCATGCGCACCAAGAGCTTGGGCACGCGTTGGCGCAAGCTCGGCGCTCAATCCATCCTCAACCTTCGCTGCCTCCGCCTCTCCCCAGGTCATTGGGAGGCGTTCTTTCGCCGTCAACCACAGCGGCGACGTACGCAGGCGACGCGTGCCCAAACCACTACTCACGCCGCTTGATCCCACAAAATTGCACCGCACCCATAGGGCTGGCTTGTCAGTGCGCAAGCAACGGCCAGGCGGCAGCGGCCACGAAGGCGAGGGCGAGCACCGGTGCGTAGGGAGGCCGGGCATCGCGCCGGCCACGGATCAACAGGGCTAGGCCAAGGACCAAGCCGAGCCCCGCGGCCAGCGTCACGGCGGCCAAGGTGGCGAGTCCGGTGAGGGCGCCGAGCGCGACGGCGAGACACCAATCCGCCGGCGGCAGCACGGACTGGCCACAAGTGCGGATCACCAGGCCGGGCGCGAAGGCGACGGCAGCAATGCCAGCGCCACCGAGTGCAGCCCAGCGAGCGGCGGGCCCGCCGGCCACGGCAAGGAGGGCCGCGATCGCAAGGCCACCGATCCAGGCCGCATCGGGGATGGTACGGGTGCGCAGGTCCCAGACGGCGGCGAAGCCCCCGCATACCGCAAGCGCCACCAGACGAATCCACAGCACGAGAAGCCCTCCTCTCCACGCGCCACGCCAATGGATGATGTGAGTCCGCACGCGTTCCGGCCTCTACGGGTACCAGGGTCGGCGTGGATACGCCTCACCACCAGAGCAATCTCTGCGCCGGAACAGATACGCCCTCTCGATGGAGGGGTCGGCGGCCATGACTGCCTCGGCGAGGCCACAGAGAAACTGATCGGTGCTCCGCAGCCAACCTTCCACCCACGGGTACTTGTGGAGGACGTCGGTCTGGTCATGAGCCAACGTTTCCATGAGTTCTCGGACTTCATCCATGCGCTTGTAAACACCGCCGTGCGCGGTGATTGCCTGCGCGATACCGCGCGGAAGTCGCTGGTGAGACATGTCGCCACCTCCCCGGTTCCCTCGGATGCTGCCGCTTGCTTCTGTCCCAAGGGCTCTAGGCCGGGCACCCGCTTTGAAACCGGCGGCGGGTGGAGCCCGGCGCAGCTACTACGCGGGCACAATCGCCTTGGCCGCCACGCCGGCCGCCAGGTGCTCAAAGGCGCTGAAGAGCGAACCGGCGGGCGGAGTGATGCTGACGGCAACCTGGACGACACAGACGGATCCGCTGACGGAGACCTGCCACCGCGCCACATACAGCCCCGAGACCCCACCCTCCAGCATGAACTGCCGCCACCAGGCCGCAGCAGCAGCGGGCGCGGCGTTCGGCCGCACGGCGACGGAGGAACTGTAGACGTAGCCGCGGGCGTCCACTTTGCGGGTGACGGTGGCCTGCGAGGCACAACCGAGGGCGGCCGCCTGCGCTCCGGCCTGGACGACGGCCCGTGCGGCGGCGTCCCAGGCATAGCTGAAGGGCAGGAGCACGATGAACCAGACGACGGGGAACAGGATCAGGAAGAGCACCGCCACCTGCCCAGGCCGCTGCCGCATGCCATCGTCCCCCTCACTCCGTCGGGAAACTGGCGACCTCATTCAGGCTCCACGCCCCGGCCCCACCCGTACCGCCGAACAGTGACCCGAACTGCGGGAAGAGGTTGAGCGCGGCATACTGCACCTGCACCGCGGCGACCCCGCCGGCCTGGCCGAAGGAGGAGCAGTAGGTGCCGACGTACCAATCGCCGGCCTGGGTGGGATTGGCCACCTCAGCCGCCAAGTGCAGACCGCCCTGCTGGAGTTCGTCGACCGCGGCGGCCTGCGCGTCGGAGGCCCAGGCGGCGGTGCCCTGGCCGCAGTCGATCGCGGCGATCCGAGCGCCCGCCCTCGCCGCCACAGACACCTCGGCACGGGCGAGCGCAGCCATGGCGAACGCGATGGCCAAGAAGAGGGCGCCAATGAAGATCGGGAACAGGATCAAGAACTCAATCGTAGCGTCACCTCGCCGAAACCGGCCAAGTAGGCGCACGGATTTGCCTCCCCCCGGCGGGGTGGGCCCGGCGCAAGGCCAGGCCCACCCCGCCGGAACCGCTCAGTTGGTGCAGGTGGACGCGGAACAGGACGTGGTAGCACTGATCTGGCTGGCGACGTTGTTGGCCTTGGTGTTGGCGGCAGAGTACAGGATGCCGCCGACGAGCAGGGCCACGATGAGACCGATGGCGGCCCAGGTCAGCCGCACCGCGGTGGGTCCCACGGGAA
>JAJZXK010000089.1 GCA_021806565.1 Bacillota bacterium | reverse complement strand
TACCCCCACCGGCTCGCGATGGCCTTCGGCGAACCCGCCACCTTGGCGCAGTTTCCAGGTACTGCCTCGCGTCGAAAAGATGTGGGGAACGATGAGGGCTGAAGCCAGGGGTCTGCGCCGCGTCTCTTCGGATCAGGTTCAGGTTGGGGAGCTCGATGGCTATCGCCTCCCCCACGGTGGCCCAGCAGGCGACTCAGGGGATTGGTCCGCAACCACGGTGCGTGTTGCGGCGCAGGTCGGCCAGAGAGATCGGTCGCTGCCGACCACCCCACGGCCTTGCCCCGTCCCGCCACCCTTCCCCCCCCGGGCGGTGTGCTCCGAAATACTTGGCCGAGATGACCGCAATCCGCACTTGATCGCCACATCCTCCGCCGACGGCTCGACCGGCTTGCGCAGTACAGGCCAGAGCCGTTCAGGCCCGGCAGCGCACCTGCATGCGCTTCAGTGAAAAGGCCACGCTCAGATCGCCGCATCGCTGCCGTCCAAGACCAACACCCAATCGTGGCCACGCCCTTCGGACGGCGCCGCAAACTTGCACGGACCGGCAGCGAACGGACCCGCGGCCACCCACGCTCCCGTCCGCGGATCGTACCAGGAGGCCGTTCCTGCGCCCTTCAGTCGCAGGCTCACCGTCCCCCCACGCGGAAGATAGGCAAGGACGTAGCCGTCCCCCCGCGCGGCGCGGACCCGCTCGCCGGCGATGATCAACTCCTGGGCGGGCACTCGACTCAAGTACGGCCGCGACTCCAACAGCCTGCGCAAGTGCAGCATCTGGCCGGACCCAGGGAGACTGAGCGCCTCCCGCCACATCAGGCAGCCGGACATCAATGGCTCGCGGGTTGGGGTATAGAACTGCCACACATCGTTGCAACCGTACGTGTGACCGCAGGCACCCGCGAGGACTGCCCAATAGGCCGCTTGGCGCACATCCACGTCGTCGAAGCGTCCCAATTCGGGCTTCCAGTTCACCGGATGGTTCTCATAAGGCGCCTCAGCGTCCATCGTCGGCTTCGGCGGTCGCAGTGCGTAATCGTGGTCTACCAACAGGGCATTGTCTTGGTCGCGCCGTCCGTGACTGGACTGGATCATGTGAAAATCCATCCACGTTTCGCCGTGCAGCCAAGCCGATGATGACCGCCCGCCCACAGGATGGTACGTGCGCAGGTGGCGCCCGCCGTCGCCCTCTGCCAGGCCGGCGGCCATTTCGCGCCAAACCGGGAGATGCGGAGGGTCCGCGGGGCGGTCGCCGCCCAAGATCCAGATGACATTAGGCCGGCTCCGCAAGCGCGCACCCAACATGCGCCCATAGGCGCGCGCGTTACCGGCGTGAAAGGGTGCCTCCCGCCCACCCGCGGAACCGACCTTACTCCCCCAGGTAGGCAAGACCCCAATGAGGATCCCCCGGCGCGCAGCCGCGTCAACGATCTCCTCCACGGCCCTGAAGTATCCCTCGTCCGGCCGTGCCGGGTCACCGTCGACAAAGGGCAGGTCCCCGTTGGCATTGGGCTCGGTCAATCCGTCGAACTCGCTGACCACCACCGCCTGAATCACCGTAAACCCTTTGCGGCGCCGGTCCTCCAGGTACTCTTCGGCCTCCGCCAGCGTCAGTCGATGGAACAGCTCCCACGCCGTATCGCCAAGGTAGAAGAAGGGGGTCCCGTCGACGTGCGCGAGTAAGCGGCCGTCCACCGTGACGCACAGGTCTCCGTGGGCGAAGTCAACGGATGGCCCCGACCAGTCTGCGCTCATCCCAAACTCCTCTGCGCTTCATTGAGCACCCGCACCCAAGCGGAGACAGAACAGACAGGCCCCGATCCAGAAAGGCATCCTCGCCGGACCGCCGCAGTTCCGAATCCCGCCTCACACTCCATGTCGGTCAGGGCCGAAGCGACGCGTGTCCGCAGATCGGCGACACGGCCGATTGGGCTGCGCTTCTTCGGCGACGCGGTCTTTCCTGTGGGGGAAGGCGTTGGTTCACAGGGTCGAGTCATTCCGGTGGGGGGCCGGCCGTACGGGAGGGGACGGTTTGGTGGACAGCCGGATCCGAAGCAGGGACGGGCGCCGCTTGACGGCCGGTGGTGCCACCTTCCGCCTCCATCGCGATCTTGCCCGCTGCACCGAAGCTTGGCGCGGGGCCAACAATCACCTCTCCCGTACACACATTCGGGCATCATCGCGATCAAGACCTGCGAGAGCTCCATTCAGGGACGGACGCCCGCCTCCACCAGAAATGCGGTCACCCGCCGGAGCGCCGCCGGATCCCGGAAATCGAAGTGCTCAGCGATGGCAGCCACCTCCCCGTTGACTCCCTCCGTCAGACGGCGGAGGTATTCGGGATAGGCGATGCGTCCCTCGCCCGGGGCGGGAAGGGCGGGTACCCCCGCCGGCCCGGAAGGGGACGCGATATCCTTGAGATGCACCAGCCCGGCCCACGCCCCCAAGGCCTCGACGGCCTCCGCCAGGTTCGCGTCCAGGTCGTCCAGATCGGCGGCGCTCAACAGGTTGGGGGGATCCAGCACCACCCCCAGGGGTGCGGCTGCCGGATCCGCCGACACGCCGGCCGCATCCAGGGCGTCCCGCAGGAACAGCAGGTAATCCCGCGGCGTCGCCAGGCAGTGTCGGTGATACGGCTCGATCAGGATGCGCCCGCCCAGCGCGTGTGCCTGGCGCGCCATCGCTGCCGCGACCGCCACCAGTGCATCCCACGTCGCCAGCGTCCGGTTGCGCCGGTCTGCGGCCAGCAGGTGGTTGCCGAACGTGCCGCTCCACACGACCACCTGCGGCCGCTCGACACCCGCAACCCCCAGTGCCCGCAGCGCCACCAACGCGTCCTCCGCGGAAGCGCCGTGGAGGGTCCGGTCGCGTGGTCTGACCAAGTTAGCGTAGCAACCGATCGCGGCGACCGCGATCCCCCGATTCTGGCACTGCCCGAGGATATCGGCCCAGCCGCTGGGAGGGACGGGTCCGGACGCCGTCACCTGGATACGCTCGATCCCGACCGCGGCAACCGCATCCAACCCTGCCGCGACGTCCCGGCGATTGCCGACGCCGCACATGACGCCCAGACGCAGCACGCCCATTCCCGTTCCTCCCCGATCTTCAGATCAGGCTCGGGACTCGCACCCCGCCGGCCGCCACGGAATCCAGCGCGGCCCACGTGACGGTCGCCGTGCGCAGGCCGTCGGCGTACGGCGAGCGCATGCGGTCGGGATCCCGCTGCTCCACCGCGGCCAGGAAGTTCCGCACTTCCGTCACATAGCAGTCGTCGCCTGGCGCGAACTCGATCTCCTTGCCGTCCACGACGCCCCAGAGGCGGTTGGCGAACAGGTCGATGTCCAGGCGCGACCGGTCGGAGATCAGCTCGACCTCCGCGCGGCGGGCACGGCACGCCCAGGAATGCGTGTGCGAGCCGATCACACCTGAGGCGAATCTCAGGCTGAGCGTATACGTGTCCTCGATCGTGAAGCTCTCCCGTTTTGGTTGGACGGCGTTATGTCCCAGCGCGTACACCGACGTCACCTCGCCGGCGAAGAAACGGTGCAGATCCAGGACGTGGATCGCTTGGTCCAGCAGCGGGCCACCTGAACGCTCCTTGAGGTAGAACCATGCGGGCAGCTGCATCGTGACGGCCGGACCGTCCAGAAAGACCGAACGGACAGCCACCAGGGGACGCCCGACCAGCAACTCGCGGGCCCGCGTCACGACATCATCCATCGGTACATGAATCCCACGTTGCTGACCACGCCGGAGGCGCCGATCGCCGCGAGCGCCCGCCGCCCCTGGGCGAGGTCGAACGCCGGGGGCTTCTCGCTGAAGATTGCGATGCCACGAGCCGTGATGGCCTCGATGGGTTCCGCGTGAACAAAGGGCGGCGTGCACAGGAAGACCGCGTCCAGTTCCTCCGTGAGCAGCATCCGTTCCAACTCCGTGTAGGCCGTGCCGCCGTGCTCGTCGGCGGCCGCGGTGGCCCGGTCGGGCATCGTGTCGCAGAAGGCAACGATCCGGTTGCCCCCAAGTTGCTCCAGGCTACGGATATGGCGGTGCGCAATGCCCCCGACCCCAACGAACCCCACATTGACCATGCAGACATCTCCCCACCGGCGCGGCGACCCCGCACTTCAGCGCACTGGGCGCGAAGCCTGCTGCCGGCGCGCGCCTTCGGCAAGCCTCCAGCGGAGTCCGGCCCCACCGGAACCTCCGTCCCTGCCAGTTGCCCGGTACCGCCCACCGCTCTCCGGCCAAGTGCCTCGCTCCGTCCATCTGTTCGCATCCTCTCCCCGCCCTCGGGAGTGTCGATCCAGTGTCTTCGCCTGTCTCCTCCTCATTGTGGCAGAGAGGGGAGCACGTCGATCGTGCCGCCTTGGAGCGCCTCGTTGGGAGCATCCCGCGCTTGCTTGAGGCGGGCGACGCCAACCAAGTACGCTCAGCGTGGAAACGGGGCGGCATGGAGCTCATCTCAGCCCGGGCTCTCGGCGGCTGCTGGATCAGATCAACCCTGGCGGTGCCTGGGTTTGGATACCGCCCTGCAGAAGCTACCCGCTACCCGCGGTTGGGGGGGCCGAGGCCGAACGCGCCACCTTCGCCATGGCCGCCAACCCCTGGCGCCCGTCAGCAGGCTGTCCGTCACGGACTGGAGTGCGGCGGTCGCCTACGTCCCGGGCCGGCAGCCCCAGCCGCAGCCGGAGTGGGACCCGGGGCGGCTGCAGGAACGCAAGGCCTGTCACAGACGGTGGCCGGGTGGTGGGTATCATCACCGCGGGAGACCGGATCGGGCGACTGCGGCGAGATGTCCCGCAGAGGATGTTCTTGCTGGATGGCGCCGCCACTCCCGTGAACCCTCCGTCGGGCGAGTCCCTGCACGGTCTGTTGACTCAACTGCGCGAATGGCCAGTCCGCGGTCCCATGACGCCGCACGTCGTTTGTGTTTCACCCAACCAAGAGATCGAGGCCGCAGCCAAGGTCCTCATCGACCGCCGCAGCCAACGGGTCCCCGTCCTCGACAGGGATCATCCATCTGGTGGGCATCATCCGCAGAGGCGACCTGGTGCGGAGGAGGCGGCATGGGTGCTTGGGCGCGGTGAGGGTTCGCCCGCCCGCCCACTCACGCCGCAGAGCCGGTGCGGGTCGCGCCGGCTTCGATCCATTGCCGGGCGCTGGCTACCGTCGGAACCGCCAGGAAGGCCGTCACCGCACCCAGCAGGAAGGGCAGATGGACGTTGTAACGGATGGCCAAGACGCTCGCCACGTATGGCGCCACGCCGGCTCCGGCAAAGCGCACGAAGCTGTATGCCGCAGACGCCACCGGCCGCGGCACGGGCGCAACGCTCATGGCTGCGGCCGTCACCAGCGTATTGTTAAGCCCGATGCAGGCCCCGGTAAGAATCACGCAGAGGATCAGAACATCTCGCCGGTCGGTCCAAAGGGCTATAGCCGCAAGATCACAACTCATTACGAACATGCTGATGCACAGGGCGTGAACAGTACCGATGCGCCGCTCCAGCCACGGGGCAACGAACACGGCGAAAATGGCAACCAGCACCCCCCAGCCGGTGAACACCAAGCCGAGGGCATGCACGGAGATCCGCATGGGGTACGGTGCGTAGCCGAGAATCGTGAAAAAGGCCCAGTTGTACAGCAGCGCAGTGATGGCAATCGTGAGCAGGCCGCGGTGCCGCAGGGCCCGAAAGGGATCGGCAAGGGAGGACGCGTGCGCCGGGCGGGGCGTCGGCGGCAGCAACGTCAAGACCGAGATCAGCGCAATGGACATCAGGACCGTGACGCCGAAGAACGGCCCCCGCCAACTGATGCCTCCCAACTCGCCTCCCAGCAGGGGACCCACCGCGATGCCCAACCCCAGGGCTGCTTCATACAGCATGATCGCACCCTCGAAACCACCGCTGGCCGCCCCGACGATGACGGCCAGAGCAGTGGCGATGAACAGCGCGTTGCCCACCCCCCAACCACCGCGAAACCACACGATCTGCGCGACGCCTCCCGACGCACCGGCCAAGGCGCTGCACGTCACGATCAAGACCAACCCGGCCACCAGGGTCCGTTTGGCCCCGATTCTGGAAGACACCCAACCAGTGATGAGCATGGCAAATGCCGTGACGAGGAAATAACTAGTGAACAACAATGCCACCTGCGCTGGCGTCGCGTGCAGCTTTGTGCGCAGCAAGGGCAGAATCGGATCCACCAACCCGATCCCCATGAACGACACGACGGCCGCAAACGCCACGGCCCACACGGCTTTCGGTTGACGCAGCAAGCCACCGACCGCACTCGGTTCATGCATGCCCCAGGTCCTCCTCATCGCACCCGTACGCATCCGGATTGGCCGACGCCCTGAGCGCCGCCACCATAGCGCGCAGTGCAGGCCCTGCGGCCAGCAGGGAGCGCCGCTCCGCGGCGTCCAACCCCGCGATCAGGTCGGCGAGAAACGAAACCCTGCACGCTCGACGCCGATGCAGGACTGCCAGGCCCGACACCGTGACCTCGACCAGCACAACCCGAGCATCCCCAGGGTGACCGCCGCGGCGAACCAAGCCCTGGCGCTCCAGGCGCGATACCAGAGCGGTCATGGACGGCTGGCGAATCCGTTCTCGGAGTGCCAGTTCGGTGACCGGCAAAGGACCTTGCGCCTCCAGCGTGGCCAGGACGCCAAAGGCAGACAGGCTGATCTCCCGGGACGGGGCGAGGCGCGTCACACAGCGGCTCACCTCATCTACGTCCCGCGCGATCATGCAAAGGGCGGTGTCCGGCTTCTGTCGCATAGCCATACTATATTTCATCCCTATGCAATACGCCAACGTTGCATTCGGCCGCACATCAGGGCATCCCTCGAAGGCGATGTGTGCCACCACCATGGCAACGAAGCCCGATGGCGGATTTCGGCCACTACCGGCCACCCCACGGTGCCCTTGCCGCGCCTTGCCACACTCCGGCTGCCCCCGGCCGGCATGCACTAAGACAGATGGCCGACATGGCCGAAATGGCCGAAATCCGCACGCACTGACCCCGACCCCTCGTCTTGCGTCGTGATCGCCCGCCCAACACCCAGTTGAAATCGCCGACTCCGCGGTCCTGGAGCGCGAGGCGCTGAAGTGGGGCGCGAGCACCGCGCGTCACCAAGCTCACCGCTCGGGCCAGGGTGCTGCGCGGGCAACAGGGACGCCCGGCCGGGACGCGGTCGCCGGTAGTCGCTGCACAAATCGATGGCCCACACAACAGCAACACGAGTTGCTGGACCACTCCCACTCCAATCCAGAGCGGTCACCCTTTCCCGCTGGCCGCAAGCGGAGTGCGCACCAGCGACGGGCGTTCCGTCGCAAGGCCGAAGCGGCGGAGCCCGTTGCGGCCCAAACCCGTAGGCACAACGGGTCTTTCAGCCCATCGCCCGCTATCCCTTACCCCTCATGGCGTGAGCTGCCTCTTGCCTGTGCCCACCAGGCTGAAGTCGGGCCTGCGTTTCGGGCGCGGATCCGGTCTGGCGCAGCGGGGCTGGCGGCAGGCCCACGCGGGTCAGGGCTTACCGACCTGCCACACGTCGCCGCTTCGCGGCGCAAACCCACCGAGGTCGTCAAACGCCGCACGCACGCGGCCGGTCGCACCCGGCGAGCCGTTGTAGGCGGTGGCGAAGGCGCCGACGAAACAGCCGGCCATCTTGAGGTCCACCGCGGTACCGGCCGCGGTCCACTTCGTGCCGTCCAGGGAAGTGAAGGCCGTCCAGCGCGTCGCCTTGCGCTGCAGTCGCAACCAGACCGGCTGGCGGAGAAAGCCGGCCTTCCCCTGGGGCGTCTTGCGAGTCACCTTGGCCGCGGACCACAGGCCGCCGCTGCCGATCTGGATCTGGGTGGCCGTCGTCGGCGTGGGCCGCACCTCCAGGACCAGCCCGTGGGCGCGCGTGACGGCCAGCAGGATCATGGTGGATTTGTCGCTCAGGTCGGAACGGGCCATCAGTCCCGCCATCGCCCAACGCTGGGGCGGGGTGGTGCCGACCTCGGTCAGGGCGGTGACGCGGCAGGTGTAGGTAGCGTCCACACCGAGTTCGGGGGTAGTCGCGAAGCCGAAGCCGTCCGTGCCGGCTCCGACTGCGGCGCCGGTGCCGGTCAACACCAATCCGCTGGCGGCCAGGGTCGCTAACTGTGGGGCTGCGACGGCCGCAGCGCCAGCCCCGGTCGCAGTCGGTCGGGGGTAAGAGCCCCCGGGGCCGACTTTCAAGGCGTTGGTCAGGGCCTGCTGCTGGCGGTACGCGGCACTCGCAGCCGCCTCCAAGAGGTTCACCTGCGCTGCCGCCTGCCGCAGCCCCCCTTGCACAGATACGCGCCTGCCCATGATCTGCTGCGCCCAATTTCCAATGAGTGTCTTCGCTTGCCCGTCCGCGTGGGCGAAGTCCATGCCCGGAAAGGCGCGATTGCTGTACACTAATGCTTCGTAAACCTCCAGGTTCTTGCTGCGAAGCGGTGGAGCGAGACTTCGCAACACCGCGACCCATTCTGCGAGCAGCGACTTGAGTGACGGGGAGAATCCCGTCAACTTCATGACTGCTTTCTGCAGCGCCGGCTCTATCGCTGTATATCGCAGCACCTCCCACGCCACATCGGCAACCTTCGTCGCTGCGTTAATCGCCAGAAAGTCTGAATTGACGAACGTGGCTGGTCCCTTTGGCCACACCGGCTGTGGGTAGTAGTTCCACTTGACGTTGCTGAATGTATTGACGTTTTCAAACGGCAGGCTCCAGTTGGACAATATACCGACGAGGCCCTGTGGAAACCACTGCTGCATCGCCGTTCCCCAGTTGGTCGTCGCAACGCCATTCAGGATCATCGGAAAGAGGAATTCTCCGCAGGCAAGGGACTCTGCCGTATCGAGTGCGCACCGCTGGGGATTGGTCGGATCGATGTATGACCCACCAAAGCCGTGGAAGTAGAACGCATCGGGCATCGCTGTCGGCCAGGCCATTAGCGAAGCCCCGTAGCGATGGTTCCCCGCCTGGCCCGATTTCCCGGTGGTTGCCTCCGCCAGACGCAAGAAATCGACATGAGTCCAATCCGGTGCAGGATATGCAAGACCTAGTTGGTCCAATAACCCTTCATTGATAACCATTGTAAGCACATGGGCGTAGGCCGGAAGTGCGTACAGGGATCCAGCCTTTCGGTATTGCGCCAACTGGCTTGTCAAGAATATGTCTGTCGCGATATTCTCCTGCTTCAAATACGGCGTCAAATCGAGGACATACCCGTGGTCCACCAAGGGACCGATAATGTTGGACCAAAACACGTCCGGACCCGTCCCGGACGCGATCTGCTGTGGTATATTGTTCGGTGCATCGGCAAGGTTAAGCACGAGATCCACAGTCTTGTGACTGTCTCGAAACGATTGGAACAGATGCTCAATCAATGGCGTCGTTGCCGCATTCACCGTGAACCCGGCCCATGGTGCATAATAACTGAACACGACTCGCGTCTTCCGACCACTGGACGACGGGGCGGCCGTGCCATGCGTACTACACGCTGAAGCCACCGCAGAGACACTTACCAGAGCCCCTGCCGCACCCCCCGCCCGCAGCAATCCCCGTCGGCTCACACCGCCATGAGTCGTACGGCCATCACGGAACACTGGCCATCACCCCTTGGTCCGCGCTTGTCGACCGCGCTGCCGCGGAGGCAGCCGGAATCCGCTCCGGGCACCGCAGCCGTGAGCGCTACAGCAGCCCCCAGTGCTGGTCCACGGGGTCCTGATAGCCGCTGACCTGTCCCTGCAGCACCTCCTCCAGGGTCACGGCCCGGCCCAAAAGCGAAGCTTCGAGCGCCGCATAGGCCACAGCCATGTTGCGCAGTCCCTGTTCGCCGTCGTTCTCCGGCTGCCGCCGCTGCGCGACCGCATCGAGAAAGTCACGCAGTTCAAGCGCAAATCCATCGGTCACCCCGCCAGGGAACCACCGCTCCCGCAACGCCGGATCGCCCTCCCGCTCAAACAGCCGCTGGGCGTTCTCCGTGGTGCCGTCATCCCAGGCGAGCACACCCCCCGCTTCCGATTCCTGCAGCGAGCCGCGACTGCACTGCACCGCCAGCCCGCCCGCAAAGCCAGTCGGCCGCCCGTGCCCGCCCCAACCCGTGGCGAACATCCCGATGGCCCCACTGGCGAAAGTCAGGAGCGCCAATGCCACATCATCCACTTCACTCGGCACCCGCTCCTGCACCGCGCCGCTCGGGGAGCGCCGCACCCGCTCCGGTATGAGTCGACGCGTGAGGGCCGATACCTGCACCACTTCCCCGCCCAGGGTGCGCAGGGTGTCGAAACTGTGCGACCCAAGATCCAGGACCGCCCCGGCGCCGGCCAACAGGCGTTGGTGGCGCCAGGGAGTATTGGCAACGATTCGGTCCGGAAACCAAACAGCCGCCCCCGTACTTCCCATGACGATCACCTGTGGGGTACCGATGCGGTCTTGATCGAGAACCCAGCGGGCAATTCGCTGGCGCGGTTCAAAGTGCACGTTTTCGGAGATGGCCAACACAGCGCCCGACCTACGGGCAGCGTCCACCATCCGCCGACCCGCGCGCACCGTGATCGCGAAGGGCTTTTCCACGGTCACCGCGATACCGGCCTCGAGGGCCGCCACCGCCACGCGGTGGTGCGCAAAGACGGCGGTGCAGCAATCCACCGCCTCCACCGTTCCCGAAGCGACCAGGTCGGCCGGGTCGGTGAAGACCTGTGGCCGGTCCTGCCGCAACTCCGTCGCCACCAGCTCGGCCAATTCCTCGGCACGGCGGACATCCACGTCACAGACCGCCCGTAGCCGGAAATCCGCGATACCGGACTCCCGCAGCACCCGATAACCGCGACGCACATGGGCCCGGCTGATCCCGCCGCAACCGACGATACCCACCTGCACGGCCATGGCTCGATCCCTCCCCCACGTCACAGCGGCCTCCCCTCCACGTGGACAGCCCTAGGAAACGCCGTCCAACAGCCGGTGCGTGAACGCCAGCGATCGCCGCAAGATGCCATCCAGTGTCGCCGCTTCTAGCGGTGTCCGCGTCTCGCCCTGTTCCACCGAGAGCATCCCGTCGAAGCCACCGGCCACCAACGCTGCGACCAACTCGGCGATGGGGATGGCCCCCTCCCCCACGGCCCGCTCCTGATCGCTGTCTTTGAGGTGGACATGGTAGATCCGCCCGGCCAATATTCGGGCCTGCTCCACTGGGTCCAAGCCCGCGGCGAAGAAGTGCCCACTGTCGAAGTTGACACCCATACGGGGCGAGCACGCCTGCAGTGCCGCGACCATCGTCTCAGCCTGCTCGAAGGCGTTGCCGCGGTGGTTCTCGACGGCGTACCGCATACCGTACGCCTCACACAGCGCGTCCAGGCGCGCCAGCACCTCTGGATGCGCGACCCCGGTAACCAGACCGACGCCGAGGCCGCGCGCGAAGACGAAGGCCCTCTCCGCCTGTCCAACATTCTGCGGGTTGATCCCGCCGACGCAGTACGCCTCAGGCGCAACGCCCGCCGCCCGAAGGCGTTCACCCGTGGTACGCGCTTGCGCTTCTCCGCCAATATGGTAGTCCGCCAAGCCGTCGGGATGGCCGAAGTGCAGTTCGACGTTCGTATACCCGGCCGCAAGAACCCGTTGCAGCATCTGCGGCACCGGTAGCTGCCGCAAGAGGTATGAGATGACGCTCACCCCAATGGGCACGGCCGCACCCCCGTTCTGACCGTCTTGAACTGCCTACTCCCCCCGGACGCCAAAGCTCAAGCGTTCGGCGCGCCTTCGCCGTACCACCTGGACGCGTCACGACCGGCGCAGTGCAGCACTCGCAATCATCTTACCATCACCCACATGCCGAAACGTCGAAGCATGTCGGTCCACCGAAGCGCTATTCGCGGGCTGTGCCCCATGGCCTTGTCCACGAGTCTTTGGAGAAAGTCACCAGTGGCGCAGCGGCGTACTTTTATTGAGCCGCATCTTCGTTTGCCAGCCCCGATCCGGATCCCAAACAACGTACGATCGGCATGCAAGAATCTTGACAATCTTGACCACTTGACCACCAGCGGGCGGCCGCAGGGATTTCCAGGTTGCCAGAGGCCTCCTGACCACCGGCCCGCCGGTCCCGGGAAGGGGTGGCCGCGCTTGGCGGTGCCCGGCCCATCAGAACCGCGCAAGCGGGCGATCCGCTGCCGGCCAGCGCAGGCGCACAACGGCCACGGGCAAGGAACGGACGCAGGCGCCGGGAAAGTCCTCGCGAAACGGGCGGGTTCGCCCGGCGCCGTGCCGCCCCGGGCCCGGATTCCAGGGCTCACCGCGGCGTCTGCGGCTTCACACGAGGGGGATGGCCCGGTGGAAGGCACCCTGGCGCGCGTCAAGCCTGCCTACGGGGGCGGGAGTCTAGTGAACCTGGCGGCCAGCATCGCCGGACATTTCGGAGTGCCATCGGCCCACCCCGGCCTGGACGCGTCCCTGCGCCCCGAGCTGGCGGGGGCGGAGCGCGTGGTGTTTCTGGTCTGCGACGGGCTGGGCGCGTCCCAGTTCGAGGCGCACCTCTCCGCCGGCGCGTTGCCCGACCTGCGGCGTCTGCTGGCGAGCGGCGACGCCTGGCAGTGCCGCATCACCTCGGTCTTCCCGTCCACCACCGCGGCGGCTCTGAGCAGCATCCACACGGGCCTGACGCCGGCGGAGCACGGATACCTCGGCTACTCGGTGTGGCTGGACGACGGGCCGGGCGTGACCGACCTCCTCCTGGCGCGCGACCGGCAGACCAAAGAGGCCCGGCCGGCGCCGGCCGGGCCCGCCTCGATCTTCGCCCGTCTGAGCCAAGCCGGGGTGCGCTGCCGTGTGGTGAATGCGGCCGACTTCGCCGAGAGCGCGCTGTCCCGCTGGCACTTCGCCGGCGCCGAGTATCGCCGCTGGTACTCCGCCAACACCTTGCCCAGCCAGATCGCCGACGCGGTCGACGCCTCCGGTCCGACGTACGTCTGGGCCTACTGGCCGGCGCACGACCCGGTGTGCCACGTGCACGGACCGGCGAGCTCCGAGGCCGCCGACGAGTTGGCCGCGTTCGACGGTACGCTGCGGCGCCTCATCGCACGCCTGCCCCACGACGGGCGGACCGTGTTGCTCATCGCCGGAGACCACGGCCACCGGCGGCTCGATCCAGACCAGGCGGTGGACCTTGGCGCCTGGTCGCCGCAGCCGCCGGCTGGAGACCGGACGGCGACGTACCTGCGGACGGAACCGGGGTTGGCCGAAGCGCTGGCGTCGTTCGCGGAGGTCACACCGATGCCGCGCGTGTGGGAAGACGGCTGGTTCGGCGGGCCGCCGGCGGACCCCAGTTTCCGCGTGCGCACGGGGGATCTGCTGGCCGTGGCGCGCGAGGGCCGGCAGTTCGTCTGGCACCCAGGGGGGGCCGGCCAGACCGGGAGCCTGCTGTGGCGCGGCGGCCACGGCGGGTGGGCGGCGGACGAGATGCTGGTGCCCCTGATCGCCGTGCGCCTGTGAGGGTATTCCGCGGTGCGGCCCAGCGGGGTGCACGCCCTCCGTTGCCGGCAAACCTGGTGATACTGAGGCCTGGCCGCAACCGCGTTCCGCTCCGGCCGGTTTCGTCCCACCACAGCCGGCGGCCGACGGTCGCCTCTACTTCCGACTCTGAAGAGGATGGCGCAACGGCAGGAACATCCAGTCCGGGGGAGAACTGTGCTCTGGCTCGTTAAGTCATTCGGAGGGACGTTGCCAGCGGAGGGAGACCGCCGTGGACGGTGTCCGCGACCGGCCGGCATCCGGCAGCCACGCCCCCACCCTCCTTGCCTGCGCGCTCGCACTCGCTCCGCTCCTCCCCTCCGGTGTCGCCATGGCGGCCGCGCACCAACTGGCCCCGCCGCTGGCTGGTCAGATCGGATGGAGTATCCGGCCGGCGCTCGCGGGCGAAACGTCCCTTCCCCAGGGCCATTTCGCGTACGCGCTGCCGGCTGGCGCGCAGATCGCTGACGCCGTGGAAGTGCAAGACACCCGCGGGCGCGGCGTGCGCCTCAGCCTCTACGGTGCGGATCTGGCGTCCGTTGCCGGTGGCGGGGTGGCGCCGCTGCAGCAGGACGCCCGGATGCGAACGGTCGGTGCCTGGCTTCGCCTCCACGCCACCGAAACCGTGCCTGCCGGCGGCAGGGTACTTGTCCCCTTCCAACTGGACGTGCCGCCGGACGTCCAGCCTGGCAGGTACAGCGGGGCCGTGGTGGCCGCCGGCCTGACCGGGGCCTCCACCCGCGGGCTGGCCGTGGCCTTCCGCACCGCCCTGATCGTCGATGTGAACGTGGTGCACCGCGCGAAACCGCGCCTGATCGTCCACCGGCTGCGTGCGGCCGAGCGGCGCGGTGTGGTCACCTTCAGCCTGCCGGTTGAAAACGGCGGCAACGTCAGCCTCTCACTTCGCGGCAGGGTGCGCATCCTGGACGGGCGCGGGCGCGAGATCGCAGTCGCCGCCACGGGTCCGGCGAACCTGTATGTGGTGCCGGGCGGCCGCGCACTGCTCCACGCGGTATGGACCCCTCCGCAGGCCTGGAGCCGTCTGGCCGCCGCACCGCTTGTCGCCACGGACATCGGCGGCACCCCCGGGCCCACCTACCGCGGCCCGCGGGTGGCGATACCCCCGCGCGCGCCCCTGTGGTGGGCCCTGCTTCGCGGGGCGGGCGCGGCATCGGGGCTCGCGGCGGTCTGGTGTCTGATCGGCCGGCGGCGCGGGAAAGTCGCAAGGCGTCCACCGGACGGCGGCGACGCCGGGGCGGCGGGCGACCGGGGCGGGGTCGACGACCCGTAGACGCGGCCGGCGGTTTGGGCCGGTGGGATCGCGGCGCCACACCGGCGGACGCCGTCCCGACCCGGGCCCCGCGGTCCTGACGCTGGTGTGGTCCACATTGGGTGGAGGGATGCGCGGCGGGGCCCTGCGCCGCCGGGGCGGGTGGTTCCCTTTCTGGGTACGGGATGCGGACCCGCCCTCAGCCATACCGCTCGGCTGGGACGGCCGCGGCCCGGCGACCGGGCACAACGAAGGCCGGCGCGCCTGCACCTGAACGCGGCAAGCGATGTCATGACCCCACGGCTAAAGCCGGGGGCTTGCCAATCACCCCGCTTGCGCGGGCGTGGCGTGCGGACGCATGACGGCGCCCCGGCGACCGATGTTGATCGCCGCGATGTGGTCTGCTGGCCCACC
>JAJZXK010000212.1 GCA_021806565.1 Bacillota bacterium | reverse complement strand
GGCCCACCAGGCGGGCGTGCCCCTGCGGCAGGCCCTGCGCGACGCCGCGCGGCCCAGCGGTCGCCGGGACCTGGCGCTCGTGGCCCGGCTGGCCGGCGCGGCGGCGGAGCTCGGCAGCGGCGGACCAGAGACGCTCTCCCGCCTAGCGGAAGCGTTGCGGAGGCGGAGGGAGCTGTATCTGAGCCGAAGGGCGGAACTCGCCGGCCACGGCATCGTGGTCATCGTCATGCTCCTGATGCCGGTGGCTGCCTACCTGGTGGAGACGGGTTTAGCCGGAGCCCGCGCGTCCCTGCTGCATACGGGGGCGGGGCGCGTAGCGGTGGCGTTCGCGACCGCGTGTGAGGTGGGTGCCTGGCTGACGCTGCGGCGACTGGCCCGCACGGAAGGCTGACTCGACATCGCTCGCGGCCCGGGCGATCAGGGCCGGTGATCAGTCAGTCTCCTGGCACCTACTCATCCGGTGGGACCAGCGTCCAAATCCGCTTCAGGGACAGTTCGGCCTGTAGATCCGGTGGGAGTCGATCGTACGCCGCACAGATCATCTGCACCAAGTCGTCCGCGTTCCACAATCGAATCTCGAAATAGTGAAGTGGAGCCTCACGCAGCACGGACTGCTTGTAGCCGCCCCATGCCACGATCAAGCCGCGTTCTGCCCCGAAGTTCTTGAGGACGCCTTGTAGTTGGTGGAGGACACCGGTATCGACCGCCTCGCTACCCGACTTGACCTGCACGCCCAACTTGGGCGGGTCGAACCCCATGGGTCCTTGGCCAGCAATGACGTCGAGCCCTCCGTCCGGACCCGCAGGCGCAACGCGCACCTTGTACCCCTGGGCTTCAAGCACCGCCGCGACAACGCGCGCTAAGCCGTGGCCAGCGAACCTACGGCCGATATACTGCCGGATTCGATCACGAGCGTATTCCTCGATATCGATGAGCGCGTCGGTCTCCTCGGGGCTAACCGGCGTCGGCGGCGACCCGGTCTTGCCGGCCATCAGCGCCCGTATGCGCTGCTCAGCGTCGTTGCGCTGGATGCGGCAGACGGTCATGAATGCACCGAGCGAGTACAGCAGGTCTTGGTCGACCGCATCCCTCGCCACTTCGTTCCGCCACTTCACGGACCGCGTATGCCGCGCATCTGGAGGGAGGTCCGGCCGGTAGCGATAGGGGCCAGTCACTTCCCCAAGGGCAATGGCGGAGCGCGACTTGAGCGGGAGCGCTACGACATCGCCATCCCGTATCTCCCTGACAAACGGCCAGATCTGACTCTGCCAATTCGTCAAGGTCTTCGGTTTGACGTCCGGGTAAGCCGTCTGCAACATGCCGAGGATCTCATCCCGACTGTTGACGCTCGACAGATCAGGCAGGTCCTCCCATCCGACCACCGCGATACTTTTCTCAAGCGCTAACGCCTCGCGCTCCCCCTGTCGACCGGCACGCACTAGCCAAACCGGCACGCGTCAGACCTCCCACTCCCGCGGAACACCGGAATACCGGTTCGACGTCGTTGGATGGCCAGCCTCCCGGAAGCGCGGGCGGGGCCCAGAAACCCAGGAGGGAAACGCCTTTGGTCACGGGACTTTTGGACTTCTGTTTGGGAATAGTGGTCTGCTTGGCCGGATATACGGTCATGGCCCAACCCGCCCTTCTACCGCCGCTGCGACACCCACCGCCCTGGCGACGCCCCAGGTTCCTGACGCTCGTGCAAAGACGGCCCCGTGCGCCAGGACCAGTGGGCAGCCGACTGACCCCGGTAGGGCTGGTGCTGGGCGCCATCGGCATCGCGGCGGGCATCCTCCTTCACAGTCCTCTGCTGGCCATCATCCTCGGCGCCGTTGGCCTCCTCGCACCGGACTGGTTGCGCCGTCGCCGGTATGCCGCCCGGCGCCGGGAACTCCTGCTCGAACTCGGCGACGCGGTCGAGTACCTGGAACTGCACTTCGCCGCTGGGGCCACCATACCTGACGCCATCGCCGGCACGGCAGCCTTCCTGGTCGGCCCCCTCGCGGGCGAACTGCGGCGCGTCCTCGCACGGGCCGCGCTCCTGCAGGACGGCTCACGGGCGTTGGACGAGTTCGCCCAGCGCCTTGCCGACCCCGACCTCACCGCGGTGGCACGGCGGCTGTCCGCCGCGTGGCGGCTGCGGGCCCCCGGTCCGGACACCTTCGCCGGCTTCGGGGACACCCTGCGCCACATCCGCGAAACGCACATCGCCGCGCGGACGAAGACCCTCCCGGTGGTCTACGTCGCCATCGCCGGCTGGATGCTCTTCGCCCTGGTCGCCATCGTCGCCGTGCCCGCCGGCACGGCGTTCCTGCACTCCCTCTCCAGCTTCTGATCCACCCTCCGGCCCACACAAGGAGGCGATCCCCCTGGCACAGCCAGCACTGCTGGCCTGCCGCCGCCTGCCCCGCGGCCGGGACCCGCCGGACCGCGACGCCATCCACGACGGAAGGGAGGTGCACACCGCATGGCAGCCCGCATCCGCGTGCGGCTTTTGACCGCAGCGCTGGCCGCCGCCCACCGCTTGGCCTCTGAGCGCGGCGCCTGGGACGAGATGGCCTGGAAGGGCATCATGGTCGCCCTGGCTGTCGTCATCGGCTTGGTCG
>JAJZXK010000088.1 GCA_021806565.1 Bacillota bacterium | reverse complement strand
GCGCAGACGCGGCCGGCCGCCTCCCGCAGGGCGCCCGCGTCGCCGGCGGACCCGGACGCGGCCGCAGGCGGCAGCGGCAGTTCGATCGGCCCGCTGAGTGTGCCCAAGGCGGTGCAGGCGATGGTCGCCCGTCCATCGGAACCCAAACACACCCGGTGGTGGCACCACCCGTCGATCCCGAGCCCGCCCGCCAGCGGCTCGACCGGGAACCAGGACGCCCGGCCGTCCTCCGATTCCCGGCGGGCCATCAGGCTGGCAAGCATCGGGTCACCCTCGGCGCCGCGCACCCGCCACGCCCAGCCCAAATCGGGCGCGGTCGGCCTGCCGCCGCGCACCTCAGGCCGCGGCGCCGGGCGGCTTACCGATCCGACACGGACCTCCAGGCACGCACCGGACGCCCCAAGCGGGATCTGCAGGCGCCGCGCCCGATCCGTGGCCCGCATGCAGAACGCCTGCGGCGGGATGCGCCGCCACACCCCGACCAGCGGCAGCACGAAGCTCAGCGGATGCGGCGGGCAGGGCTCCCGGAAACCGAACTGCGTCTCATGCCAGCCCTCACGCGGGTTCCAGCTCTGACCCAGCACCTGGGCGGCCAGCACGCCGGCCCGGTGCCGCAACTGCAGCGCGCCACCCGCCATCCACAAGAAGGGAGCGCCAGGGGTGAGGTTCACACCCGCCTCCGCAGGCGCCGCGGGCCGCCGGACCGCCCGCGGCACGTGCGCCACGGGGTCCTGCGGCTCCCACCACACGGGCGGCGTCCCGCCCAATGTGAGGCTGTCCCGCGCGCTGGGGCCGGGCCGGAGGACGACCTCCAGACGGCCACCGAACCCACCGTGCGCGTATCCGCGCACGGCAAGCGGGGTGTGCAGCACGCGGGCGGCGGCAAGCTCTGCTCCGCCGTCCCACTCGGGCACTTCGAGGTCGAACCGCGCGCAGGTGCCGTCCGAAAGGGCTTCGTGAAAAACCAGCGGCACTCTTGTGAGCCCCGGATGCAACAGCACACCGCATCCCATGCCGTCGGCCGCAGTCTGCGACCACAGCCGCGGCATGGTGCTGAGTTGGATGCCCCTTTCGGGACCAGATCCGTCCCGTCGGGCCACCCGCCAGAAAACGAGCAACAGGCCGGCATCATAAAGCACGCACTCCAGCGTCACGGAGCCAGAAGGCAGGTCCACCGTCTCCCCGACCGGGATGATCTCCGCGACCGAGCGCAGTTGAAGCCCGGCCGCACCGACTCGGCGCTCGAGTTCGGAACGCTTCAAGGCAAACCGCCCCCTTTGGGCCGCAGCGCGGGCTACCCCAGGACGCGGCGGGCGCACGAAATCCGGCATCCGCGCCGTGAGGTTCGCACGCGCCCGGTGCAGGGCCACGCGGACGGCCGCCGCGCTGACCCCAAGCTTGCGCGCGGTCTCCTGACGGGACTCGCCGACAACGCACCCCAGCAACACCTGCCGCTGGCGCAACGGGAGGCCGGAAAGCAGCACCTGCACCTGCGTCAGCGCGCAACCCGTTTCGGCGATGCGCGCGGGGTCGGCGGCGCCACCGTCATCCAGCGCCGCGCACAGGCGGTCGAGCGCCTCGACTTCGCGCACTGACCACTGCAGGGCGCGGCGGGCTGCCGACGCCCTCAGCCGGCTCTGGGCGCTGTGGAGGACAATCCGCCGCAGCCACGGCTGGAAGCTGGCCGTGTCCCGCAACTGACCCATACGCATCCAGGCCCGGACCAACGCGTCCTGCACGACGTCTTCAGCCTCGTGCCGGTCGCCCAGCACGGTCCAGGCGACGCGCACCAGCGCCGTCCGTTCCTCGGCCGCGAGCGCGCCGAAGGCGTCGGCGTCCCCGGCGTAGGCGCACAGCACGAGCCCGGCGTATTCCGGACCGTCCATCACCGCGCCCCCCCTACTGGAAAGACGCCCGCCGCACACGTCCCGTTACACCAAACACGGCGGGCCGCGGTGGTCGCGCACCGGGAGCGTCCCGGCCAGCGGCCGACGCCCGCGACGGCCCTCCGGGTACGGCCGCTGAGATCACGCCGCAACCGGGAGTCGTTGGCAGGGGTGGCGCACGCTTTGCCGGCAGTCCCGAAAACCCTGGCGGACCCGTGCGTCGGGGCGATCCCGGCGGAGCGCGCGGCAGGGATCGCGGCCGCGGCCGCCCAACCCTGCGGCACAACAGGCGAAGGAGGCGGTCGCATGCGGGAAGCAGTGCGGGTGGTGGTCTTCGGGGCGCACCCGGACGATGACGACATCAAGGTGGGCGGGACGGCCGCGTTGTGGGCCGAGCGGGGCGATGCGGTCCTGTTTGTGTCGCTGACCAGCGGAGACGCCGGCCACCAGACCATGGCCGGAGGGGAGTTGGCGCGCCGCCGCCGCACCGAGGCGGAGGCGGCCGCCGCCGCGCTGGGTGTCCGCTACCAAGTCTGCGACCACCGCGACGGGGCGCTCCAACCGACCCTTGCCCTGCGCGACGAGGTCATCGGCATCATCCGCCAGGCGCGTGCGGACCTGGTGCTGCTGCCCCGTCCCTGGGACTACCACCCAGACCACCGGGCCGTCGCGCAGGTCGTCCAGGACGCGGCCTACATGGTGACCGTACCGAACGTGGCCCCCCTGGTGCCGCACCTGGAGCAAAATCCGGTATTCGCGTATGTCTCCGACCGCTTCACCCGCCCGGGTCCGTTCCAGCCGGACGTGGTCGTCGACACCACCCCGTCGGTGGAACGCAAGCTGGATGCACTGAACTGCCACGTATCGCAGGTGTTCGAATGGCTGCCATACAACAACGGCACGCTGGACCAAGTACCGGCCGACGCCGCGGGCCGGCGGCGGTGGCTCCAGCACTGGGTCGAAGGCGATGCCGCGCAGGCGCACCGCTGCCGCGCCCAGTTGGACCGGCGTTACGGCCCCATCCGCGCGGCCGCCGTCCGCTACGCCGAGGCCTTTGAATGCTGCGAACTGGGCCGCCGGGCCTCACCCGAGGAACTCGACGACCTGTTCCCACGCTAGCGCGGTCCAGCGCCGACCGGGGTACCCAACCCCGCGCCGCTTGCTGCGTGGCCGTCCGCCGGACGGTCACGCAGCCGCAGCCGCGCGCTTCACCAGCCGGGTTCCGCGCGGCGCTCGGCCACCTCCCGTCGCATGGCCGCCGCGACCTCGGAGACGGGCCGCGGGCCCTGGTCGCCGCGGCCGCGCACCCGAACGGCCGCCAACCCCTCCGCCGCCTCGCGGTCGCCAACGACCAGCATGTACGGCATCTGCTGCAACTGCGCTTGGCGGATGCGGTAGCCGATCTTCTCGGAGCGCGCGTCCACCTCGGCGCGTAACCCCGCCTGGCAAAGCTCCGCCGCGACCGAGCGCGCGTAGTCCGCGTGGCGGTCCGAAAGCGGCAGCACCACGGCCTGCACCGGCGACAACCACGTCGGGAAGGCGCCGGCGAAGTGCTCCAGCAGAACACCGATGAACCGTTCCATCGTCCCGAAGACCGCCCGGTGGATCATGACGGGACGGTGGCGCTCCCCATCGGCCCCGGTGTACCAGAGGTCGAAACGCTGCGGCAGGTTGAAGTCCAACTGCACGGTGGCGCACTGCCACTGGCGTCCGAGGGCGTCGGTGACGTGGAACTCTAGCTTGGGTCCGTAGAAGGCGCCATCCTTCGGACTGAGGATGAACTCCTTACCCGCGGCCCGCAACGCCTCCACGAGGTCGCCCTCGGCGCGATCCCAGAGCGCCCGGTCGCCAAGGAACTCGTCCGGGCGGGTCGCCAGCCGAACATTGTAAGACATCCCCAACGCCCCATACACCGTGTCGACCAGCCGCAACACCGCCGCCATTTCGGATTGGATCTGCTGCGGGGTGACAAACAGGTGCGCGTCGTCCTGGTGCAGCGAGCGCACGCGCAACAGGCCGTGCAACGTGCCCGAGCGCTCGTAGCGCGCCAACTGCCCATACTCCGCCAGCCGCAGCGGCAGGTCGCGGTAGCTGCGGGTCTCGGCCGCGTAGAGCAGGCAGTGGGCGGGGCAATTCATGGGTTTGATCGCGAAGCGTTCGTTGTCACGCTCCAGGGTGAACATGTTCTCCTTGAACAAATCCCAATGGCCGGACCGCTCCCAGAGCTCCGAGCGCATCAGGACCGGTGTGCTGACCTCGCCGTAGCCCTCCGCCGCCTGCAGCGAGCGCGACCAGTCCTCCAGCACCCGCCACAGGGTATGGCCGCGCGGCTGCCAGAAGGGAAACCCGGGCGCCTCCTCGCGCAGCAGGAACAGACCAAGTTCCGGCCCGAGACGCCGGTGGTCGCGCTTTTTCGCCTCCTCCTGGACCCACAGGAAGCGATCCAACGCATCCTTGGAGGCGAAGGCGGTGCCGTAGAGCCTCTGCAGCATCGGCCGCTTCTCGTCGCCCCGCCAGTACGCCCCGGCGACGGAAAGCAGCTTGTAGGCCTTGATCCGGCCGGTCGACGGCAGGTGCGGGCCGCGGCAGAGATCGTAGAACTCGCCCTGCCGGTAGAGGCTGATCTCCGCCTCGGCCGGAAGGTCGTCGATGATCTCCACCTTGAACGGCTCACCGTCCTGAACGAAGCGCTCACGGACCGCATCCCGCTCCCATGCCTCGCGCGAAAGCGGCAGGTCCTGCGCGATCACCCGCTGCATCTCCGCCTCGATCCGCGGCAGATCCTCGGCGCTCAGCCGCACCGGTGCGCCGTCGGCGGCGCGCACGTCCATGTCGTAGTAGAAGCCGTCGGCGATGACCGGGCCGATGGCGAAGTGCGTGCCGGGATACAACCGGCGCACGGCCTGGGCGAGCACGTGCGCGGTGGTATGCCGATACACCTCCAACCCCTGGGGATCGTCCAAGGTCAACAGCGCGAACTCCGCGGCACCGCCGGTCACGACCTCGCCCAGCGGCCGCATCAGATCGACGACCCGGCCGGCGACGCGCGCCGCGACGGCGGCCCGCGCCAGACGCGGTCCGATGGCGGCGGCCACATCCGCCGCCGTCGTCTGCGGTTCCACCTCCCGCCGCGCGCCGTCCGGCAGCAACAACTCCACCGCCATCGCGTGTCTTCCCCCTTCATCGGCCATGCTCGGGCATAAAAAAAGGACCCCACCCCAGTCCGGGGCGAGCCCTCAGGCCCGCGGTCCCACCCGACGCTTCCCGGCACCAGCCAGCAACCGGACACCGGGCTCGGTCGCCGCTAACGCCGGCGCTCGCGGGCGGGCCTCGTCCGCGAATGCGGCATCGGACCGCCATCCTCCGGAGCCGTACCGTCCGGCGCCTCCCTGCGGGGCTTTCACCCTTCCCCGCTCGCTAAAGGGGATCATGCGGACGGATCTCCATCATCGTGGCTCGGAGCATAGCAGCACCGCTTCAAACCGTCAACGCCCCGTGTCGGTCGGAAAGCAGGAAATCGCTGCATGATACCGTACATCCGCATCCCGGAGCGATTCGAGGTCGATCGCGACCGTTCGACACGCCAAGTCGACCCGCGGACGGGGCGTCGCAGCGTGGGTACGGTCTTGCCTCGCCCGGATCGGATCCGTAGCCGCGGAAAGGGAGTCGAACTCGGATGGGGGACGAGACCCAGGCCAAGCGGGTCCACCGCAGGCGCCTGCTGCATGGAGCCGCCGTGGTGGTTGGCGCCGGACTTGGCGGTGCGGCCCTGAGCGCATGTTCCACCACGGGCACGTCGGCCGCGCCGACCGGACAGGCCCCGGTGGAAACCGTGTATTTCCAGATCAACTGGCAACAGGCCTGGAACAACCTCGCCATGCGGCTTTGCCAGGATTTCACCGACAAATACTTCAACAGCAAGCACAAAGGCGTGCGGGCCGTGCCACAGAAGTGGGGCGGATCACAGGGCGTCGTGACCCAGATCATCTCGGGCTCGCCGGACGCACCGGCCGTTGTCAGTTCGTGCTGCGGGGACTTTTTCATCGCGCGCCCGGTGCTCAAGGACCTCACGCCGCTCCTGAGGCAGGACAACCTGAGCACGAACCTGTGGTCCGCGGGCCAGTTGCAGACCTATCAGGGGTCCTCCGGCCTCTACGGGGTGCCGGCCTACACCGCCTGCCAGCCGCTGATCTACAACCAGACCCTCTTTGACACCCTCGGCCTGGCCTATCCCGACCCCCAGTGGACTTACCAGACCGCCCCGGCCGTGTGGAAGTCGGTTTCCGGGACGACCAAGGGCGGCAAGCACCGCTACGGGACCACCTGGGAATGGCAGCCCAACGGCTTCGACGCCCTGCCCTTCATGTTCAAGGGCTTCGGCGGCCAGGAGATGGATCCGACCCACACCATCTGCCTGATGGACTCCAAGGAATGCATCGCGGCCGCGAACTGGATGTATCCCCTGGTCTGGAACAAGTACATGATCAACCGCTGGGGGTTGGGCCCCGGCGGCGCCCTCGCGGTGCTCAACGGAGAAACCGCCATGTACCAGTCGGCCGGAAACATGCTGTTCGAGGCCGTCAACGTCCTGGGCACGAACGTCAAGTGGGACGTGATCCCCCTGCCCAGTTGGCCGGTGCGCCGCGCCACCAACGTCCAGGTCGACTTTTACGGTATGAACGCGCACTTCAAGAACCAGGAGCTGGCCTGGGAATTGTTCAAGTTCGTGGCTGCCACCAAGGAGACCAACCGCTTCCTGATCAAGTCGACGCTGAGCTTCCCCAACCTCATCGGCATGTGGTCCGAATGGGAGGCGCTGATCCGCGCCGTGGCTCCGATCACCCAGAACAAGCAGTTGAAGTGGTGGCGCATCGCCGCCGAGCAGGGTTACGGCTACGGCCAGGAGTTCTGGAAGTATCAGGACCCCCAGGCCGAGAGCATGATCGGTGCGACCCTGAGCCAGATCTGGAACCAAAAGCTCAGCGTTCAGGGCGGGTTCAAGCAGATCGCGCAGCAGGTCACCACGTTCCAGCACACGGCCGCGCAATCGGCCCAGCGCCAGGGCGCGGTCACGGCCCTCTTTCCGACCAAGGGTCCAAGCGTGGCACCCGTCATCAGCGGGCTGTAGGTCCTTGGCCGCCGGTCGGGGTGGCGGCAAGCGCCACCCCGACCCGGCCCGCCGGGTGGCGCGGCTTGCGGTCAGACCGCCCGGACCTCGCCCCTGCGAGTCGTTCGAAAATCCGAGGCATCGCAGACGGGCAGATAGCCGATGCGCCGATACAACGCGTTCGATGTGGCGTTGGCCAGGTCGGTATACAGTAAGCAGAACCGCCGCCCCCGCCTGAGCAACCGAGCGCTCACCGCCGCCACACACGCCTCGGCGTAGCCCCGGTTGCGATACTCCGGCGGCGTGTAGACCTTGCGGATGCGGATCCCGTGCGGGGTCGGTCCACCCCAGGAGGCCATGGAAACGATCCGGCCGCCCGTGTCGCGCCAGAACGCGGTCGTCCCGGCTCGCAGTTCGTGCCGCGCCGTCTCGGCAGGATCGCGGCGCAGAGGCTCGCCGATGTCCTGGCAGAAGCCGGCCGTCCACTTGGCCAGCAGGGGAAGGTCCCGCGGACCAGGCGGCACGAGACAGCCGGGGACGCGCGCGGCCTGCCGCACGGCCACCAACTCGTGCACCCGCAGGCGCATGGCCAGACGCGCCGCCCCCCCACCCTCCCGCGTCCAGACCTCGGCAAAGCGCTCGGCCTGCGCGGCAGGGCCGATCCAGCCGGGCAGGTCGGGGTGCTTGGCGAGCGCATCGGCCGCCAAGAGCTCGACCGCTTGCGGTTCCTCCGCGTCCGCCAACACATACTTGATCTGCGTGCGCATCCCGGCGGCGACCACCACGCGGCCCCGCTCCACCGCCGCCAGGTAGCGCAGACCCTCGTCCCGCCCGGCGCGCGTCCCGCCGAGGATCGCGATCGGCAGGTTATGCACCGCCTCGCGGCGCTCCAAAAAGGCAGCCACGGCGTCGGTGCCGAACCGCGCCTCCAACCCGTTCCAACAGCGCAGGCACAGCAAAGGCACGCGCTTCACCTCGCGGCGGGCCGTCCAGCGGCAGACCGTCGGGCGATGCGGGCCGCAACCCGGCCCAGGTCTCCTCCACAGTCACCCCGGCCGCCGGGGGCCAAGCGTCGGCCGCAGCCTTCGCCAACCCGGCGACCGCGCCTGCCGTAACGCGCCTGTCAAAGCCAGCCTCGGGTTCTTCGGTCGCGCCCACGCCGGGCCGCGCCCGCGGCCAGGGCGTGCATGAGCCGCGGCGCCGACAGTTGCCCGTCGGGCACCCACAACCCCCCGGCAGCGTCCACCAGTCCCGCTTGTGCGACGCGGCGTCGAAGGCCACCCGCAGGATGCCGTCCAAGTCGAGGTCCACCGCCGTCGGCAGCGCGTCGGGCCAAACACGCCACCGCTCCCGCGCGGCCAGGCCCAACTCCAGCGCCGGCCCCGCCGCCTCCGCCTCCATCTGCGGCGCGAGCATTCCGCCCGCGCCGCCGGACGCGCCGCCGCCGAACCGAGCGTTCAAGCACCGTCACGCGCACCCCGCGGCCGGCCCACTCAAAGGCCAGGGCGCAGCCGGTCATTTCCCCGCCCACGATCACCACCTCGGCCGAGCCGCCCTCCACCCTACTCAAGCCGCGGCACTCCCGCCGCCGGCGAGGACGGGGATGCGGCCTCGGAACGCGGAATCCGACCGGCCAGATGGCCGAGCCGGCCGGCGGTCACCGCCAGCCCCATCGCCCCGGCCATCCGCACGGGGTCCTGGGCCCGCGCGATGGCGGTATTGACCAGGACCGCGGCCGCTCCCGCCTCCATGGCGGCAGCGGCATCCGCCGGCGATCCGATGCCGGCGTCCACCACCACCGGCACGTCGACCAACCCGACGATACGGCGGATGGCACCCTGGTCCAGCACACCCTGGCCGCTGCCGATCGGCGAGCCCAGCGGCATGACGGTGGCCGCGCCGGCCGCGGCCACCTGCAGGGCGACCACCGGGTCCGGCGGCACGTACGGCAGCACGGTGAAACCGCGGCGCACCAACTCCGCCGTGGCCGCCACCGTTGCCGCCCCGTCCGGCCAGAGGCTCTGCGGCTCGCCGATCACCTCGAGCTTCACCCAGGAACTGCCGGTGGCCGCGCGTCCGAGTTCGGCCAGGTGCACCGCCTCCTCCGCGGTGCGCGCCCCCGCCGTGTTGGGTAGCAGGCGGTAGCGGCGGCCGTCCAGGTGGTCCAAGAGCGGCGTCCGGTCGACTTCCAGGTCGAAGTAGCGGACGGCCACGGTGACGACTTCGCACCCGGACGCCTCAAGGGCCCGCGCCATGACCTGCGCGTCGCGAAACTTGCCCGTGCCGCAAAAGAGCCGGCTGCGCAAAACGACGCCGGCGATCTCCAGTGGTGGGTCGGCCTCAAGCGCCGACCCGCCGGCCACCGCGCGCACCACCTCGATGCGGTCGCCCGCACGGGGAAACCGCCCGGAAAAATGATGGCGCGCCAGGATGGCTCCATTGATCGCCACCACGACGGACACCGGATCCACCCCTCGCCCGCGCAACCAGGCCTCGATGTCGCAGCCGGCGTCGATCGACTCCGCCCGTCCGTTGATCCGCACCTCGACCGGCCCGTCGACCCCGCGACCCGGAGCCGCTTGCTCCGGCGCGCCACAGCCCGTCGCCTCCATCAACCCACCCCCGTAACGTCAGTGCGGTGCCCGCAGGACATACCGCGGCGTCCGCGCCACCCGGTCCATCGCGGCTCGCAACTCCGCGGCGGCGCGCCGCGGATCGTCTTCCTGCAGCAACGCGCGGATCACCGCCACGCCAGCGCAACCCGTCGCCAACACCCGGCCCACGCTGCGCGCGTCGATCCCGCCGATGGCGATCACGGGTACCTCGACGGCCTCCACCACCGCCGCGAGGGCATCGAGGCCGGCCGCCGGCAGGCCCGCCTTCCCAGGCGTCGGCAGGACGTGTCCGAACGTCACGTAATCGGCGCCCTCGGCCGCCGCCTGCCGGGCCTCGGCCAGAGAATGCACCGACACCCCCAGCAGACCTCCGGATGGACGCGGCAGCAGCCTGCGGGCGACCGGCACCGGCAGCCCCCGTCCCGGCAGGTGGACCCCCTGCGCACCGGCCGCCAGGGCCACATCGGCACGGTCGTTGACCAAGACCAGCGCCGCAAGGCCCGTCAGCGCCTGCTGCACCTCGCGCACGGCCACCAGAACGTCCAGAGCCGGCCGGCCCTTTTCACGAACCTGCACGGCATCCACCCCGCCGCGCACCGCGGAGGCCACCATGGCGCCGAGCGCGCCGCGCGCCTCCTGGCGGTCCGTCACCAGATGCAACACCGCGGAGGCCACGGCGCACCCCTCCCCTGAAAAAAACGAAAGCCGTCCCCCCGAAGCGGGTGGACGGCGACAGCGCTAATTCCGCTGCCGATCGACCGTCGAACCGAGCCCCCCCACGCTACCAACCGCGGCGCTCCACCGTCAAGGGGCGGCGGGCCTGGGCCCGCCAAGGCACGCCAAAAGATGCAGCGCCGCCAGTGCATTGCCGGCCGGGTTGAGGTGGACCCCATCCGTGGTGAAAAACCGCGTGCGGCCATCCGGACCGAGCGGCCAGTCCGTCTGGGCCAAGGCGGAGCGCCGGGACGCGAGCGCGGCCAGGAAGGCGGCGTTCAAATCGCAGACCGGAAGCCCGGTTTCCGCGGCGATACGGCGCTGTCCGGCCACCAGTACCGCCAATTCGCGGTTTTCGACCGCCTGTGGATCCTCATGCACCACCGTCGGGGTCAGCACCACCGGGCGGATGCCGGCCTGCACCAGACGCGACAGCAGCGACCGGTAGCCGAGCGCGAAGGCGTCGTCGTCGGTTCCGCCCGACGCGCCGCTGTGGCGGTGCCAAACGTCATTGACCCCGATGCTCACCGTCACCACCGTCGCGCCGCTCGCCAGAACGTCGCGGTCGAGGCGGGCCAGCAGGTCTCCGACGCGGTTACCGCCGACGCCGGCGTAGACAAACGACAGGGCCAGTTCCGGCCGGCCGGCCGTCAGCAGAGCGGCGGTCAGCCGGGTGTATCCGGGGTCGGCCTGCGTGATGCTGTCACCCAAAAAACAGATCCGGTCCCCAGAACGCAGGATCCCATCCACCCAGCCGTCCCCCTCCGCGCGGGTCCACCGGCGGCGCACATATTTGCCGCGCGCCTGTCCCAGGCTAGGTGCATGGCCACACGCACGCCCGGAGGCACGACCTTTCACGGGGGATCCACCGGTCACCTGCATGGCGGCGGCGACAAAGCCGAAGGTGGGTCGATTCCGCGTCAGCGTGGTCGGTTCGCACGCGCGCTACGCGCCCCGGGGCTTACCCTGTTAACGATCGGCGGTGTCATGGGGTCCGGGCTCTTTCTGGCCAGCGGCATGGCGATCCGGGACGCCGGTCCGGCCGTGCTCGCAGTGTTCGGCCTCGGCTTTCTCGCGATGTATCTGGAGATCCGGGCCCTGGCCGAGATGTCGGTGGCCAATCCGACCCCGGGCTCCTTTTTGATCTACTGCCATCAGGTTCTCGGACCTGGGTTCACCTTCGTTTCCGGCTGGATCTACTGGTTTTCCAGTGTTCTGACCATGTCCAGCGAAGTGACCGCCGCGGCACTGCTCACCCGCGTGTGGTATCCCCAGTGGCCCGTGTGGTCATGGGCCCTGGCCTACTCCGTCGCCGTCGTCGGGGTGAACTTCTTCGGGGTCCGGGGCTTCGGTTCGGTTGAGACGGTGCTGGCCGGGACCAAGACGTTGGCGCTCTTGGTATTCGTCGCCCTGGGCGGGTTCTACCTCGCCGGGGTGTTGCCGCACGCCGCCGGCACCGGCGGATGGACGGCACTGACCCGGCATGGCGGGCTTTGGCCGCACGGCCTGGCCGGCGGTGCCGGCGCCCTGCTGCTGGTGCTGTTTTCGTACGCCGGCACGGGCGTGATCGGTATGGCGGCGGCGGAGACGAAGGACCCCGGGCACACCATCCCGCAGACTGTGCGCTGGACCGCCCTGTTGATCGGGGTGATGTACCTGGGCGGCATCCTCGTCCTGCTGACCCTGGTGCCGTGGTGGCAAGTCCCGTTGACGTCCAGTCCATTCGTCGCGGCCGTCGCCCACCTGCACCTGCCCTTCGCGGCGGGCATCATGAACCTGGTCTTGCTGCTGGCGGTACTGTCCACGATGAACGCCGCCCTGTACGCCAACGTTCGCGTCCTGTACAGCCTCTCAAGCCAGCATCAGGCGCCTGCGGCCTTCGGCCGGCTCAACCGCCGCGGAGCGCCCGCCAACGCCACCTGGGCGAGCGCAGGCCTGCTGGCGGCGACGATCGTGCTCGCGTACGTCCTGCCGCATAAGGCCTACGCGTATCTGGTCACCGCCACCGGCTTCCAGGCCATGTTCATCTGGCTCGTCGTCCTGCTGACCCACATCTACTACCGCCCCTACCTGCAGCGCCACAGCCCGGGACGCCTGACCTACCGCCTCTTCGCCTACCCGTACACCACCCTGGCGGTCATTGCCATCGTGCTCACCGGACTCATCGGCTCGCTGGGCGTCGGCAGCGAACGCGCCGGCGCCCTGGTCGGGTTGGCAGGCATCCTGCTGGCGCTGGCGGCCTGGCTCGTCCTGCGCCACCGGCTCACTCCGCGGATGGAGTCCCTGCGGCCCCCGAAGCCAGGTCCTGCGGACTGACCGCCCGAACGGCTTGGCGGGCCAGCCCGGTCAGCACCGCATCCTCCATGGGCGGGTTGTGTAGTCCCGGCCGGACGTCGCGATAGTAACGCTCCAGGGGTAGCCGCCGGCTGAGGCCGGCCCCGCCAACCACCCGCATCGCCAGGTCGACCACCGTGGTCGCCGCGTCCATCACCACAAGCTTGCACACACCCATGGCGGCGGCGAACTGCGGGCGCGCGGCGGGATCGGTGTCCCAACGCCGGGCGAGGGAGAACAGAAAGTCATAGGCGGGCAACAGCAGTCGCTGCATCTGGCCGAGCTTCTGTTCGATGTGCGGCAGCTCGGCGATGCTGCCGGTGATCGAGTTGGGGCGCCGGCCCGCGGCGTAGGTGACAGCGAAATCGGCGGCCGCCCGTGCTACGCCCAGATAGACCGCCGGAATGTGCAGATTCCACCCCGCACTGCCGCCGCCGCGCAGTTCGGCGCCGGACGGCCCGGCGCCGCCGCCGTCCCGCCCGGACGGTTCCACCAGCGCACCCTCCTCCAGCACCACGCCGTCCAGCACGAGGTCATGACTGCCGGTGGCGCGCATGCCCAGCGCATCCCAGGACTCCTCGACCCGGAGCCCGGGCGTGCCTCGGGGCACCAGGAAGGACGCGGTGCGCTCGATACCCTGCGCGGTGGCGGATACGACGAAGTGGGTCAGGGCCGGAGCCAACGTGGTGAACGTCTTGCGGCCGTCCAGCCGCCAGCCGCCGTCCGGCGCACGCCTCGCCGCCGTCTGCGGCCGCCCGCCGCGGCTCGGACTACCGGTGGCCGGTTCGCTGACGGCGGCGTTGATCAGCACCTCTCCCCGGGCCGCGGCGGAAAAGAGCCGCTCCAGTAGCGCGTCCGGCCAACTCGGTGCCTGGGCCTGCTTACCCAGCGTGAACAGGTGCCAACCGACGCCCAATGCCGTGGAGCCGTCACCTCGTGCCAGCCGTTCCTGGCACAGGACCATGGCGAACACCCCGCCGCCAGCGCCGCCGTACGTCCGCGGCACCGTCAGCGCCAAATAGCCGGCCCCGGCCAGTTCGCTGAAGTTTTCATGCGGGAAGCTCCCCTCGCGGTCGTGCTTGGCCGCCCGAGCCGCAAACCGGTCCGCCAGTTCGCCCGCCTGCTTGAGGATCGCCCGTTCGTCATCGTCACGGCACCAGAAATCGTCCGGTAGCACCACGGGTCATTCTCCCTCCCAGCCGCGGCGCCGCCGGTTCCGGCACCCGCGCCGTCAACCCGCGCCGCGCTGCTCCGTGCGGTCCCATCCCGCCGGCAGTTCGAGGCGCCCACGCCCGACGACGACCGCCGCCCCCCGCACCCAGACGCCGTCGCCCTCAACCGCTTCCACCTCCAATCGCGACGGCCGGCCCCCGCCGTCGCGCTGGCGGATCTGAAGCCGTCCTGCGCCCAACGCCAGGCACAGGGCCGCGGAAGCGCTACCGGTCGCGTAGTCTTCCTCCAATCCCAGAGCCGGCGCGAAAACCCGCTGGCAGAGCCGACCCGGACCGTCGGGGGCGAAGACGACCAGGGCGATGCACCCTGCCGAGGCGATGGCGGCGGCGACCACCGCGCTCTGAGGACGCAGGGCGTCCACGGCCGCCGCGCCGCGCAGGCGTACCGCGAGCATGGGGGCCGGAGTCTGCAGGCGCCACACCACCGAGCCGGGAAGGCGGGCCTCGCCCAACCCCGCCCGGGAGGCCAGGCCTGCGGCCTCCGCCTCGCCAAGCGGCGTGGCCGCGGGCAGACCCGGCAAACGGAACCCCACCCGCACCCCGTCCCGCCAGACGTAAAGCGAGCCGGCCGGCGTCTCCACGCGGCCGCCGTCCCGGATGTCCAGCGACGCGATGGTGGCAACCGTGGCATGACCGCACAGCGGGATCTCCGACGCCGGCGCAAAAAAGCGCAGGGTCCACGGGGCCGTGCCCAGGACGCAGGCGCTCTCCAGGCGCAGTTCCGCCGCCAGCGCGCACATCGCCCGGCCGTCGAGGCCGGCGCAGCCCTCGATCACCGCCGCGGGGTTGCCGCTCAGGGGACGATCGGTGAAGGCGTCGACGAGGGTGTATGGGTAGGTCGCCATGACGGAGGCCTTCGCCATCAGGGCTGCCGGCCCTTCTTCAGCCGTCGAACAGGGTGGCGAGGCGGTCCAGGGCCCAGATGGCGGCCTGATCCAAGTCGTTGAGGCGCCTGCGCGGCAGAAAGGGCGGCGGCAAGGGCGACCGTGAAAACTCCAGCCACGCCCACAGTGGAGGCGCGGACGCGTCGCGATCCGTGAGCGGCTCCAGATCGAACAGCTCCTCCACCGTGCGCAGGATGCTGGTGTGGGACGCCACATGGGCACACGCGCCCCTGCGGGCCCACGGGCTCACGACCAGTAGCGGAACCCGCGGCCCGTAACGAAAGCGCGTGCCGTCATGCCAGTGCTCCACGGTCGGCGGCTGCACGCCGTCTTCAAACCCGCCCCAATCGTCCCAGACGACCGCGGCCACCCCGTGGGCGCGGGCCGGACCGGGCACCCGCCGGCCGCGTGGCGCCCGGTCCGCCACACGCCGGTCTACCGTGGATCACGACGGGTCACCGCGGCGCGCCCGACCCGTGCCGAACTTGGCGGGCGCGGTCCGCAGCGGGGACGGCCGCCCCGGAGGGCTGTGTGGCGGCGGCCGGTCGCAGCCAGGGGCTCCGAGCGGCGGCGCCGGTCTTACGCCCACCGAACGGTGCCCGATGCTACCTGGACGGTGCGGGCGGACGGCCGGCCACGCCGGAG
>JAJZXK010000087.1 GCA_021806565.1 Bacillota bacterium | reverse complement strand
GCCCCCCTCCCCGCTTCTCTGCTCCTTCCGCCCCCCATTCGACGAGCGACACTGCCCCCGCTCATCCGTAGGCGACGGAGGCATTGCCCTCTGGCATCGGTGGGGGCAATCAATCCCGCTAGTCACAACCGTGCAGCCAGGCCACGCTCCGCACACCTAGTGCCGTCAAGTGCCACCCCGTCAGGGACCGCACGCCGGCGGGTGTGGCGACATATGCCTGCACCGCCCCCGTCGTGGCGGCGAGCACCACGCGGCCATGCGGCTGAAGGGCCAGCGCAAGCGAGGCCGGCGCCAAGCGTAACCCCATCGTGCCGCCGATCCCGACCGCGCTGGTGGCTTGCGCTCGCACCCACTGAGAAGTCCGGTATGTGTCTTGAAACCAATACGGGTTGACGTGGAGAACACCCGCGGACGCCCGTGGAAGCGCCCCCCCCACAACCGCCAGTGCCAACGCCGCCAGCAGAAGCCAGCCGCTCCTTGCACGCTCAGGTCCGGCAGCTTCATACTCTCTGACCTGCCGGCGCCCCCCCTGCCGTGACCACAATGCGGGCCAGCATTGTCGCCAATCCAAAGCCACGCTCCTGGTCATGAAATGTGTACAAACCGATCTCTCAGTCTTCCACACGTCCGCCCGACCAGGTCTTCGCCCCTTTCGGCCTGAGATTGGCCCCTCTTGGGGCCGACGGCAACAGGCGGACTTGGGCGGCGCAGCGCGCGGCACCGCCCGCCGGGATGTGACTGCCCACCATCCGAAGCTGGGGCCCACGCACCCGGACACCGCTTGCACCGCTCGGTTGGTGATACCGAGATCGACGTCAGGCCAGTCCGCGGCGGCGTGCTCCGGAGGGGGTGTGCTCAATGGTGTCAGCCGGTGGAAGGCGCCGGCCCTTCTCCCTTCCTACCTCAGACCACCGTGACTGAAGAGGTGAACCGCTGGAATACGTTCAGCGTGACTGAACGTATATCCCATCTTGTACCGTTGTCCTGTTTCCTGCGGGATCCACAACCGTTACCTGGACGAACTGGTAGCCGCTTCCGCGCAACTGGAGAGGGACGTCGTTGGTGAAGCGCCCTCTGTATAGAACCGATCCGCCTTCGGTCACCTGCACGCTCAGGGCCGACGAGCCGCATGCGTCGTCCGTCCCCTGTAGCTGCATGGTCGCCAGACCAGAGGGCCCGGTCGCGCCCGCCCCACCCAACCACCGCGCGCGCACTTGTGGAGGGGCCGGGTCCACGACGTACCAGGTGGGTGGCACGGCTCGCACGGACCCCAGGGCCGTGCGATACGCGACCCACACCGTGCGGCCACCCGCACCGGGACCGAGATCAAGGGGTAGCGATTTAGCTATCGGCATCCAGGGTCCCCACGTCACATTGTTAAGGCTCGCACGCAGTTCGACTGCTCCCGGCGCGGGGCTCAAGGGAAGCACCACCTGAGCGTCTCTTACGCAGGTCGCCTCCACCGTGTGACCGCCCACGGACCACGGGCATGCGTGGCTACTTGCGCTGGGAAGCGTGACCTCGGTGGCCCGAGGCACATATGCGATGGCGGCGCTCCCCTGTCCAAGATTCCCGGCCGCGTCCACCACCTGCACCAGGACCTTCTGCCGTCCGCCGGCACCACCCTGGATGGGCCAGGACAGTAGCCAGGCACGCGCCGTGCCCTCTGAACGCCACGAGCTCCACGACTGACCGCCGTCGTCACTGTATCGCGCCTGGAAGGTCTGACCGGACGCGATCGCGGCAGGGTCACTGACGCGGACCGCCACGGACACGGACGTCTTGTCGGTCACGGGAGCGCCATCGTCCAACACGACGTCCACCGCGGGAGCCATTTGATCGGGTGCCACATAGATGGTCGCCGCGGCAGGCGCACTCCACACGCCGGCCGTGCTTTCCACCCGCACAAACACGGTCTTCGATCCCGGGCCGGCGCCCAACTGCCACTGGCCATTCGTGGTGAGCGCCCGCGCGCAGGATGCCACCTGCCCCACCACGCAGCCCGCAACAGAACTGGTCGACCACATGACTCCATCGTTGCTCAGGGCGTATGCGGCAATGCCGGAAGGTGACTCGATGGCCGAAAGTGAGAATCGAACCGTGGTCGCGTACGTCGAGGTGGCTCCGTGCTGCAGCCTGAATTCATCTACGACCGGCCGTCGAACATCAGTTTGAACAGGCGGGGTAACCACATAAGCGCTTGTCGCCGCCGTCCCCGGCTTCTGGTATGACGCGGAGTTTCCAGATGCGTTGGCTGCGGTCACGGCGAAGCGGTACGGCGGATCGCCCCCGGTCGGGCACAACGCTGCCCGCACCGCGCAATACAAGCCGAAGGGACGATCGCGGAGGTCGCGTCCTGTTCCAACATGGGCATACGCCGGGGGAGCCAGGGCCCCGGCCCCGACATGAGGATAGAGTCGGGTCTGGGACGGATAAATGCGTGCCGCGTGGCTGTCCCATGTCGTAGCCGTGCCTACCGCGAACGGTTCATATGACGCCCCGTCCCACACCCACACTGTATACCCGCTCGCACCATGGCTGGGCGGCCAGCGCAGGCCCACCTCTACCCGGCCCGCCGCAGAGCGCCACCCCATCCCGACCACCGAACCGCTGACGACTGGGGACATCGGAACAGTGACCACGTCGGGTTCCACCATCCATTGCGAATCGGGCGCTCGGGGCGGCTGACCCGTCGGGGTGGGACGACCATCGGGTCCGAGCGCCTGTACGCGCACCCGCACCGCCGTCCCAGGCCGCAACCCCCTGAAGGTGTACGATGTCTCCGTCGTCACTGCGGACGCGGCAAGGCCGGCGGCATCCAGTGCCACCGCGTAAGGGGTGCCCACCGGATTGCCACCGGAACCCCACTGAGCCTCCACTGTCGTCTGGCCCGCGTATAGCCTCCCCGGTGAAGGAGTGGCAGCCCACGTCCCCACGCCGTCTCCGGCTGGCGGGACGGGCCAACATCCGCCCCCACCGCACCATCCCCCAGTGACACCACCGCCCTCGGGCACCCACGCCAACAACCACACCCGGTACGAGGTGGCCGGCCGCAGACCTTGAAGCACCACTTCGCTTTCCGGACCAGCGGCGACCAAAGCGGTGGCGGCTGCACCGTGCCGCTGACGCATCACCGCGTACAAGATGCCGGCAGACCCGGCCTGCCATCGAACCGCCAGACGGGTCGCTCCGATCGCCTTGACTGTCGGAACGGGTGCGTCCGTGAAGGCCAAAGGGCCAGACCAGGCAGACGGGACACCCATCCCGTTCCAAGCCCGCACATATAGATCAACGCGCGCGCCGGGAACCAATCCGCTGGTGGCACATGTCGGGCTAGTGGTCCGACAGACGACTGACGAAGGGGCAACAGGCCCCCCGTCGGGCTGGGATCGCACCTCATACACGGTCCCCGCCGGATTGCCATCCGCAGACCACTGAACGCCGGCCTGTAGAAACGCCGGCGGGGCGGCCGTTTGAGCAACGCGGGTCGGGACCGCCGCCAGCGTCCACACCGCCTCCGCCGGACAGCCGGCTGGATCGGTGGTCGTGCAGACCCAGACCGTGTAAGCGGTGTTGGGTCGCAGTCCACTCAAACGCACGGATGTCTCCTGGCCGAGCGGCCGTTGCACCTGCCGGCAATCCGCGCTGGCGCACCAGTACAAAGCGTATTGGGCGGCGGGACCGACGGCGGGAAAAGAAACATCCAGCGCGCTCGAGCCATCCGTGATCACGACCACCCTGCAGGGGTGCGCGTCCCATTCGTCACTTACGGCCCAAGGCGTCCGGGCATCCGCTCCGTCCGCCGCCACACGGTATCGATAGGCGAACCCGCACTGCTGGTCCCGGGTGGAAAATCCGGTGGTTGTTCCGGTATAGATCTTGGTCCACGGTCCCCCAGATCCGTCGCCCGCAATGGTCTGGCGCTCAAGCAGGTACACTGTTCCGGTGGCGTTGCCGTTGGGATTCCATGCAACGTTGGCCTGTACTCCGTGACCGGACCACACCGGGCCCGACGCAATCCCTTTGGGTGTGAAGGCATACTGGACTTGGAGCGTCACAGCGGACAGGGGAGCGAACCACGCGGCCCCTCCCCCCATCGCCAGGTACTCGCCCCAGTTTCCGTCGCTCCCATACTGGATCAGCCCCGTGGCCAACCGGTATCCATCCATGCGGTAGGCAATAGCGCGCCCATCCCCGGGCCAGGTCAGAAAGGTGCGGTCCACAGCGTAGGCCACTCCAGAGCAATAGTTCGGATCCACCTGCGGATGTGCATCGTCCAGACCATCCACTACCTCGATGGATCCGGGGGCGGAAGGACTGACGAGACCATCGACCGCCGTTTCCGCCACCGTGCCGGAGACAACCGCGCCTACGAGCGTGGCCGAAACCGGCAGTACCAGCGGCCCTGGCGCCAACGGTCCAGCGGCCCATTGGGAATATTGCGCACCATTGGACGACCCGAATCCGACCGTCGGATACAGCCCCCCTTCGACCTGCCCCACCCCGCACAGACCGAACTGACTTCCCGACTGTCCCTCCGTGACAACAACGGCACCGAGCACCGCAGAGTAATCGGCCGAGCCGGCCGCCGCCTCACCCGTCCAGCCGGCGAGCAGAATCCCGACGGCCAACGCCATCGCAGGGCCCAATCGCCTACCGCCACACCACCATGCGAGGATCAAACGGCCCAGACGCACCGCTGCTCCGACAGCTCGACCGTGGCTGAACACGCATACCGTTCCCTTCCGTATTTCGTCCAACCTGGCTGCAGCCGCCTGAGACCCCCGTTTTCAGCGGTCGGGTCACTGTGGTGGAAAGTCAGATGCTCCTCACGGGACAGGGTCAGTCCGCCGCCGGGGGCAGCACCTCCCTCGCGCCATCACGTCGGGCTTTGGCCAAGGATTCCTGGCTGAAGTAGCGCCGGCTGGAGGCCCACTCCTCGTGCTGCTCCAAGAGCAGCGCACCAACGAAGCGAACGGTAGCTGCCCGGTTCGGGAAATCCACACGACGGCGAGGCGGCGCTTGATCTCCACGTCGAGGCGCTCCGGCCGAGTGGTCGTCCAGGTCTTCCGCCCCTGCTCGGGCGGGCAAGCACCGCTTGGGTCGCGCCGCACAGCGTCACAACCGCCGGCGGTCGCGAGCCACGCATCCCATGCACGGCGTACCCCGGGACCATCGGCACATCCACGCCCCGCCTGTCAAACCAACGGGGCGTGGATGTTCGGTTGCAGGACACCAGTGGGTCGCGATGACTGCAGAATGTCCTCAGCCCAAGCGTCCGGTCGGCGGATGGATCAGGACTGCCGCAACCACCTGCCGCGCAACGTCCGCCATAAGCCCACCGCGACCAACCCCGCTCCCAGCCCTGACCATGCGCTTCTGGCCGACCACGCCGCGCGCCGCCCCGGGCGATTGACGCGGATCCCGTGTGCGAGCGCGCACGGCAGAACCCAAACCCGCCCCCGTACCACAAGGGGACACGAACCCAACGGCACAGTCACGCCCTGGGGGCCACGCGCGGTAGGCAACCCAGACGGTGGCGCGGACCTCGCCTTAATCGTGAGCCGTGCCACCCGCACCGGGGCCAGGGCCGCCGTCCAGAACACCACCTGCGCCGCCCCCAGAGAACACCACAAAGCAAGCCACAGACGACGACGGTCCACCGCCATGGACGGTCACCCACCCATCCAAGCGGTCGCCTGCGCATACAGCCGCGTCCCTCGAAGCCCGAGCAACGGACTCCCCTCCACCCGCACGGTTACATCCCCGGCGCGTCCGGTCCGGACCCCAACCACCTCCGCACCGGTCACCAATCCTCCGGACGGTGCGTTCGCCCGCAACCACTCAGTGGCGACCGCCTGAATCGTCGCCGCAGACGGAAACCGAAGCACACCGTTGACCAGCTTGGGCTGGCCGCACAGCCGATAAGGCGTGTTGGAGCCAACCCCGGGCCCGCTAGGCGGCGCGCACCCGCCGCGTGCGGCCCAACCGGACTCCAGTCCGAGCGGTCCACTCGTGGTGGCGAACAACCCGGTGCGGGTTCCCTGAACAATCTGTGTCCCTCCAGCCACGGCCACACAATGCCGCCGCATGCCGGCAAAGCGTCGGCACACATACAGCACGTAGGGAACCTGCAACGTCCAATGTGGAACCCCGGTTGCCGCCACTGCGAGCGCAGCTGCATCCGCGGCCTTGGTCAATTCGGCCTTCCCCCCCACGGCCAGCCCGACCGCCACCCCGAGCGCGAGCACCACCAGCCCCACCCCACCCACCATCAGCACACCGACGGCCATGGCCTGACCACGTTCTACTCCGAGCGACACCTTCATCCAAGTCGCACGCTTGCGGACACCCTGCACCCAGAAGCCGGTGTCCTCCGCACCCATCGCCACCAAGAGCCGTAGCAGCCGACATCCCTCCCGTCGGTCAGCCAGGGCCCGAATGCGCCGCACAGGAGGCCCAAGCCCCTTCGTGTCGTACACTCCGTTTCCATTCGCGCCGCGCCGACGGCCGCAACCGCACCGCAATGCCCACCGACCAGCGGCACATAACCCGCCGCACAGACGGTGTGCAACCACACCCGGGCCTGTGCCGCCCGACCATCCCGTAGTCGTGCCCGGACCTCGACGGCATGGAAGCCCACCCCGGATCCCGCTGGCACGGACGCGCGCCAGACCTGGTATCCGACTCCTGCCTCCTGCCACTGGACCGGACTCAATCCGTCAAAGCGCGGATGCTCTTTGGAAGCCGCATTCACCGCCAAGCGCTCCAGCGCCGCCGACGCGCCAGCGAATGGCCCGCAACCTGCCGCTGGCCCACTGCCGCCAGCCGGCCCCCAGGGAAAGGCGCCGTAGTCAGAGCCCACCTGACTCCGGATCCTCAGAGGGCAGGCAGTCCCTCCGCGCGCCGGATGGAGGACGAGGGCGTGACCTCCCACCAACGCGCTGGCATGCACTCCCACCGCGGTGAGCATCCAGAGGGTTGCCGGCCTCCCGCCAGGCGTCACCTCGCGCGGGGTCACCCACGCGGAAACGCGTGGCACCAGCGTATACACCTGCAGTCCGCCTTGGCCCGCCAGTCCCGGCGGGCTTCCAGCCTCCGCGGCCCGACCACGCCACGCGGCCGCCGCTCCGTCGCTCCAGAGGACGACCAACTGCCCCACGACCACGGCCGCCGTCCAGTGATAGCCACGTCCGGCCGATGCTCCAGGCCATGATCCCAGAGCGACGATGCCCACCCGCGGTGCACGGGCCGCCAGGTCGACCCCGCCGCCTTCCTGGGCATAGACCAGTTGACTCGGTGCACCGCCACCGACTGGCACAACCGTCACCGCTGAGGCCGTTCCCGCGAGATCGGGAGCACGTGCCAAAGGCCGCAGCCGGCCACGACTCAAGATGGACAAACGGTGGTAGCCGCCTTCCAGCGCATACACCGCATGCTGCCCGACGGCTGGCGACGCGAGGGTCGGGGTGCCGTCCACCACCGGGCCCTCCGCCGTCAGCGCACCGCTCTCTCCAGCAAAGCGGTACACGCGTCCCATCGAATCCTCCGTGTAGACCCCGTTAGCGGTCACCGCCACGGCCGCCGCCACCGGAGCCCGGATCTGGCCGCTGCCCATGATCCGATAGCGCCCGGTGCGCGGATTCAACGAAACCACCCTGGGATCGGCGGCCGAAGCGACCCCGAAATACACTAAGCGCCGAGGCCCCCCATACGCAGCCGAGGACGTGATGGGGGCGAACCCTCCACTGTCAGCGGCGTCCGTCCAGGTCACTTGGTAGCCCGCTACGGGGTAGGGAGCCATCCGTCGGTCGCGGGATGCGGCGAAACAGGCGAACCCACCGTCCCAATTGCCGTCGCACACCTCCCAGCCGCTGAGAGCCAGCGAACGCCCCACGGGTACGAAGAGCGGGCTGGAACTCTCTGCCGCAAGCGGACTCGGACCGGTGATCCGGGCCACGACGGCCGCACCCGGATCGGCCGTGGGCCACCAATACAGCCGCCCGCCCGCCGCGAACGCCGCCCACCGTCCGTCCGGACTGAGGGAGGCGTCCGCAGGCATGTCGAAGCGCTCCCCGGGCAACGCGTTCCAGATACCCTGATGCGTACCAGGCAGGGGCACCGACTCGGCAGTGCCAGCCGTTCCATCCTTCAGCGTCCCGGTCCAAAGGGCGCCCTCTTGGTCACGGTGCCAGTACGTCCACAGCCAGAAGCGGCCACCGACGACCACCGGAGTACTCTGACTGCGACCGGGTAGCGGCACGACGAAGGGCACGCCCATACCGAGGCTGGCCACCGACGACAAGGCGGTGACCTGGCCAAGTGGCGCCGCGGTCTCCCGACGGCGGGTATAGCCATACCCCCACGTCAAGCTGGCGGCCATCGCCGGTATGGCCGTCGCCGCCAGTACGACGAGCCCCAGAAGCATCGCCACCGCCTTTGTCCAGACGCGGTGCACCAAGCGCCAGCCATCCGCCACGGCTCGATCCGTTCCTCTCATCCCAAGGTGGTGTCAGCGAGCGTTTGCACGCCAGTTGCCAAACTCACTCCCAGTGGTGCCACTATCGGATTCGGCGTGGCGCCGGAACCTCAAATGCGTCTCGATGCGCCGCTTCCGGCCGCCCGCTATGCGGGGGGGCGGACCCGGCCGTACCAGCGCAGATTTCGGCGGCGCAGCGCATGCATGCGCAGCACCGCCACGATTGCCATAAACAGACCCAGGGTCCCGGTGACCCACGGCCACCGGGACGCCCACAGGACCACCCGGCGTTTCCAGGGAGAAGCGTCTCGCCAGCGCTCATAACCGAGGACCTGCGTGCGACAGGCTGGAAGAACCGAACACGGCACCACCCTGTGGTCGAGTTGGACCGACCGAGGTGGCGCATCCGTCGGCCAGATCCGGCCAGCGAATCGGACCGCGACCGGCTTGGACCCCGGAGACTGAACCGGGACACGGCGCGTGGCCACCCGCACCGCGGCAGCAGGGTCCACCATACGGCCTCTGGGCAAGAAGGTAGGCCAGAGCTTGGCGGAACCCGAAGCGGCCTCCGCCGCAGAGCCATCGATCCACTGCAGCAGTTGTGTGGGCTGCAGGCCCGCCGCCCGCATACCCACCCGAACTGCGAAACTCCAACGCACCCACTGGTCCACCGCTGGCACACCATCCTCGGACCGCCACCCGCGCAGCACCAGCGCCAGTTCACGATAGTTGCCACGTGTCAGGGGTGGATAGCCGGCCCGGCGGACGTGGACACCGACAAACACATAGCTGCCAAAGCATTCCTGTCGCCCCGAGGTCGCGCTCAGGGCGACGCCCCCACCGCCATAGTCGGTCGTCGCCAGTTGCACCGACGTAACCACGCAGGTGGGCAACTCGGCAGCTGCGGACACCGGCAGGTGGCCGGACGGCACCACCACAGCGAGAACAGCCAGGGCCGCAGCCGTCCAGTTCAATGCCACATGGAGGCAAGCACGACGCCCGCGGCGATCCACGGGGCAAGCGGAATCTCTTCCCCGCGCCAGGGGCGCCCCAGACTCCGACGGACAGCGGCCCATGGCAGAATCGCCAGTGCGCAAAGCACACAGCCGACGGCCGGCCCGGCGAGCGCCGGAACGGGACCAAGGAGGGCCCCGACGGCCATCGCAAGTTTGGCATCCCCAGATCCGAACCCGCACAGAGCCACGGCGATCCACCAGGTACCGCCGGCGGCCAATCCCAACGCCGTGTGCAGCACGCCAGGCCATCCCCCCATCACCCCCAGGACCACTCCAAAGACGCACGCGGCAACCACGGCACCGTTGCGCACCTTGCGCCACCGCAGGTCCGTATAGCACGCGTGCCCGAGCAGTAGCGCGGCCACCACCACAGGCAGGGGATGCAACCCCATCCACCGGGCTGAATCGTCCATCGTTGTTCGGCGCCGCGCCCCCCGGCGCGGTGATCGCGCCGCCCGTCCCCTTTCTCGCGCCCCGTTTCCGTGGCGAGGTCTCGTCATGGCATTCTGTTCCCGAGCGCCGCAGCGCCCGGTTTCCTGGCCGGCAATTACCCATTCACCAAGGATTTCGCTGGTCGCGATGGCGGTGATGGCCCTTGGAAGGCTCGTCACAGGCCAGAAAACCCAGTGGATCAAACCAATGGATCGGTTGCAGCGGGTGTTCGCAACGCCGGAAAGCACCCGGCATCTGGACCTTCGTGAGAACGGCCAGTCCGGCGTACCGGTGGAGCAGGGGCACCACCAACCGCGATGCCGACAGCCACCGATGCCGCGCGGCCGCGCCCACGTGACAGCGGGACGCCTGGTGGACGGTCATCCCCCACTCGCTCGCCTTCATCGACCTCCCACGTGGAGCCAGGGCGGATCTGCAATCCCCTGTACGAGCGTTACAGACCGGGATCACCCTGACGCCGCATGTGCGACCGCTTCTGATTCAACCCGCCACACCCGTACGGAGGAGGCCATGAGAGTGCCGAGCCAACCGCGGGTCGCCACCATCGCACGAACTCGGCACCTAGCCTGGACCGCGTCAGTCTGGAACCGGAGTGTTTGAACCGGCAAGGCGCGCACGTTGGCAGCCCATATCGTCGCAGCGGCGGCCGCTCCACGCGCTGCCGCTACACGCACCGACTCCCCGTAGACCACGCCACGGGCATCCACGCGGCGCAGCACGGTGGCGCGGCTCGCACACGCCAACGCGGCCGCGTCCACCGCGGATTGCACCGCAGCGTGCTCGGCCTCCAGCAACCCGATGGCACCCCCCAATAGCAGCACGGAAACGGTGATCGCCACCCCCCAAACGCCAAGCACCAGAGCCTGAGCGGACTCGGACATCAGATCCATCGAGCGGACCAGGCGCACGTCACGCACTCCGTCCTCGTTCCGAGTCGATGAGAAGGGGTCCGCTCCCCGAGGGCAGGGACCGAAACACTTCACTCTTCGGGAAAAACAGCGGAAGCCCTGAGCGTGAAGTAGGGTCGAATGGCGGAACCGCGTCCGAGCAAGACCGCCAGGGGCGGGAACAGATTCACCTCGTCATATGTGAGATCAACACTCACCGGGTCTCCGGGAACTCCCGGCTCGGGACAGGTCGCCAGAAACTCCCACTGCCCGTAAGCGTCCGGGCTGGCGGATCGCTGCCCGACGCTCAGCCCTCGACCGAGCGCCTCCTGGGCCGCGTCGGCGGCATCCGTCCGCCAGGCGGCATTGCCCTGCCCGCATTCGATCGCGGCCAATCGCGCACTGTCCCGTGCGGCGTTGGTTACAACCGCCTTTGCAACCGCCGCGACACCGAACCCAACCGTCGCGAACATCAGCGCGAGCAGCAGGGGAAGCACGAGGACTGTCTCCACCACGGCTGCGCCGCGCTCGCCCCGGCCATCCCGTCGGCATCCCCACACCGACACCACGCCCCGTTCCTCTCTTCACAGCTTCTTGTTTCCGGCCGCTGGCGCGGCCAGTTTCCTGCTTGGAGATTCCTGCTTCGTTGCGGCTGGTTTCGCCAAGCCGTTCTCCTGGCCAGAGCCCTCCGCTCCCGACAGGCGCTTTGTGTCTCCGGGGAACTCCCGGCGACAAGCGCCGCGAGGTTCCGCGCCGCGTTGAGGTCCCGGTCGATCACCACTGCGCACGTCTCGCACCGCAAGACGCGTTCCGACAGTAGCATGGCATCCTTGGCGGCTCCGCAGACCGAGCACGTCTTTGTAGACGGGTAAAAGCGTGGCGCGACCACCAGCCGTCACCCATACCAAGTGGTCTTGTACGCCAGCATCCGCCGGAACTTGCCCCATCCAGCATCCGCGACGGACCGCGCCAGAGAGTGGTTGCGGATCATGCCACGCACCGCCAGGTCCTCGACCACGATGACCGACTTGGTTTTCGTCAGGTAGGTGGTCGCCTTGTGCAGGAAGTCCGTGCGGTGCAGCCTCGCGAGGTCGGCCGCCAACTTGCGGCGGTTGCGTGAGCCACGCTGCTTACGGCTATGCAGCCGCTGCCGGTGCCGCAGCCGGCGTAGGACCTTGGCCCATGGCCTGGGGGACTGGATCTGCGTACCGTCCGAAAGCAGCGCGAAGCAGTTCAGCCCCAGGTCGATGCCGACCACATCAACATCAACATCAACATCAACCGGCCCGTCTACGGGTTGCGGATCATCCCGCTCCACCTCCACCGCCAGGGATACATACCAGCGGTCCGCCTCCCGACGGACCGTCGCCGAAAGGATCCGTCCCCGGAACTGCGTGGTGGCTTCGTGGTGGCTTCCTTGGTCCGTACGCAGCCGATCCGGAGTAGCGACACCGACCGGGGATGGACGTGGACGTGGACGTGGACGTGGACGTGGACGCTTCCGGTCATTCGGAACGAATTCCGGCGCCCGTGCTTGCGGCGGAAGCGGGGAAAGCCGACCCAGCGGCCTTCCCTGCGGCCGCGCCAGAAGTTTCCCAAGCCTCTTCTGGTCGCGAGCAGCGTTGAGGTCCGCCGTGGGTACGAACGCCGCAGGATCGGTAGCCGAAGTCGCTTTAGGGACCGCGGTTGTCCCGGTCGGTGTGCCCGTAGCGGCAGCAAAGCTGCGAGGTATGCCGCGTCGCGATCCGTGGCAGAGATCCCTCGTCGGCCGGGGGTGGCGGCGTCCAACTCACGCACACGATGACGACGTGCCCGCGGCCGTCCCGTTAAGGCAGTTGGCGATGGCGTCCAGATTATTGAGAAGACCCGCCTTGACCGCCACCAAACCCACTACGGCAAGCATCGCGATGATCGCAACCACGATCACATACTCCGGCACCTCCGCGCCCCGCTCGCTGTTCCAGGCACGCCAGAGCCGACCCCAGGCCGTACTAAGGAACCCGGCCCATCGCACACAGACCGGCAGCAGCATCCAGGTCTCCCCCTTCACATCGTCGCGGAACAGCAGCCCTCGATCACGGATGGCCGAACGCTGATCCCACCAATACCAAGGACGGATATCCGAGGATCAAGACAACCGCCGGCATGATGAACAGCGCCACCGGAAGCACGATGGCCGCCCCCGCGCGATTGGCGTGCTCCTGGGCGGCGGCTCGCCGCTGCTTGCGCACGCCCCCAGCCAGATCCCGCAGCACGTTCGCGGTGGCGGCACCGAAGCGACCCGCGCGCAGCAGAGCGTCCACCACCGACCGCAAGTCCGGGTCCCCCAGGCGGTCCGCGATGCCGGACAACGCATGTTCATTCCACTGACCCAGGCCCTGCTCCACCTGCGCCTGCGCGAACGAGACGCTCAGCAGGCCCGGAAGCTCGTGGGTCACCTCCGCGATCGCCTGCGGCACCGTCAGGCCCGCCTGCGCGGCCATAGCCAGGAAATCCAAGAAATACGGGAGTTCGTGCTGCAGGATCGCACGCCGCCGCCGGATCACTCTGCCCAGCCACAGGTCCGGAAGCGCATGTCCCACGGCTGCGCCCAAACAGCCCAACGGAACGCCCAGAGTCGGCCGCCCCGCGGCAAGCGCGCCCGTCAAAGACAGCAGGGCCGAGACGGCTCCCACCAGCAGCCGCAAAGCCATGAACTCTTCAGGCAGCATGGGGTCTCCAGCCCACTGCAGGCGGTGCGCAAGGCCCGCGCCGGCGCGCGGGTGCGCTAGGTGAACTACCCGCCCGAGCATGACACGCAGCACCCAGGCCGCATCGCAACACCGTCGCCCGTGCGCCCCCACGGGCTGGGATGCGGCATGCGCAGACTCGTCCATGCCCAGGATGCGGTTCAACGCCCTGCGGTTGCGCCCGTGCAACCGCTCGCGGACGCCAAACCCAAGGCACACGACGAACGTGAAGACCGTAGCCGAAAGAAATGGCAAGACCGATCGCCCTCCACGAGTTGGCTGGCTGGACAGCCGCCCCTCGCCGACGAGCGCCCCTCCCTTCATCGCCGTACGGAACACCGTGCCGCCGCGACGGCCACGGCGGGGTACCTGCCCACCGTTGCACCTAGTCCGCGTCCACCCGTTTTCCAAGAGGAGCACCGGTCCGAACTGGAACTTAACGGTTCCGGGCTGCTCCCGGGCTGACCACGGCCGACGACAGAGTCCGTGTGGATGTGGTCAGGCCTACCGCCGTCCCGACACCCGGCGGCGTACTCATGTGCCGCACAATCCGCTGGCCAATCCACACCCAGACCGCGGCCGCCCCCAACAACAGGCGCCCGTGGGTCGTGTTCAGCAACGGGGCCTCGAACTGTGGATATACCAAATGCATAAACGCCAACAGGAACGGTGGCACGGCCACCAACACGTTCGCCTGCCACCTTCCCGCCGCCGTGGCGGAGCGGAGTGCGGCAGCCGCCTCGCGGCGCTCGCGCAAGGTGGTCAGCAGACCATCGAAGGCAGTGGCCGCTTCCGCGCCCGCGCCCTGATTGAGCCGCATCGCCGCCACCAGCAACCGCACGTCGGGTAGGGGAACCCGTTCTCCGAGCAAGAGCAAGGATTCGCTCAACCCCACTTGATCCGCATCCAGCAGCGTCCGAGATAACTCCGCACCGAGGCTGCCTCCGGTAGCCACGCCGACTTCGGAAATCGACGCGTACAGATTCATGCCCGCACGGGCCGCCCCGGCTAGGCCGGCGGCAACCCGCTCCAACTCTGCGGCCAGCGCCTCCCGACGAGCCTCGGCCTCCCGCGACGCCCACACCATCGGCGCGAAACCTCCGCCGATCACGGCAACATCCGCGGGAAGGCCCGCACCCAACACGACGCGAGCGGTGGTCCAGCACACCACACCGCCGAAAACCGACAACAGGAGGAGCGTGTCCAACCGCAGGGCGATCGCACCGGCCCTCAGGCGGCGATCCAAGAACGTAAGAGGTGAACGTTGTCGGCCCGAGGTGCGCAGATGGCCGCTGTCCGACAAACCCAGCGCCCGCGCCGCTCGGTGGGGCCTTAACCTCAACCAGAGGGCCCAGACAAGGCTGGCCACTGCGGTGGCCGTGCTCAGAAAGAATGCGCTCATCCGTTCGTCTCCTCACAGCGTTTCGTTCCCGACCGCCGAAGCGGCCAGTTGCCTGCGGGGAGATTCCTGCTTGCCGCAGCCGGTTTCGTTAGGCGGTTCTCCCGCCAGGGCCTGCTGGTCCGTGTTCCATGGGCGTTTTGCATCTCCGGGGAACTCCCGGCGACGAGGTTGCCCCGTTCAGGTCCCGGTCGATGACCGGAGCGCACACCTCGCACCGCAAGACACGTTGGGACAGCGGCACACCGGTTTTCACCCAAATCCCGGCGCGACCCGTAGATGCCCCCGGCTTCATCCGTGGGACAGGGGCGCGCCTCCCTCCCGTGTTCGCATGCAGCGAACGTGCTATACTATGGACATGAAGCAGGTTGTGCAGGTGAAGTTGCTCGCCGATCCAGAACAAACAGTCGCGCTTCTGCGTACCATGGAGGCGTTCAATGCCGCCTGCAACATCGTCGCCGAAGTTGCCTTTTCCGAACACACCGCCGACAAGATCAGGCTTCAGCCCATTGTCTACGGCCGT
>JAJZXK010000086.1 GCA_021806565.1 Bacillota bacterium | reverse complement strand
CGGCGCGCCGCACGCCCCCGTCGCGCCGGCGATCGGCGCCCTGCTCGCGGTCTGGGAACGCCTCTGGGCCGTCGCCCTGCACGCAGGTCTGGCGACGATCGATGGCGCCGCCGTCGTCCGCCGGCAGGGACGCTGGTTCGCCGCCGCCGTCGGACTGCACCTGGCGGCCGACCTCGGCGCCGGCTGGTACCAGCACCTGGCCGCGGCCCACGCGGCAGCCACCTCGATCCTGCCGGTCCTATATGGGACGGAGGTCTGGGTGGCGCTGGTCGCCGTGACCGCCTGGCTGTGGGGGCGGCGGCTCTGGCGGGCGCATGCCGCCTTCGCGCCATGACCGGGCGGCCGGTCTAGGAGGGGCGATTGCCTCTCCCCGGCGCCTCTGGTACAATCCCCCCCTGTACGTCTGAGACGCGTGAGACGCGGTTTCCCAGGGACCGGATAGTGGTGCCCGAGAGGGCGGGGGGACGGTCGGTCATTGGCCAACAATAAGTCGGCGATCAAACGGGTCCGGCAGGCGGAGCAGCGGCGCGTCCGCAACCGCAGCGTGCGTACCCGGGTGCGCAATGTGAGCAAGGCGGTCCTTCAGGCCGCGGCGGCTCCGGGTAAGGAGCCGGTGGCGCTGACGGAAGCCCTGCGCCAGGCCCAGAGCATCATCGACCGCGCCGCCAAGCGCGGGGTGCTGCATCGCCGTGCGGCCGCCCGCCGCAAGTCGCGTCTGGCCCGCCGCGCCAACGCGGCCCTTGCGGCCGGTCGGAGCTAGGCCGTACCGCCAGGCCAGCGCAGTTGCCGCCACCACGGCGTCGCGCGCCGGGCCGGCGGCACGGACCAGGGGGGCCGGGACGCGTCCAGGCACTTGCGCAGGGTGTAGCCCGGTCCCCACGGAAACTGCGCCGGCTTCCAGCGGCGGTAGCCGTTGGCCAGATACAACCGCAGGGCCGGTTCGTTATGGGCATCCACATCCAGCGTGCAGTCCGTGACCCCGCGGGCGGCGATCGCCTCCTCGGCCGCCTGCAGCAGGCGGCCGCCGATGCCCCGTCGGCGCCACAGCGGCGCCACCAGCAGATCGCTGATGTGGCCACGGCCCAGAGAGCCGCGGGCCGCGCCCTGGAACGAGACGGTCACCCCGCCCACCAACCGTCCACGGCACTCCGCCAGCAGGATGAGCTGCCGGCCGGCGGCCGCCGCGGCAAAGCTGCCCTCCAGCCCGCCGGCGCCCCAACCGATCGATTCGCGCAACAGGGCGAGTCCAGGCAGGTCATAGGCACGCGCGGACCGGACGGACACCTCCGCCACCTGGAACGGGATCGCCATCGGCACCGCCCCCCGGGGGCTTTCTCCCGGCCGCGGCCCATCCGCGGGCGCGGCCGTGAATCAGGCGCCTGACCGCATGCCGAAGGCTTCGGCGGCGGCCGGGGCGCACCCTTCCGCCCGCGGAAGATGGCCAAGCGCCTCCAACACCCCCAGCAACGCGTGATCCACCGCCGCCGACTCCTCCAACATCCCGGACTTCCAGCCGCGTTCGGCCTCCCACACCGGCCGCGCGGCGGCCAAGAGGCGCTCGGGATCCAGCCGGCGGCTCTGCTCCAGGGCCTTGCGGGCCACGAACGGATGCAGGCCGAGTTCCCCCGCCACCACCTCGACGCGCCCACCACGCCCGCAGGCCGCCCCGACGGCAAGGATCGTCCGCAACTGCGATCCGATCGCATACAGCACCCGCGCCGTCGGTTCCCCCTGACCCAGCAACTGACGCGCCAGGGTGAGGGCCGCGCCCGCCCGTCCCGCCAGGACCGCATCCATCAGCGCATACAGCCGCTCCTCGACGTCGGCCGGCACCAGAGCGTCCAGCGCCGCCGCGTCCAGACCGGGACCGTAGGCGGCGAGCTTGCGTAACTCCGCGTCCATCCGCCCGCAGGTCGCCCCGGCCAGCCGGGCGGCCAGCCGCGAGGCCAGATCCGGCGGCAGGTCCAGGTGCAGGGCGCGGCAGCGCTCGCGCAGCCACACCGTGTTGTCGCGGGGGGCGGCCGTCGACAGGGCGACGCCGGCGGACGCCGCCCTGCGCGTCAGGCGGCGGCGCCGGTCCGCCTCCGTCGAGGCGCACAGCACGAGCGTGGCGTGGTCGGCCGGATGGTCCAGATAGCCGAGGAGCGCTTGCTCCGGCACGGCACGCCCCTTGCCGCCCCCGGGGGTCTCCCCGGACTCGGCCGCCTCGTCTGCGGCGGCCCGCCGCGGCGCCATCACCCAGGGCGCGTCCCGCACCACCACCAGCCGTCCGGGAACGAAGCCGCGCGTGACCAGGGCCGCGACGATGTCGTCGGGCGTCACCGCCGCGCCGTCCAGCGTATGCCGGCCGATCTCCGGCACGCCCTCCCGCAGGGCGGCCAGGACGGCCTGCTGCTGCCAGTGGTCCTCGCCAGCCAGGAGATAGACCGGGGCCCGCTGGCCGCGGCCGATCGCCTGGACCACAGACTCATAGGCTAAGGGCAGACCGCATCCCCCCGTGCCGCATCCCTCAGGCGCGCGTCACGACGTTCACCAAGCGGCCCGGAACCACGACGACCCGCACCGGCGCCCGCCCGTCGGTGGCAGCCTGGACCCGCGGGCTCTCCAGGGCGAGGGCGCGCAACTGGTCGGACGTGGCGTCGGCATCCACCTCCACACGGTCGCGCACCCGCCCATCCACCTGGATGACGAAGGGGATGCGCTGTTGCGCCAACAGTTCGGCATCCGCCTGCGGCCACGACTGGGCATGCACCGATCCGGGTTGACCGAGCATCTCCCAGCACTCCGACGCCAGGTGGGGTGCGAAGGGGGCCAGCAGCAACGCCAACACGCGCCCGAGTTCCGCCACCTCCGCCGGCCAGGCACCGGGATGCGCGTCCAGCCAGCCGTTCGCCTCGTTGCACAGCGTCATCAGGCTCGCAATCGCGGTGTTGAAGGCGAAACGCTCCAGATCCGCCGTCACCGCAGTGATCGCAGCGTGCACCGCACGGCGCAGGCGGCGTCCCTCGCCGTCACCCGCCGCGACGGACCCGGCCGTGGCGGCCTGGCCGCACAGCCGGTAGATCCGCTGCAGCAGCCGCACCGGTCCCTCGATCCCGCGCGGGTTCCAGGGCCCGCCGGCCTCCCAGGGTCCGATGAACATCAGGTAGACGCGCACCGCGTCGACTCCGTAGCGCGCGGTCAGGTCGTCGGGGTTGACGACGTTGCCGCGGGACTTGCTCATCTTCTCGCTGTTTTCCCCCAGGATCACCCCCTGGTTGAACAGCCGCGGCATGGGCTCGCGGAAACCCGCCAGCCCCAGATCGCAAAGCGCCTTGCTGAAAAACCTCGTATACAGAAGGTGCATCGTCGCGTGCTCGACCCCACCGGTATACACGTCCACCGGCAGCCAGGCGTCGGCCGCCGCGCGGTCGAACGGCCGGTCGTCGCAGTGCGGCGACAGGTAGCGGTACTGGTACCAGGACGAATCGACGAAGGTGTCCATCGTGTCGGTCTCGCGCTGTGCCGGCCCGCCGCAGCGCGGGCAGGCGCAGTTGCGGAAGGACTCATGGTACTTGAGCGGCGACTCCCCGGTCGGCAAGAAGCGCGCGTCCTCCGGCAGCCGCACCGGCAGTTGCTCGTCGGGCACCGGCACCGTGCCACAGGCGTCGCAGTACACGATGGGGATCGGTGTGCCCCAATAGCGCTGGCGGCTGATCAGCCAGTCGCGCAGGCGGTAGTTGACCTGGCGCCGGCCCAGTCCACGCGCCTCGAAGTCGTCGGCGAGCCGCTCGATCGCCACCTCGGACGAAAGGCCGCTATAGGGACCCGAATCGACCATCGTCCCCGGCTCGGTGTGCGCGTGGGTGGGCGCCCCCCCCGCATACCCAGCGGGCGCGACGACGACGGGCACCGGCAGTCCGTAGCGGCGCGCGAAGTCGAAGTCGCGCTCGTCATGGGCGGGGACGGCCATGATCGCCCCCGTGCCATAGCTGGCGAGCACGTAGTCGGCGACCCAGATCGGTATGGACTCACCCGTCAGAGGATGCCGGGCCATCGCCCCCGTCGGGACGCCGGTGCGCTCACGATCCGCCGCCAGGCGTTCGATCTCGCTGCGCCGGCTCGCCTCGGCGCGGTACGCCTCGACGGCCTGGCGCTGCCCCGGGGTCGTGATCACCTCGACCAGGGGATGCTCGGGGGCCAGCACGCAGCAGGAGACGCCGTAGACGGTGTCGATGCGTGTGGTGAACACCTCGAAGCGCAACTCGGGCCGGTCCTGGATGCTGAAGGCGAACTGCACGCCTTCGGAGCGGCCGATCCAGTTGCGCTGCATCGTGACGACCCGCTCCGGCCACTGAAGGCCGCTGAAATCGAGCAGTTCATCCGCGTACGCGGTGATGCGGAAAAACCACTGGTCGAGGTCCTTGCGGATGACGGGTGTGTCGCAGCGTTCGCAGCTACGGTCGACGCCGACCACCTGCTCCCGCGCCAGGGTGGTGTTGCACTTCGGGCAGAAATCCACCGGAGCAAATTTTTTGTACGCCAAACCCTTCTCATAGAGACGCAAAAAAAGCCACTGATTCCAGCGGTAATAGGCGGGATCGCAGGTGACGACCTCGCGGTCCCAGTCGAACGCGGCGCCCATCGACCGCAGTTGGCCCCGCATCCGCTCCATGTTGGCGATGGTCCAGCGGTAGGGGTGCACACCGTGGCGGATGGCCGCGTTCTCGGCTGGCAGACCGAAGGCGTCAAACCCCATCGGAAAGATGACGTCGTCACCCTCCATGCGCCGGTAGCGCGCATGGGTGTCCGCCGGCACCATCGCAAACCAGTGGCCGATGTGCAGGTCGCCGGATGGGTAGGGGAACATGGTCAGAGCGTAGTGCTTGCGCCGCCCCGGCACAGGTAGCCGCTCGCCGGCGCCGAGACCGCCTGGGGATGCCTCCGCCCAGCGGCTGCGCCATTTGGACTCGACTTCCAGTGGATCGTAACGGACCGCCGGCGCCGACGTTACCGGGGAACCGCCGCCGGATACCTCCGTGCCCACTTGGTCGGACCTGGCTCCATCCCCCGGCCCACCGGCCGGTCCCGCCCGGCCAGGCCCTGGCCCCTTTCGGCCCCCGGGATTTCCCCGGCGGGGGGCCGCCGGAGGGAGGGGGCAACGGGCGGAAGACTGCGCCCTAAGACAGAAAGACCCGCCCCGTATCCGGGACGAGCCTCCGCCCGGCCACGCACCCAGGGCGGTCCGCCCACACGCGCGGGGGGCGGCCACAAACCGCGCCACTATTGTACGGCGCGGCCCACGGCTGGTCAACGCGAGCACCGCTGCACCAACGGTCCCGGCCGCGGACGGCGGCGGCCGTCCCGTGTCCGGCCCACCACCACCCCTCGATCCGGGCGGCCGGATGCGCCGCGCGCCCGTGGGGCATGCTCAGCACCATGTTCGCTCAACGCGCGACCGCCATCGGAGGCGTGATCTGGGCCGTCGCCTTCGCATGGCACCCGATCCTCTTGGATCCAGCGGACGCCGCTGGGGTAGCCGCCACCGTCGCCCGCACACCCAACTGGCCCTGGATCCACCTGCTCGCGGCCTTGGGGCTCGCGATCTGGTCGCTCGGGCTCGCCGGGCTAACCCCGTCGGAGGCGCGGCGCGGGACCGGCGGCGTCGCGCTGGCGGCGGGCCTTGCCGTTTGGTTGCTGGTGCTCGTGGCGGAGGCGGTCGCCATGCCCGCCCTGGCCGTCTCGACCGCCCCCGGAGCGGCGTTGCTGCGCGCGCTGGTGTGGCCGTTGGCCCTGGCGCTCGGTTACGCCGCCTACGCCGCGGGCGGCATCGGCCTCGCCCTCACCGCTCCCCGGCGCCCAGCCTGGATCGCGGCCTGGGGCGGGGCCAGCGGCTGGCTTGCCGCGGCCACCGGGGTACTCGGGTATGCGCTGGGCCCCGCCGCGCTCTGGATCGTCGGCCCGACCGCGCTCTCGATCGTCCTGTGGTCGGTCGCCCTGCCGTTCGCCACCGATCCGGCGCGGAGGCGCAGCACCCGGCCACAGAGACGGCGCGACCCGTCCGGGCGGCGGGCGAGTTAGTCCCCTCAGCCGCGGCCGACCACCCCGTGGGAAGCGGTGACGCCCGCGATGAGCCCGGCGTAGTTGCGGCGTATCACCTCGCGCACCGCCGGCAGGACCAGCCCCGGAAAGCGTCCGACCTCCAAACGGATGGACAGCTCGAGTGTCGTTTGACCCTCACGCAGCGGCAGTAAGTCACAGTCGACGTCGAATCGGCGCAGCACGCCCCCGGTCAGGAGGCGGGAGCGGATGGCCATGCGTAGCGGATCGATCTCGTCCCGCTGCCGCCAGCGGACCTCCTGTCCGAGATAGGCGACCGTCCATTCGGTGGTCCGCCAACCCTCTCCGGAAGCGACGACCTCCACCGACCGCACGTCCGGCATGTGCGCCTGCAGGCGCGCCGCGTCCAGCAGCGTGTGCAGCGCCTCACCCGGCGGCGCGCCCAGTACGGCAGTAAAACGCAGGTCGTAAGGTGGCCCGTCCGCCGCCGGTTCCGAAGCGGCAACGGCCGACGGCTGCGGGGTGGCCGAGGGCATGGCGCGCTCGGCCACACCCGGGGGCGGGGCGGGGCCCGGACCGAACCGGTCGACCGCGCACGCCGCCGGTAGGGGCCTGCCCTCCAGGAGGGCGTCCGCCAACAGCCGCGCCGTCCATGGCGCCAGCAAGATGCCGTTGCGGCAATGGCCGGTGGCCACCCACACACCGGGCAGGCCGGGCACCGGCCCAAGCAGCGGCAGGCCGTCCGGCGTGCAGGGCCGGAGTCCCGCCCGAAAGTCCACCGGCTCAGCGGCAGCCAACCCCGGACAGAGGGTGGCCGCCGCCCGCGCCAGGTCCCCGAGCGCCCCGGCCGTGACGCGCCGGTCGAAGCCGGCCCCCGGTTCCATCGTGGCCCCCGCGAGCCAGTGCCCGCCCGCTTTGGGCACCAGGTAGCAGTCGTCGGAAAACAGCGGCAGGCGGGCAGGTGCGGATCCCCAGACCCGCAGCAGCAGGCGCTGACCCTTGACGGGGACCACAGCCAGGGACGCTATCCCCGCCGTCCAGGCACCGGCGGTCAAGACGATGGCGGCCCCGCGCACAACCCCCTCGGTGGTGACCACCTCCGGTGGATGCAGGCTCACCAGGCCGACGCCTTCGCGGATGGCGGCGCCTCGGGCCCGGGCCGCCAGGGCCAGTGCGCGCACGAGGCCGAAGGCGTCCACGCTGCCATCGGGCAGCCAGACCGCCTCCAGCGGCGGCCGGCCCAGTCCGGGGGCGAGCGCCCGCACCTCCGCCGCATCACAGTGGCGCGCCTGCAGGCCTAGGGCACCCTGCCACTCCACCCGTCGCCGCAGTTCCGCGGCGCTCGGTTCCGCATGCGCGAGCCGCAGGATGCCGTCCAAGTCCATGTCCACGCGCATACCGGTCTCCTCGCGGAGATCCGCCAGCAAGTCCTTGAACATGCCCCGCGACGCCAGACCGAAGTCCAGCGCCGGTCCGGGCCGCTCAGCCTCGGCCTGGGGAGCCAGCATGCCGGCCGCGGCACCCGTCGCGCCGGATCCCACGAAGTCCCGCTCCAACAGCGTGACGGCGGCTCCCCGGCGGGCGCACTCGTAAGCGATGGCGCAGCCGGCGATTCCCCCGCCGACCACGACAATGTCGTTCAATCCCATCTCGCGGGCGGCCCGCGGATACCCCGGCTTCAGCCGTGGGATGGGGCCGCGCCTCCCTCCCCTTGGGCGGAATCGGGCCTGGGATGCCGTGGACATGAACAGGCGATGCGGGTGATGCCGTACGCCGCATCCGCATCGGCGTCGCGCCTCATCCACAGCCGCACCACTGCACCGGCCGCCCGCCGTGCGGAGGGCCGACGGATGGTAGTGCTGGAGGGGCAAGCCACCGCCCCATCTACCGGCGGATCAGGCCGTCGAGGCGGCGCGCGGGGAGACACGGTCGCCGGGCCGCCAGGACACCACGGCCTCGCGGGGCGGCGGCTGCACGCTGCGCCAGGTGTCACCGTCCTTGCACAGCAGGCCCTCCAGTGCCGCCGCCAGACGGGCGTGTTCCTCGGCGCTCGTGAGCTGCAGGGCCCGGCCAAGCTGCTGCACAGCCTCGTCCTGGTCCGCGTACCGCATGCCTGCGGGCCCGGCGCCCGTGGCTGCATGCACCGCGACGTCCGCCACGATGCCCTGCTCAAGCAGCACGTTATAAAGATGGGCGAAAACCGGTTGCGCCGGCAGTGGCCGGTCCGGATGGAATTGCGGCCAGAGGACCTCGATGAGGGGCTGCATCTGCCCGACCCGGATCGAAAGCACGCAGCGCCGGGTGGCGAGGCGCTCCATGGCAGCGATGAATCCCGTGGCGTCCGGACAGAAGTGAATGACCAACGACGCCAGGGCCACCTCGACCGGGGGCACCTGGGCGGCTACATCCGGCCAAGCGCCGGCCACCACCTGTACCCGGGCCGCCGTGGCGGGATCTTCGCCCGCCAGGTCCTCCTGAAGATAGCGGCGCATGTCCTCACTGGGCTCGACCGCCCAGACCCGGCAGTCCTGGCGTGCCAGGACCCGGGTGTAGCGGCCCGGACCTGCCCCGAGGTCGGCGACGCTGCGCTGCGGGCCGAGGCCGGCCAGGACGGCGCGCACGAGCGGAGCGTCGCCCAGATCGCGCCGTCCCGCCTCGCGCAGCCGCTGCGCCATGCCGCGCAAGCGCTGTCCCCGTTCTCCGGCGGGCATCCGCTCCCGGTTGCTGACGATGTTCGTCCAAAGGGCCGCTGCCGATTCCAAGCCGTCCACCCCCGTTTGGCCCAGGCGCGACACCGGCGCACCCGGCGTTCTCTCCTGGAGCATAGTCAGCCGCCCACAGGCCCACAAGGGTGCACGGGGCGTCCGCCCGCTCGCACGGTGCCCCTTGCGCGCCCGGGCGGGATGTCCTTGTGCCGATGGAGTGGTGCGTCGCCGGCCGCACGCTCCAGGTCTCCCACACGGGGAGTCGCACTGGCGCGGCCATCGGCAAACCGCCGCAACGGACGGCGGCGGGTTGCCGACGGCGTCCAGGCGTTGCTGCACCCGGTGGGTGGCCACCCGGTGCCACAGGATCCGCCGTAGCGGGGTCGGCGCCGGAAGCCCCAGACAGCGTGCCGCGATGGGTCTTCGCCGGCTGCCGGGCCGGATCGGCGATCGGTGTGGCGGTCGCTTGGCGGGTGCGGCTCGGAGGGTTGTGGGGTGCGCCCACCGGTGACCGGCTGGCATCTACGGCAGGTTTGCGGCAAAGGACCTGGACGGTATTAAAGCCCACCAGCTTCTGCCGGGCGGGCTCCGTTTCTTCATACAACCCCAGGGCTTATTGGTGGACGTAGGCGGGCCGCCTCGCCCCTGCCGCATGCCGAGGTGCCGCCTCGCTTGCCAAGGCTGCGCGCACCGTCTGACGATGCACCCCCACCTGCTGAACGAATCACCACAAACCGGATCCGCATGTTCGCACGCGCCACCCGGCGCAGCGGGGATCGTCGTGCGGGATCTCCCCACCCGGATTACCCTGCCCGATCGCTGACACCAGCTGGGGCACGCGAGACCGCTTTACATACGATCTTCATCTCGTGATATACTGTGCGTCGTTTCGACGCGATGGTCCGCCAGCCGCAGCCTCCGACCGTCCTGCCGGGGGACGATCACGGGCTGCCCTGCGGGCGCGGCTGAGGGGACGAGGGGCGTACATCCGCTGTCCCAATCCCACTCGGCGCCGCATCCCCATCCAGGGCGGCGGGGCGTCCTGGCCACCACGCACCGCAAGTCAAGTAAGGAGGTGATCCAACCGGCCACCGCGGCATCGCCTGGACGGCCCCATGGGATGAACCGGAGAGCGGAGCGTTTCAAGCGTCTGCCCGCGGACCCGAAGGCACCCCGGCGCTGCCAGGTACGCTCGTCGAGGGTGACGGAGAACTAAGGGAGGAAGCCGATGAACTCAGCGTTTTCGGACTCAGAAACGAAGCGCGTTACGCTCATCCCCGGCGATGGCGTGGGACCGGAGTGCGTCCGGGCAGCGCAGCGCGTCATCCAGGCGGTCGGCACTCCCATCGCATGGGAAGAACGCCAGGCAGGCGCTGTCGTGTTCAGACAGGGCATCGCTTCGGGCGTGCCCCCGGAAACCATCGAGTCGATCCGCAAGACCCGAGTGGTGTTGAAGGGACCACTGGAGACGCCGGTGGGCTTTGGGGAGAAGAGCGCCAATGTCACGCTTCGCAAGCTCTTCGAGACCTACGGCAACATCCGTCCCGCACGGGAGTTCCCGGGTGTGCCGACGCCGTACAGCGGCCGCGGCATCGATCTGGTCGTCGTGCGAGAAAACGTCGAGGATCTTTATGCCGGCATCGAGCACATGCAGACGCCGGGGGTGGCTCAATGCCTCAAACTCATCTCTCGCAAGGGCTGCGAGAAAGTGGTCCGCCTTGCGTTCGAACTGGCCGTGGCCGAAGGGCGGCGGAGAGTTCACTGCGCGACGAAATCCAACATCATGAAACTCACGGAGGGCATGCTGAAGCGCACCTTCGAGGAGGTGAGCCAGGAGTACCCGCACATCGAGACACAGCACATCATTATCGACAACTGCGCGCACCAACTGGTGAAGAAGCCCGAGCAGTTCGACGTCATCGTGACCACCAACATGAACGGCGACATCATAAGCGACCTCACCTCAGCCCTGATCGGCGGCTTGGGGTTCGCGCCGTCGGCCAATCTCGGCAATGAGGTTGCCATCTTCGAGGCGGTCCACGGCTCAGCACCGAAATATGCGGGCAAGAACGTGATCAACCCGACCGCCGTCCTGCTTTCTGCGGTGATGATGCTTCGCCACCTCGGCGAGTTCCAGGCGGCGGCAACCATCGAGCATGCCGTGCTGGTGACCCTCGAAGACGCACAAGTGCGGACCGGCGACGTCGTCGGCTACGATCAAGGGGCCTCGACCACGACTTTCACGGATGCGGTCGTCTCGAACCTCGGACGCACTTCCGAATGGCATCCCGTTCGCGCTTACAAGCCTGTCACACTTCCCCAGGTCCATTCGCTGCCGGACCTGGTCAAGACCCGTGCGCGGCGGGTGCTCGGCGTGGACATCTTCGTGGAGTCGTCGCTCTCGTCCGACGCGCTCGGCCAAAGCCTCGAAGCGATCGCGGCCGAGTCGCCCCTGAAGTTGAAGATGATATCAAACCGCGGCACGATGGTTTACCCGGCCACGGGTGCGATCACCGACTGTGTCGACCATTGGCGTTGCCGCTTCGTTCTACGTTCCAGCACCGAGGACCTCGCGGATTCCGTGCTGCTCGCTCTGCTGCAGCGCGTCGCATGCCGACACCGCTGGATGCACGTGGAGAAGCTGCCGGAGCTCGACGGCTCCCTCGGGTTTACCAAGGCGCAAGGCGAAGATTAGGGAACGGAAGGTGAGACTGGAGATCTGCCGGAACTGACCACGATAGGCCACTACAATGGAGGTCGGAATGTCGGCACGAGCTATGGCCCGACTGACCTTCGTACGCCCCGACGATTGGCATCTGCACCTTCGTGATGGTGAAGTGCTGGCTTCGGTATTGCCTCACACGGCACGGCGGTTTGCGCGAGCTATCGTCATGCCCAATCTCGATCCCCCTGTCACCACCACCGAACAGGCTCGCGCCTACCGGCAGCGCATTCTGGCCGCTCTGCCGGTGGGCATGCTCTTCGAGCCGCTGATGACGCTCTACCTTACCGAAGCCACGCCACCTGCCGAGATCGCGCAGGCCAAGGCGAGCGGCATCGTATACGCGGTCAAGTACTACCCGACAGCCGCGACCACCAACGCGACGATCGGCGTCACCGATCCCAGGCGCTGCTACCCGGTGTTCGAGGCAATGGAGCGGCACGACCTCCCGTTGCTCATGCACGGCGAAGTGACCGACCCCACGGTGGATGTTTTCGACCGCGAAGCGGTATTCATCGAACGCCATCTCGCGCCGCTCGTACGGGCGTTTCCAAAGCTGCGTCTGGTTCTGGAGCACATCACCACTCGCACCGCAGTGGAGTTCGTCAGCCAGGCCCCGAGCAATGTTGCGGCAACGATCACCCCACACCACCTGCTGCTCAACCGCAATGCTATGTTCGAGATGGGTCTACGGCCGCACCATTATTGCCTGCCGCTGTTGAAGCGCGAAGCGGACCGCAGTGCGCTCATCACTGCGGCCACCAATCTAGACCCGAAGTTCTTCCTGGGCACCGACAGTGCGCCGCATCCGCGCCGCGCCAAAGAGTCCGCCTGCGGCTGCGCCGGTATCTATACCGCGCACGCGGCACTTGAGCTTTATGCCGAAGCATTCGAGCAGGCGGGCGCACTCGACAGGCTGGAGGCGTTCGCGAGTTTTCATGGCCCTGCCTTTTACCGATTGCCACGCAACCATGATCATGTGACGCTGCTGAAGGAAGCTTGGCCCGTGCCATCAGAGATCAGCATGGGCGCAGATACGCTGGTACCGCTGCGTGCAGGAGAAATGGTCGCATGGAAACTCACTATGTGAAGCAAACGCCAACACCAGTTCGACTCGGCATTCAGATGACAGGACATTACGAATCGGCACCAAATACGGTTTCTGCAGAGGTGAATCATGCCTGACAATCGCAGGAGCAAGGTCGTTACCAACGGCCTACAGCGTTCTCCCAATCGAGCTCTGTTGCGCGCAGTGGGATTCGGCGACCATGATTTCGATAAACCCATTGTGGGCGTGGCGAATGCGCACAGTACCATTACGCCTTGTAACGTCGGCATCGGAGGACTCGCCGCACGTGTGGAAGCGGCACTGAAGACATCCGGAGCAATGCCTCAGGTATTCGGCACCATCACCATGTCGGATGGCATCTCCATGGGCACCGAAGGGATGAAATATTCGCTTGTGTCACGCGAGGTAATCGCCGACTCAATTGAAACTGTGTGCAATGGTCAAAGCATGGATGGCGTACTTGCCATCGGCGGCTGCGACAAGAACATGCCGGGCGCGATGATCGCCATCGCACGCCTGAACATTCCGGCGATCTTCGTATACGGCGGCACCATCAAGCCGGGCCGCTACCAAGGCCGCGATCTCACCATCGTAAGCGTGTTCGAAGCGGTGGGGCAGCACATTTGCCGGAACATCGGGGAGACCGAGTTGCTGGAGATCGAGCGCCGCGCCTGCCCCGGTGCGGGTTCCTGCGGCGGAATGTTCACGGCCAATACCATGTCTTCCATCTTCGAGGCCATGGGTATGAGTCTGCCGTACTCGTCGACCATGGCGGCCGAAGATGCGGAAAAGGCCGAAAGCGCAGCACAATCCGCGAAAGTCTTGATGAATGCCATAAGACGCCAGACTCTGCCACGCGACATCCTTACTCGCCAGGCATTTGAAAATGGAATAGCCATGTTAATGGCGTTGGGCGGCTCAACCAATGCCGTGCTGCACCTGCCCGCCATCGCGCATGCCGCCGGTGTGGCGCTGACCCTCGATGATATTGATGCTTTCAGCCGGCGCGTGCCCGTGTTGTGCGACCTGAAACCGTCCGGACGCTACGTCGCCACCGACCTGCATCGCGCGGGTGGAATCCCCCAAGTGATGAAGATACTGCTCGCCCACGGCCTGCTGCATGGCGATGCGCTGACTGTGACCGGGCAGACAATCGCGGAAACGCTCAAAGACATACCCGAGGAACCGCGCAACGATCAGGACGTCATCCGGCCATGGTCCAGGCCGCTTTACCCGCACGGTCATCTTGCCATCCTCAAAGGCAATTTGGCCGAAGAAGGGGCGGTTGCCAAGACAAGTGGGGTCAAGGTCCCCAAGATCACCGGCCCCGCACGCGTGTTCGATTCAGAGGAAGCATGCATGGAGGCCATCCTCCAGAGCCGGATCCGACCCGGCGACGTAGTGGTGATCCGCTATGAGGGCCCTCAGGGAGGGCCCGGCATGCGCGAAATGTTGTCGCCCACGGCGGCTCTGGTTGGTCAGGGTTTGGGAGACACCGTGGGGCTGGTCACGGATGGACGTTTTTCGGGGGGCACTTACGGCATGGTGGTCGGACATGTCGCACCCGAGGCCGCAACAGGCGGCGCCATTGCGCTGGTCGCGGAGGGGGACCCGGTGACCATTGACACAGATCAGCGTCTCCTGCAACTCATGGTTCCTGAAGAGGAAATCACGCGACGAAGGAATGCCTGGCAACCACGTCCACCCCGCTACACGCGCGGTGTCTTGGCGAAGTACGCCAAACTGGTGTCGTCGGCGAGCCGGGGCGCCGTGACCGATTAGGGTATGTACCGAGTCGGGGAATCCAGGCGCCGGCCACCTGCTCCATGGCCCGCCAGAAACGCCGTCGATGCCGGCCGCCATCCCGAGGCCCTCGGTGGTGCACAACACGGCAGCGTCGGCGCGCAAACTCGTGGACGATGACGGCGTGGGCAACGGGGCCCCGGAGGCAGCGGGCGACGATGCCGGCCATCCTGCCTAAGGTCGCGCTGCCAGACCATGCGGCACTCCTGTCCACGGCCGGTCTTGCGCACAAGACCGGCCATGGACGCACCTCCTCCAGACCGGGGGTCAGGTGCTTGCCCGGTGGTACGACTTTCTCGGAGGCCAGGGCAGCCCGCACGGACAGCAACCCGCAAACATAAGCGGGATGCACGGAATGACGATCGGGAGGATTGCGTCACCGCCCTGCACCTATTGGAAGCCGATCCTGCCCGGAGCAAGGGCGGCCGGCCGCCCACCAAACCCAAGACCCCGCCCGGCGTGGGCATCCAAGAGGATGGAGTGCAACTGCTAGCATAGCCCTCCGCACAGACCAGACACCCGCAGGGGCTAGCCATCCTATGCTAGCATACGCCATCCTTCCCTGTCGGAACCCTGTACCAGCCCTGCACGGCGCGTTTGGGCGTGAATCCGCAGGAGACGCGCGGAGACAGCCGCTGCTGCGTTATTGGAGCGCAGGCGCTGTCTTTTTTGCTGAAACGGCCATGTATTGCGCACCTCCAGCCGTCTGGTGACTACCTATATCTTGGCAGGCTGTCCCTCTTTCGCCCGGTTGGCGTTGTCGCCGCGGGTTTCCAATGTTACTATAGTGCCCAGGAGGTGGTGGCGCATGGCAAGGGCCGGCGGGCTGCGCCAATGCCAAAGGGCGGTGCATATGACCGACGCCGAGGCGCTGGCGCTGGACGTATGCCGGGTGCTGGACGGCGAGCCGGGGCGACCCCAAGGGATGGCGACTTGGCTGGCGGCTATGGCGCGGCGCCGCCTACAGGAACATGCACGGAACGGAAATGGTAGCATAGCCGCCCAGGCCCTGGCCGTGCTGGACCTGTCCGCCCAACTGCAAGGCGAGGTGAGCCGGTCGCAACGGCCGCCCGTGGTGCAGGCGGCAGACCCCCGCGCGGCGCTGGCGGCCCTGCGGGACCTTGCCGATCGCAACGGCGACCGAGAGGCCGCAGACCGGGCGCGCACCGCCCTGGGTG
>JAJZXK010000006.1 GCA_021806565.1 Bacillota bacterium | reverse complement strand
GGCACGCGTCGCCTGCGTACGTCGCCGCTGCGGTTGACGGCGAAAGAACGCCTCCCAATGACCTGGGGAGAGGCGGAGGCAGCGAAGGTTGAGGATGGATTGGGCGCCGAGCTTGCGCCAGCGCATACCCGAACTCTTGGTGCGCATGCAGACCACCTGCTTGCAAGCGGATTCGATGCTGCCGGAACCGATGGGCCAGCCGTTGGCCCGAAACCGCGGGTAGTCCATTCGTCCGGCGGCGGCATGGGCTTTGAAATACTCGCGTGCCTTTCTGAGCGCGTCGCGCGCCTCGTCAGATCGTGGCTGGAGGTCGTCCAAGGCGGCCAGGAGCTTGGCCGGCCCCTTTTCTTTGAGGGCAAGGGTTAGCGGCTCGGCCCAAGCGTGAATGGCCAAGGTGTCGCGTCCGTAAACGGCCTCGGCCATCTTCCAGACATGGCTGCAGGCGTGGATGTAATCCAGGATTTCGACGCTTTGCACCCCGGGGCGGTTGAACTCGCTCATGCGGTTCCAGATCCAGGGGCCTCCGTCGGCGATCTTGACCACGGTGTCCAAGCCGTCGTGGCCAAACCCCGCTTGATGGACCAAGGGCTTGAGGCGGTCGAAGAACGTGTCGGCGCTACCGACACAGGCGCAGTAGCTCGCGGGGCCGATGCACAACGAGTCGCCGTCAGTGTCTGGATCGGTTTTGGTCTTGGGGCCCAAGGGGGCGACCATGCCGACTTTGACTTCATGCCAGTCACCATCGGTGAAGGTGGTGGTGGCATCGCCGCTGATCATCAGGGTGTTGGATACCAGGGGGCCGATCGGTGAAGGTGGTGGTGGCTCGGAGGAATCCTTGGCCAGTTCCTGCTCGGCAACCATGCCCAGGGCCTCGGCAGTGCGGCGCACCGCGGACTTGGTCAGGCGGGTGCCCAGGATTTCGTTGATCGCCTCAGAGCTGGCGGCGAACGGATCCATCGCGGCGACCAGCGCGGCGATACGACTGAGACCGGGCGACAAGGCGCCAGGACCGATCCCAAGGGCCGCATCGACAGGCACCGCGGAGGTTGCACAGGGGCGACAGCGGTAAGCGGCGCGTAACAGCTGATAGGAACCGACCGTGCCCTCGATCCGACGTGACCGGTGCTGGAGTTCCATCGGACGTTGGCAGGCGGGACACGGCGGTGGGCTAGCTTCCAGCTGCTGGCAGCGCAACTGGACAACGGTTTCGACCAACGACCCACCGACTCGGCGTAGGAGTTGCTGAATCGTGCGCTCGATGCCGTCCAGGTCGAGCGAGGGGTCGTCACCCAGCGAGATGATCTCATCCTGCAGCATGGTGCCGAGTTCCTCAAGGACCTGCGTGTGAAGGGGATTGTTTGCGGCGTTGTCACCGACGGGGGCATGAGCTAGACTGAGCACCACATTCCTCTCCTTGGCCGGGTGGGGTTTCGGCGATTCCGGCCAAGTGAGGAATGTTTTCTATACTCCCTGCCAAATCCTGGTTCCAGATATTACCACGTCGCGCGGCATTTCCATAGTCTGCCACCACAAAAGTGCACCGCACCCGGCCGTGAGGGGCGGGCAGCCGGTCATTCGGGGCACCCGTGTGCCAGTGGATGTGATCCTCGGGGCCTTGGCCGCCGGCGAGCGAACGGAGGACCTGTGCCAGGCGTACGCCCTGTGTGAGGAACAGATCAGGGCCTGCCTCGCGTTTGCCGCGGCCGAGATCGCCGAGGGCAGGTACCATGCGGTTCCTCATTGACGAGTGCGTTCCCAGACAGCTGACGGCGCGGCTGCGTGACAGAGACCACGACGTCTTGGACCCCCGTGAATCGGCGCTGCGGGGAGCGAGCGACGAGGCGTTACTGACGCGAGCCATAGAAGAAGCTCGGGTCTTGGTCACGCGTGACATCGGATTGGGGGGCCTGGCCCTTCGCCGTCTTGAGCAGGGTGTGAGCCTGGGAGTCGTTCTGGTCAGGCTGCCGGCTGAAATGGCCAGTGGGGATGCGGCTGCAACAGTGGACGCGGCTTTGCTCTTGGCGGACTTGCCCAACGACGGTCTCGGTGTGTTCGCGGTCATTTCGCTCAACAAGGTCCGAGTTCGGATTGTGGTTCGCCGAGCGCCTACCGAGTAACGGTCGGTCAACGCGTTTCGGCCGGGAGGTACTGCCGGATAGACTGCCGGCTACGGGTAGCCGCGGTGCTGGCTGCCAGAGGGATCTCCGGGGTTTGCAACCGCAGGCGCGAAGGGTGACGCGTTGGGTGTGGTTAGGGTGGATGCCGCAAGAGCTTGCTCGTTGAATTGCCGGAATGTGTCGCCGATGAGGCACGCAAGGTCCTGGTGCTGTACTTGCTGCGGATGGGCAAGCTCCGTCGAGGGAAGGCCGACGAGCTGCGGAGCCAGCCGAGGGCGATGGTGGCAGGCGTTCGCTGTCCACGGGGGCGAGCCCCCGCCATGGCGGACTGTGTGCGCCACGGTGAGGGCGTAGTATGGAGGGGCGAACTCGCGGGCCAGCAGAGCGGACACTGCGGAGACCTCTCGTGTGATCGGTTGGTGACGCCGGTGGCTCTGACGGGCGCATGCGAGTGCACATCCGGGCCCGGTGGCGGCTACAGGGTTGCGGCGTTGCCCGGCAAGACAGTGGGGTAGACCGCCAAATGGGGGCGCTTGAGGATGATGACGGTACAGGAAAACCTCGGGGCCGAGTTCAGCCTCGAAGAGATGTACGTCCGCTTTCCGGACGAGTGGATTGCCGTATTCGTCACCGATGACGTTGGCTGCGGCCGTTCGCTGCGAGGGCGCCTGATCGCCCATGGTGGCGATCGCGGACGGATTTACGCTGCCGAGTTGGACTTCGCGCGCTTGCATCAAGGGGCGCATACGGCGGTGTTCTTCGCCGGTCCGGTCACCGACCCGGATTCCGACACGGTAATCGTGTTTTGACCGTGCGAGACTCGAATCGAGTTTCCCCCGTGCCGCGCAGGATGGGCGTCGTGACCCTCGCTTTTGCGGCCGGTCTCCGGCCTCTTTTGGTGGATACCGGTGCGCTCATGCACTGCGCCCCCGGGCGGGCCGTGACACCTGGGGAGAGTCGTCTGGAACGCTCCAGAAATCCGCCATCGGCCGCCCCCCGTATCGGTCGCGTATGACCCAAATGCCCCTTGACGCCCGCTTCCCCGTGCGGCAGCCTAGATCACGCGGTCAGGGGGCTGCCTTCTTGCGGCTCACTAGAGGGGTTTGCCCTCTGCCTGGCTGCCTTTCCTACCAAAATCACTCTGAGGTCCGGGGGCCACGGCCCGGAAGGCGGTGGCTGCGCGTGGGCATTGAACGCATGACTCAATGCCCACCAGTTGGCGGGGATTGCGGGCGGTGGGATACGCCCGTCAAGCCGTCGTCTCAGGGGCCTCCTCGTTAGGGTCCCCTTGGGTGGAGTAGAAGTGGCCGGCCTTGTTCGCAACATGTCTTGATGCTGCGCTGGATTGGCCGGGCGTGGCTTGTCGGCGTCGGCCCGAAGACAGAGGGGGCGCCGGTTAGCCTGCCCCGCTATGTGCGGAGGCGAGACCCGGGCCGCCGCTTACGGCACGACCTCCAGGTGGGCGCCGTCTGACATCTGGTAGAGCCGGAAGTGGCCGTCGAGCGTGAATACCCGACGCAGCCTACGCTTCTCGGCCGCCACGATAAGAGTGGCATCGGCTAGATCCATGGGCAGATCCCGATACTTGGCCATCAGGTCGCGCAGGCGGCGCAGATCCTCGATGTCGGGGGCAACGACCTGCAGGTCTCCTCGCCCCACCAGCGTCCACAACGCATCCTGCCCGGCCCATTCCCTGCTGTCCCCGACGAGGTACATGGCTTCGGTGAACGCAGCCCAAGTGGTCAAGAGTGGTGCCGACAGGTGGGTTAGCGCGGCCGCGCAGGCCGAATGCGCGGATTCGTCCCGATCCGCTAACGCCACGAGAGGCCCGGCGTCGCAGAGGGTCACGACCGTGACGACCGCCGTTTGTTCAAGACGTCTCGAAAAGCCTGTCCGGTCGCCTGAGCGCGTCCGCCTCCTCTGGACACGACGCCGACATAGTCGGCTAGCCGCACGTCCAAGCGATCACTCAGGACCTGCCGGCACCGTTCGGCAACGGCTTGGCGAATCAGTTCCGACTCCGGGACGCCCAGCACATCGGCGGCAGAGCGCAGGTCACGTTCGAGGTCCGCCCCGAGTCGGACGCTTTTGCTTCCCACGGTGACGCCCCCCGACTCTGTAATACGATACTGGGAAGATCGTATCACGCCGCTGCGATGTACACAAGGTCTTCCGGCCTCCGGTGAAGACGTGACCCGGTCCCAGGCGCTCCAGGCGGCGGCGGATGCGGCCTGCTCCTTTGGTCTGGACTTCCTCGGCCAGCCGCACGAGGTCCGGCATCGCGCCGATCTCCATAGCGGGACCGTCGTCCACCCGGGGTAACCGAGCCCGCCACGTTCCCCATAAACCTCCCCATAGACTTTGCGTGAGCGGGCGCTTTTGATGGGGAACTTGCGTTTGTGCGAACGACCGAAGCCGCGTCAAATGGGCATTTCGGAGGCGGCTGCGATGGCCAGAAAGGCGCGCCCACGACTACGGATCAGAAGGTCGGGGGTTCAAATCCTCCAGGGCGCACCACTTACAAGCCAACCGCCACAAAGGATTGCGGGAGCGGCGCCAGGGGAATCCTGGGGCCGTTCGGGCTTCTTTCCCCATCATCGCCCCATAATGCTCATCCGCTGCACCGATGCCGCCGCCCGGCCTTCGGCGTGAAGTCCCGGGTGCCCAGCAGCCCGCCGCGCCGGTCGGCCGCCTCGCCGTGCATCTCCGGCGTGGCGTGCCCGTACATGGCCAGGGTGGTGGCCAGACTGGCGTGGCCCAGCCGCTCCTGGGTGACCTTGAGCGGCTCACCCTTGGCGATAGCCAGCGTGGCGCTGGTCGTTGCAAGGGCATCGGCTTCAGCCAGCCGAGGCGCTTGCGCAGCCGGCGGAAGTGACCGCTGATCCAATTGGGCACGTAACGGGCGCCATCTTCCCAGCACCAGATCAGCCCGTCGTCCTGGTAGGCGGATCCGGCGTGCCGCTTCTCCTCGGCCGGGTGGCCGGCATGGACGCGGAGCACCCGGAGGGCGTGTTCCGAAACCGGCACCGAAGACCGCGGTCGCCTGGCCTTCGTCGGTCCTTCGACGATGCCGAGCCCGGTCTCGCGCTCAAACTTGGTCTGCACGAGCAGCGTCCGGCTTCCCTCGTCGAGGTCGGTCCAGCGCCGCGCAACCAAGTCGCCCTCCCGCAAACCGGTGTCCAGGGCCAGGAAGTGCGGGCTGTACAGGCGGTCGTCGCGAAGGGCGTCCAGCAGTTGGTCCGCCTGCTCCTCCGAGAGGACAGGGCGCTCGGCGCGCCGGGCGGGGGGCGTCGACGGCGTCCGCGACGTTGCGGGGCGCCAGGCTCCAGCGCAGCGCCGTGTTGAGCGCCTCGTGCATGATGCGGTGCAGGTAGAGCACGTGGCTCTGGGCAAGAGACTGGGCGTTGGTCGCATAGAACCTGGCCCACTGCGCCGGGCGGAGGTCCCGCAGCGGGATCGAGCCCAACATAGGCGCGATATGCAGGCGGACCTCGCCCTCGTAACTGATCGCCGTGAACTGGTCCAGGTTGGGCCGAACGTAGTCGGCGAGCCACTTGGTCATGAACTCGCCAACGGTGGTCCGCTCGGTCGAAGGCACGATCCCCTTGGCCAGGGAGGCCTCCAACTCGGCGGCCGCCTTCTCGGCCTTGCGCAGGCTACCCACGGGGCTCAGCCTTCCGACGCCGTACGGGTACCGCGGTGGCAGCCGTCGCCTCCTCAGCCGCGGCCTCCTCTTCCCTGCGGGCGTACTGGTCTGCGGGGATGCGCCACTGGCCGCGGACGGGCCGGCAGTTCCCGGCCGATGAGCATGGCGTAGACCGTATTGTTGGAGACGCGCAGGTCGTGCGCCACCTCGGCCGGCGTGAGATAGCGAGGCGCGGTCTCGCGGGCCTCGGACCTCTCCATCGGGGGCCTCCTTCCGTCGGATGCGTTGGGCTCAACCAAAGCGAAAGCCCCCGGCCGGCGGCATCCGGTCGGGGGCTTTCGCTGAATAGGTGGGTCGAGCGAACCTACTGGCCGCGGGCTCCACTACGCCCCCCTGCACGCCGTGACACCTGGGCAGAGTCGTCTGGAACGCTGCGGAAGCTCGCCCTCTGGTCCTACCCGGATTGACGAGGGTGCTCCGCCAACGGGTGCCACGATCCCCGTTCCACGGGCCGCCGCCCAGGGGCACCGACTCAGACCCGGCGCTTTGCGTTGGCGTATGCAGCGTCATGCGGTCCAAACGCGATGAATTCAACGAGGTGCCGCGTATCGTCCACGGTGTAGACGAGCCGGTAGGCGATCCCGCCCTCGCTAAAGGCAACGGCGTACACGCCAGAAAGGTCCCCGTGTTTCGGATCGCCCGCCCGGCGCGGATCGGGGAGCACCGCGGGAATGATCTTGGTGGTCAGCAGAATCAGCATCTTCGGATTGCGCCGGAACGCGTACAGGTCCTTTGCGGCCGAACTAGTGAATGCGTATCCGTACACTGCTCAGGCGCGCCTGTCGTGAAGGGCCTGCAAAAAGGATGGCCCGTCGATCAGATCCTGGCCACTTTCCCGCAAGCGCTTCCGGATGATGTCGTCCTCGTCGTCGCCGCCGAAGACGGGGACGTTGTGGCCGTCGTCGACGAGTTCGAACAGCTCGCCCGGGGTGCACCGTAGAACCGCGCACAGCCGGCTCAGCGTTTCGAACCGGATGCCCTGCGCGTCGCCCCGCTCCAAGGCGGACACGGTGTCCGGGCGCAGCCCCGTCAGTGCCGCCAGCCTGCGCTGGGACAGGCCAAGTTGTGCGCGCAAGACTGGAATCCGGACGCGCACCTCGCTCGCAGACACCACCCCATCCACCTTCACCGAGACGTTAGCACGGTAGAGCGTGCCATGCAATAGGATGTGCTCGGACTACTATCCTAAGGGCGAGGCGATGGAGTGAACCGCAACCGATGCTTGGCGGTGCGCGGCTGGGTTGGAACCACAGCCGCGGCGCCACTGTCGGAAGACGTACAATGGCTGGGGGTGCACGGCATGCGGTGGGAGAAAACCATCGCGATCGACCCGGCCGTGAGGGGCGGGCAACCGGTCATTCGGGGCACCCGCGTGCCAGTGGATGTGATCCTCGGGGCCTTGGCCGCCGGCGAGCGAACGGAGGATCTGTGCCAGGCGTACGCCCTGTGTGAGGAACAGATCAGGGCCTGCCTCGCTTTCGCCGCGGCCGAGATCGCCGAGGGCAGGTACCATGCGGTTCCTCATTGACGAGTGCGTTCCCTGACGGCGCGGTTGCGTGAGAGAGACCACGACGTGTTGGACCCCCGTGAATCGGCGCTGGGGGGAGCGAGCGATGAGGCGCTATTGGCGCGAGCGATAGCAGAAGATCGGGTCTTGGTGACCCGTGACATCGGACTTGGGGGCCTGGCCCTTCGCAGTCTTGAGCAGGGTGTGAGCCAGGGAGTCGTTCTGGCCAGGCTGCCGGCTGAAACGGCCGGCGGGGCATTAACTGTTGGCCAGTAATATCTACTCGTATCAGCGCCTGTGAGAAACTGTAGGCATGAAACTGAGCACATGGGCGAAGGAGCAAGGCATCAGCTACCAAGCCGCGGGGCAAATTGCGCAATGCCAGCAGAGCAGCTGCCCACAGGCACCATCATCTTGAAGCCCCCGAAAGATGAGCCAACAGGGGTGGCGGTCTATGCGCGTGTGTCCTCATCTGACCAGCGTGACCAGCGTGCGGACCTGGATGGGCAGGTGGCGCGAGTGCGTGCGGTCGAGTTCGACGCGCAAAGGCTACTCCGCGGTGCGCACGGCAACGGAGGTGGGATCGGGGCTCAACACGGACACCGCCCCAAGCTCATGAAGGTGCTGGCGGACCACTCCATCGCCATGGTGGCCGTCGAGCCGCAGTCCGTAGACGGGCGGTTGATGTGGTCGGCATCGACTTGGGGCTGAACTGCTTCGCGCTGCTTTCGGACGGTACGCAGATCCAGTCCCCCAGGCCATTGGCCAAGGCCCTACGCCGGCTGCGGCGCCGGCTGCCGCTCGGCCGGACCCGTCCCCGACGGGTGACGCTTTCAGGGTTGTCGTCTTCCGCTCCGGATATCGCGTGACAAGGCGCCGCTCCCTGATTGTGCCGTTCGCAGCCCGAGTTCCACACGGTACCATCGTCCACCCGGGCCCGGTAACCGCCCGCCGCGTTCCCCATAGCTATCGCGTCCTCCTCCGAAACGCCCTTTTGACGCGGACCCCGTAGTTCCCACAAACGCAAGCTCCCCATCCAAAGCGCCTGCTCACGCAAAGTCTATGGGGGGGTTTCCAGGGCGCACAGCAGAAAGGTCAAGTGCCACAATGGTTTACGAAAGCGGCTCCTCCCGCGGAAGGGGCCCTTCGCCGTTATTGCCACCCTTTACCGCGCGACCGTCTGGGGACTCCTGGCCCGCTGGCACAGGCGGCCCGCACGGTGAGGACGCGGCCGTCCGCCCGCTGCAGCAAGGGTGCAGGCCAGGGCCGCTCCTGCTCCCAACGCTGCATGCACACCGGGCCCTCCGCGACGCAGCCGGGCAGCCTCTCCGACCGAGCAGGGCGATCCCGCCCCGGGCTCACACCTCGTCGGGCCGCGCGTCGAGTCCCGACAGGTCGAGCCGACTGAGCCGCTCGGGATCCGACAGGATGTCGATCTCAACGATTCTCCCGCCCCGTATCGCGAACGCCATGACCGAGTGGATGCGGCCGTCGCCAGCGCCGAGGACGCCCGGGGCCCCGTTGACCAGCACCGGGAGCCCGGAACCGGCAAACCCCGAGTAGGGCCGCGTCTGCCTGGCCACCTCGGCGGCGCCCCGCACCACCCGCGACGCTCCCACCACCCCGAGGTCGGCGCGGAGGACCACGTCGGGGTCGAGCACGGTCAGCAGGCCCTGGAAGTCCCCGTTGCGCACGGCGGCAAAGAACGCATCGACCACCTCGCGTTGCCGGCGGACATCCGTGTCGGGGGTTCGGTCAGCGCCGCGCACACGGCGGCGCGCGCGGCTGGCCAACTGCCTGGCCGCGGTGGGGGACCGCCCCACGAGGAGCGCAATCTCCTCGAACGGGACGGCGAAGACGTCGTGTAGCACGAACGCCAGACGTTCTGCGGGGGAAAGGCGGTCGAGCACCACGAGCATCGCGAGGCCGATGGCCTCGGCGAGCAGCGTCTGGTGCTCGGGATTCGATCCGTCCTCGTACGTGACGACGGGATCGGGCACGTGCGCCTCCAGAGGTTCCTCGTGCCGCGATCTGCGTGCCCGCAGCAGGTCCAGACAGATCCGCGCGACCACGGTGGTCAGCCATCCCCGCAGGTTGTCCACGTGGCTGGCGTCGGAACGGCTGAGACGGAGCCACGCCTCCTGCACCGCGTCGTCCGCCTCACTGAGAGAGCCGAGCATGCGGTACGCCACCGCCCGCAGGTGCCCGCGGTGCTCCTCGAACCGCTTCGCCAACGTGGGTGCCTCGTCCATTGTCACATTCCTTCGTTCCGCTCCGTCATCACTCTGACGCGGTAAATCGGGCTGATGTGACGGGGAGGCGCTGCGAGTCGCTCGCGCGGCCAGACGACGGGAATAGGGAGATGACAGAGATGTCTGCGAGGATCGCCAACCCGGGAGTGTTGCTGCCCGGCGCGATGGAAGCCATTCAGGCCCTGAACACCGCCATCGAGAAGGGCGGAGTGCCCGCGAGCACGCTGGCCCTGGTCCACATCCGCGCGAGCCAGATCAACGGGTGCACGTTGTGCGTCGGCTCGGGCACCAGCCAGGCCGGCCGCGCCGGAGAGACCAAGCAGCGCCTGGGCGCCGTCGCCGGCTGGCGCCAAGCAGATTGCTTCACGCTCGCCGAGCGGGCTGCCTTGGGCCTCGCTGAATCCGTGACGCGCCTGAGCGATCAGGCCGACCCCGTCCCCGACGAGATCTGGGACGAGGCCGCCCGGCACTACGACGAGCGGGGCCTGGCCGCCCTGGTGCTCTCCCTTGGCGTGACGAACATGTTCAACCGCCTCAACGTGACGACCCGGCAGCTGGCGCCCACCTGGGGCTGAGCGCGTACCCAGCCCATCAGCACCGGCCCCTCGCTGCCGCATGTCACCCGGGGTGGCACGCGGCAGCGAGGTCGGTGGCCACGGCGCCGGCAACAAGGCGTGCACCTCCGGTACTCGCTTGCGCGGGCGTGCAATGGGTTTCCATAGAAGACCACGGCATCGCGGCGAGTCAAGCGAACGAGCGCCGAGTGGTTGGCCGTGGTGCGCGCAGGAGACGTGTCCCCGGGTTACCGTTCCTCTCTTCATAGCCTTTTGTTTCCGGCCGCTGGCGCGGTCGGTTTCCTGCTTGGAGATTCCTGCTTCGTTGCGGCTGGTTTCGTCAGGCCGTTCTCCTGGCCAGAGCCCTCCGCTCCACAGGCGTTTTGTGTCTCCGGAGAACTCCCGGCAACAAGCGCCGCGAGATTCCGCGCCGCGTTGAGGTCCCGGTCGATCACCACTCCGCACGTCTCGCACCGCAAGACGCGCTCCGACCGTGGCATGGCATCCTTGGCGGCTTGGCGGCTTGGCGGCGCCGCAGACCGAACACGTCTTTGTAGACGGGTAAAAGGGTGGCGCAACCGCCAGCCGTGACCCATACCAAGTGGTCTTGTACGCCAGCATCCGCCGGAACTCGCCCCATCCAGCGTCCGCGATGGACCGCGTCAGCGAATGGTTTCGGATCATGCCACGCACCGCAAGGTCCTCGACCACGATGACCGACTTGGTTTTCGTCAGGTAGGTGGTCGCCTTGTGCAGGAAGTCCGCGCGTGAACAGCGGATGCGGCGGTGCAAGCTGAAGCCGCCTCGCGGTCGCATCCCGAAGAATCTGGACTCAAGGGCCGGATGCGCCGCAAGCCGCGGACCAAGCACGGCCGAGCACGTTACCGCATGCGCCGGCAGACCGTAAATCTGGTGTTCAGGCAGATCAAGTGGAACCGGGACCTACACGAACTCCTACTGCGGGGCCTATCGGCATCTTGGGCCTGCCGACGCTTCGAGTGGGTGGTGCACAACCTGCTGAAGCTACGGACAGCCGGCCTGCCTTCGCCTGGGGCCCCGGCACCGTCGGCGGCATGCCATCGGTCGGGGCATCCGCCGGACTGCGAGAGAGCGGGCCTGCGACCGCAGGCCTGACTTTCGGAATCGGACGCCCGTGTGCGGGAACGCCGACACCCACAACGGTTCTTCGACTCGTGCGGGCGGCGCCTGCCACGAGCAGAAGTCCTTGGTAGAGAGGTGCTTTCAGGTCCGTACCGTGCCGAATGGCAGTGTCTGGTCCGATACTACCCGCCGTCGCGGGAACACCGTTGACCCGGCGCAATTTGGCCCCAGCGCAATCCGATGCTCTTAAGTCGCACCAGCCCCCGCACGGCGGCTCCGGAGACGGAGCACGCAGGCGGCCCGCCGGGTTTGACCGGGCGGGCCGCTTGCAACCAGTTGGCGCGGGCAGCAACACACGCCCGGAGCTTGGGTCGCGGTACCTCCTGCCTCCCCCGCCGCAGGAACCGATCCATCACCACATGCGCCCGGGGCCTCGAGCGCGGCACTCGGCGTTGCTCAGTGTAGGCCCCGGTACTTCCGGAACAACCGGAAGAACACGTCGCCCCGGACCACTTCGAACTGTGCTCCCAGGCCGCCGACCAGTTGGGCGAGTTGCGTCGGCCCCATCCGCCAGGCCAGCACGCCGACGGCCAGGAACAGCGGACTCTGCCCGTCCCATCCCGCGACGGCGCTGGTGAGCGCGGACTGGCCCTGGCCGACGTCGCTGATCCCGATCTGCGTCACCACAGGGACCCCGGCCACAACCGCCGCTTGGCAGCTGGAGTTCCAGTTGTAGAGGATGCCGAGCGGGTTCACGTTCTGCCGATAAGAAGTCGCAACGGCGGTGGACATGCTCAGGCCGGAGTTGTTGTCCCCGTTCAAGGCATAGATGACACCCATCCCCGTGCGCCGCAGATAGCGCCCGGTCATCTGAGTGTATTGATCGAGCAGGTTGGCGGGCCACTTTCCCGGGTAGGTGTAGCCCGCACCCGAAGGCCCGGACACCAAGTGGTCGTTCGCAGTCGCCGTGCGCTGGTAGTAACTGAGGATTTCGGGCGCGAGGTCCACGAGTAGCGGGTCGATGCTCCAGTTTGCGGGAACGGCGCCGCGCTTGGGATCGCCCCACAACTCCCATAGCCGGTGTTCGTCGAACTGGGCATTATCGCCGTCGCTGTACGTGAAGGTGACGTACACCTTGTTGCCGAGGGCCGGCGTGGGCGCGGGCGCCTGGCCGCCCAGCACCGGCGCGCGGACGCCCCCGAGCGCGGTAGCGTTGGTGAAGATGTCCGCGGCCACCACCTCCACGCCGTGCTGCGAACACAGCGTCACCCCCTGCGGCTCGTGGCCGCCGACGAACCAGCCCAGCATCGGGGTGGTGGGTGGATACTTGCCAAGGATCTCACCGAACAGCCCGGATTCCGCCGGTACCACGGGATCCAGCCAGCAGACGAAGGACCGCGTGGCCACGATCATGTCCCGAAGGAACGGAAAGGCGACGCTCACCTCTGGCGTAGTTCCGGTGGCCGTGACCAGATACTGGTTCCACATCACGATCTTGATCGTCAGACTCTTGGTCCCGGCCGGCGGCGCAAACCGATAGATGAAGTACGTCGTATGGTCCGCGTAGCGCCACCCGCCCGACGCGACTGACGAACTGTCGGCGTCGAACATGTAGGGCTCCTCGCCCGCGGTGGTCGGCTGGAAGTCGGCGATCGTCGTCCCGTCGGCGACGACCGTCACGTGCGAGACCGACGGGCCCCAGCCCTGTTGGGGAAAGGAGTCCTGGAACCGCACGTAGACTGCGGCGCCGCCCAAAAAGGGCGAGAGGTCGAAGGTGTACGTGCCCCTGTTTGACGCGTTATGAAGCTGGGTCGTCTGCTTGGCGAGGGTATTCCACTGCACGCCGGGCACGTTCCGCAGGGTGCCTCCTGAAATGCTTCCGAGCGCCCGATGCGTGCAGCGCGGCCACAGGTTGGCGAGCGCCCACGTGTAGGCATCCAGCTTGCTCGTGAAGGCGCCCCGGAAGTCGTGGATCACAGACAGGCCGAACGGCGCCGCCGTCAGTTTGGCGGCGACGGGCGGGCTGGCGATGACCGCGCCTTCGATCCCGGCGAGGATCGTGGCCACGTTGACTGAGTCCGGCACATCCGGATCATAGATGACCACGCCGCGCACCTCGCCCCGGTACTTGGCGAGTAGCGACCAGGGGTCGGAAGCGAGGGTATACGGCACGCCAGAGGTTTTCAGCCAAGCCTGGTCGCTCCCGTCGGTCGACAGGTACCAGTACAGTCGGGGCTGAACGCGGTTGACGATCCCCTGGAGCGTGGTGAGCATCGCCTGGGTGTCGCCGTCTATCTTGGTCAGATCCGCGACGTCGAAGTGCTGGGGCACGGCGAAGGTGGGTAGCGCGTCGCCCGCGGGCCAGGACACACCATTACCCGGGCCGGACACGGTTGCACCCACCCTATGGGCCGAAACGCCGAGGGCGGCGGCGCCCGCCACCACACCCCCAACTTTCAGCAGGTTTCGCCGCGAAAACCTCATGGCCGCAATCCTCCCCTGTCCGTTCGTATCCGCGATACGCCGGCTTCTCCGCATGATCGCGAGGCCAAGCCGGTCACAGCCGCCGTCGCTGATTGCCAACATACTCCAACGGCGACCGCGCGCCAACTGCGGCTGTAAGGCCTGTACTGGTCGAAGCACTCGAAGTGCGCGTCCTCTGCCAGCCGCGGTTATTCCACCTTGTGGTCGGGCCGGGCGCTCTTGAGCGGGACGCGCAACTGGTCGAGGCGCCACGGGTGGACACACCATTCCAGCGGCCGAGCTGCACCGGCTGCACCGGCCGCTGCGGCGGTGTGTCCACGCCCCTTTGAGGCGGCGGCGCGAAGGCCAAGGAGGAAAAGGAGAAAGATGTGCGTCTGGGTTCCCGCCGTCTGGCAGGTGACGGCGGCCTCGATCTATACTCGGCGCCGCGTCGCGGCCACGGGCAACGAGAGAAGCGCGGCGGGGACCGCCGCGCCGACGGTCCCCGCCGCTACCAACAACGCGGCGGGGGCGTTAAAGGCACGAGCCGCCAGGCCGACCAGCGGGCCGCCCAGGCCGACGCCGGCGTCAAAGTAGGCGAAAAAGAGACCGGCTGCGGCACCCTGGCGCGACGGATCCACCCGCGCCAGTGCGAGCAGGCCGAGGGCGGGGACCGCCACCCCTTGGCCGACCGCCAGCGTGAGAACCCCGAGGATGCCCAGCCAGGCACCGTGGGCCGTCGCCACGACCACCAGCCCAGCTGCGGCCAGCCCCGCGCCACCGGTCAGGGTCCGGGCGCCGCCCAACCGGTCGGGGACGGAGGCCAGCAGCGTCCGGCTGAGGATGACTCCCAGGCCGAAGACCGGTACGACGAAAGCCTCGATGTGCAGGTGGTGTGCGGTCGTGGCGGCAGCGCCGAAGGAGAGCAGGGCGACGTAGCCGACGTTGACCAGTAAGAGCCCCAGCCCAGGCCGCAGGGTGAGGCTGCCCAGGGAGGCGGCCTCGTCGCGCGGGGATGCCGCCTGTGGAACCGGCCGTTCCTCCGGTGTTCCCTGTGTCCGGCGCTGCGTCAGCGCGAGCACGCCACCGACAAGGGGCAACGCGAGGGCCAGAGCCCAGAGCAGGTCCAGGTGGGCTGCAGGATCGATCGCGTCGGTGAAGAGCGGTCCGAGGGTGAGGCCGGCGTAGTTGGCTAGGCCGATATGGCCCAGGGCCCGCCCCCGCCGCCGGCTTCCGGCGAGCTTCAGCAGCCAGAGTACGGCGGCGCTCATCATCAGGGCCTCACCCCCGCCCACGACCAGGCGGCTGGCGACCAGCGCGACCAGGTGCGCATCCAGAGCCGGCAGGACGCCCAGGGCCATCAGACCCGCCCCGCTCAGCAGCACGGGCAACGGGCCGACGCGGTCGGCCAAGCGGCCACCCAGAGGGCGCAGGACAGCACCGGTCAGGGCCGGGGCGCCCACGGAGAGGCCGATGGCCACCGGCCCGCCCCCGAGGCGCGCAGAAACAAGCCACGGCAGGGCCCGCAGGACGGCCCCCAGGGCCGCGTAGCAGAGCACGGCCGTACCCAGAACAGCAACGTAGGCGGGACGCGTCCGGTCGGGATCCTGGTTGGCCGCGCCCGGGTCCGTGGCGGCGACTTGCCCCAACGCCTTCACCCTACAGGACCATAACCCGCGGATGTTTCGGTGGCGACCGAAGGGCGGAGTGGTAGAGTACCGGGTATGGATGGGGATGTGGACATCGCGGCGGTGGCGGCCCTGGTGGGCGAGCCCGCGCGGGCGCGCATGCTGCTGGCCCTGGCCGACGGCCGGGCGTTGCCGTCCAGTGTGCTCGCACAGGAGGCAGGTGTAGCGACGTCGACCGCGAGCGAACATCTCGCGCGGCTCCTGCAGGCCCGCCTGCTGGCCGTCGAGTCCTGGGGCCGCCACCGGTACTACCGTCTGTCCGGCCCGGAGGTAGCCTCGGCGGTGGAGGCCCTGGCGCGCCTGGCCCCCATCGTGCCCGTGCGCTCGCTGCGCGGCTCCGATCGGTTGCGGGCGCTGCGGCAGGCGCGGAGCTGTTACGACCACCTGGCCGGCCGACTTGGCGTGGCGCTCATGGAAGCCCTGTTGCGGGACGGGATCCTCGACGGCGGCGACGGTTGCTTCCACCGGGAGGCGGCGCACCTGGACCGTCTCTGCGCACTCGGGCGGGACAACGACTACCGCATCACCATTCACGGTGCCGTGCGCCTGCGGGCGTTCGGGATCGACCTGCGGCCCGCCGGCCGCCCGCTCACCGTGCGCTACTGTGTCGATTGGAGCGAGCAGCGGCACCACTTGGCCGGCGGACTGGGTGCCGCACTGCTTGCCAGACTGCTGGAACTGGACTGGATCCGGCGCGCGCCGAAGGGCCGCGCCCTCACCGTCACCCCTGCCGGGACGGCGGGGTTGCACGAGGTGTTCGGCATCCTTGCAACGCGCTGGCACGGCGGCCGCGCGGAGCCCGGCCCGGTGGCCCGCCCGGCGGTGGACTGACCGCCAGCGCCTGGTGGGGGATGGGCGGATCGGATGGCCGCCCGGATCACGGAGGGGGTGGTGTGGTGCGCGTCTTTCTCGCCGGTGCCAGCGGCGTGATCGGGATACGGCTGGTACCGTTACTGGTCGCAGCCGGACACGTGGTGGCAGGCATGACGCGCTCGGTCGCCGGAATGGAAGTGGTTCGGGCGTTGGGCGCACAGCCCGTGGTCTGCGACGTCTTCAACGCGGACAAGCTCGCCGAGGCGGTCACTGCGTTCCGGCCGGAATTGGTGATGCATCAACTGACGGACCTGCCCGACGAGGTCGAGCGCATCCAGGAGTACGCCGCGCGCAACAACCGCATCCGGACCGAGGGCACCCGCAACCTCTTGACCGCCGCCCGGGCGGCGCGGGCGAACCGCTTTCTCGCTCAGAGCATCGCGTGGACGCCGCCCGGCCGCGGTGAGGCCGTCGCCGAGCACGAGCGCTTGGTGCTGGAAGCCGGCGGGGTCGTGCTGCGCTACGGAGCCTTCTACGGGCCGGGAACCTACTCTGGCACCGATCGGATCCCGCCGCCGCCACGCATCCACGTCGACGAGGCGGCCCGTCGGACCTTGGCGGAAGCGCTGGCGGCGCCTTCGGGCGTGATCACGGTGGTCGAGGACGCATGACCGTGCCCGTCGTGACCGTCGCGCTCGGCGCGCCCGCCCGCCTGAGCCACAGCGGCAGCCGTCCTGCTCCCGCGTCAGCGGCGGCAGCGAACGCCGCCACCACATGCCCTGCCGTCCTTTGCGCCAGAGACACCCGGACTCCAGGCAGGCCGCCCTCGGTCCGGAGTGCCGCAGCGAGGCTCCGCGGCACTCCAAACACAGGCGCGGCCGCGCCAGCGCGCTCTGGCCACACCGGCTTCCGGTTGACCCCGCCATGGGTGTGGGCCGAGCGGCCACGTCAGCCCACGGGAGGGACGGATAGCGTTTCGGGCCCCGTCCGACCCGTTGCTGCGACGGCACGTCTCGCGCCATACAGACGGGAGGCTCGCCGGCGGTCGCCGGGCGGCCGTCGCCAGAGCCAGGGCTGCAGTGTCCACAGGATGTCCATATCTTGTGGACAAACTGGCGATCGCCACGATGCCTGGACACCGCAACGTGTGCCCTTGTCCGTCCGGGCGGGACCCTCGGGATGCGGTCGGGCGCTGGCCTCGGTACGGCCATGCCGGCGGGTATCGTGGGTGCCGGCCGACGCCGTAGCGCATCCCGCTGATGGCGTATTAACTGTCGGCCAGTAATATCTACACGTGTCGACGCCTGTGATGTACTGCAGGCACGAAACTGGGCGCATGGCCGAAGGAGCAAGGCATCAGCTACCAAGCCGCGTGGCGAATGTACCACGATGGCAAATTGCCGGTGCCAGCAGAGCAGATGCCGACAGGCACCATCATCTTGAAGCCCCCGAAGGAGGAACCAACAGGGGTGGCCGTCTATGCGCGTGTGTCCTCATCTGACCAGCGTGGCCAGCGTGAGGACCTGGATGGGCAGGTGGCGCGTGTGCGAAAACCAAGTCGGTCATCGTGGTCGAGGACCTTGCGGTGCGTGGCATGATCCGAAACCACTCGCCGGCGCGGAACCTCGCGGCGCTTGTCGCCGGGAGTTCCCCGGAGACACAAAACACCTGTGGAGCGGAAGGCTCTGGCCAGGAGAACGGCCTGGCGAAACCAGCCGCAACGAAGCAGGAATCTCCAAGCAGGAACCTAACCGCGCAAGCGGCTGGAAACAAGAGGCTATGAAGAGAGGAACGGATCTGGATCGGTTCGCACCCGATGGTGACGACGGGCCGCGGATGGAGGGTGGACGACGTGCTCCGAACCGCCGGCGTCGAGGGCATATCGGATCTCGGGACGCGAAAGGTGGTGCTTGCGGCCATGCGCGCGGCCGCCGAACGGCGCGTCGCCGGGGGCACCGATCAAAAGCGCCAACGGCGCGATGAACACGCCGCGTCGCTGGTGGCCGCCTGTGTGGCGTGTGACGGGTCGACCGAGACAAGCCGGTGGGCCGCCGCTCTTCGAGGACGGTACCGCCGGGTTCCGGCCTCCCGCACCGAGCTCGACCGGCGCTTGGAGTCCGCATGACCGCCAAGCGAGTCGCGGGCGCCGCTGAGCACAGGTGGGAGTTCAAGGCCCGCTTCCGGCGGCGGGCCTTCGGCTGGAAGTCGCAGCCCCCGATCCAGCGCATCAAGCAGGCGGTGAGCGAGATCAAGAGGGCCGCCCGCCACGACCCGGCGCTCGGCGCCGAGGGCGCCGTGCTCTTTCTTGAGCGCCTGTCCCCCGCGCTCGAGCAGGTGGACAGCTCGTCGGGTGCCATCGGCACCGCCGTCAACCACGCCATTGAGGCTCTGGTTCCGATCATCGCCAAAGCGCCATCGGACCCCAAGGTGCGCGACGCCTGGCTCGAGCGGCTCTGGGAGGCGCACGCCGCGGACGCGATGCCATACATCGAATCGCTCGCCGACCACTGGGGTGAACTGTGCGGCTCGAAGGGGGCGGCCTCGGAGTGGGCCGACCGGCTGCTCGGCATCACCCGCGACGCGCTGAGCCACGACCAGAAGGTGCGCGGCTACTTCCACGGCGCGGCCGCGTGCCTGTCCGCCCTCTACTTCGCCGAACGCTACCCCGAACTCCTCGACGTGCTGAAGGACGAGGCCTTCTGGCCCCATAAGCGCTGGGCAGTGAAGGCCCTCGGCGCGATGGGCAAAACGACCGAGGCGATCCGCCTGGCCGAGTCCTCGCGCGGCCCACGGACGGGCGACGCCGACATCGATGCGCTGTGCGAGGAGATGCTCCTCTCCCGCGGCCTCATCGAGGAGGCATACACGCGGTACGGCCTGCGGGCGAATCGCGGCGGGACGTACCTGGCGTCGTTCCGCGCCGTCGCCAGGAAGTACCCACACAAGCCTCCCGAACAGATCCTGGCAGACCTCGTCGCGACGACGCCGGGCGAGGAGGGCAGGTGGTTCACCGCCGCCAAGGATCTCGGCCTCTACACCACCGCCATCGAGCTCGTCCGCACGTCGCCCTGCGATCCGAAGACCCTCGCGCGGGCGGCGCGCGACCATATGACCACACAGCCGGCATTCGCCGTCGAGGCCGGCCACGCCGCGCTCGACTGGATTTCGCAGGGCTTCGGCTACGAGGTCACCGGCGCCGATGTCTCGATGGCGTACGCCTCGATGATGCAGGCCGCGGAAGCGCTCGGCACCGTGCCACAGACGAAGGAGCGGGTCCGCAAGCTTGCCCAGGACCGCCCGGGCTTCGTAGCCGACGTCCTCCGCCACGAGATCCAGCTTCAGCCATAAATCACGCGGCACGGGGACTGCCGCCTTCAGGCGACAGCGGAAGCGCCGCTCCCCCCCCTTGCGGTAGCACGGGTCGGAACTTGAAAACCGGGCGTAGCGGGTTCGGGTGGGCAGTCTGCCGCCCGGCAAGACGCTCGCAGCACAGCGGGCAGGAGGCGCCGCCCAAAGGCACCGGCTTGCCGGACAACCGCTGTGGGCGCATGGCTCCGGATCGCTCCTTTGCTTGCCGGGGTGGGTACATCCGACCCCGGTGGGCCGTCGTCAACCGGCCTGACGTCCGCCGATTCGGGTGGACAAGCGGCCGGCTCTAGCCGACGGTAGTTGACGATCCCCCGGGCCGCACCGCACCAATTCTTATCGCAGCGGCGGGGAGCCCACGGCGCGGGCCGGGCCTTGCGTGCCCCATGCCCGGGTTGGACACAGGCGACCGGAAGGACCCACCCGCCAGGACCCTCGGGCTGGCTCGCATCCGCCCCGGTGCGCCATGCGGCCGCTCCGGTTCATGAAGGCGGCGACGGTCCGTCACCCTACCCCTTGGCCGCGCCCCAACGCGGCGGGGGCGGCATCCCGCCGATCAAGACGATCCGCCGGTCGGTGGGTGGGACGGGCCGGTTCCGCTTCCGGGGCCGCCGCAACCAGGGCGTCCCGCACCGTGATGCCTGTCTCCGCGCGCGACAGCGGCCGCGCAAGACGAACCTGGTGGCGCGTCATCGCCACCGCGATCTCGTCGCCCGTCACCTCGGCGCGACACTCGATGACGCGTTGCCCCTCGGGCAGACGCGCATCGGCGGTCACCGCCGGGCGGGTACCGCAACAAGCGTGCGTTGGCCAACTCCTCCACGGCCCGCACCAGAGCGGGCCGGTCGAACCTCGCCACCACGAGCGGGTCCTCGTCATGATGGTAGAGGTTGCACCTGTCCCCGCAGGTGACCGGACCCGCAGCCCAATGCGGCTCCACGGCGGCCCAGGACACAGGGGCGGCGTCGGCCCCCACCGCATCCGCCGCCCAGTCAGCAAGCGGCCACTTGGCGTCGGCGTGCCGGCCGGCCGTCGGCGACGGGCGATGGGCCAGCACCTCGCCCAGGAAGGGATGGCGCCGGAGGAGTGCTTGGCGCAGATCGCGGGCCAGCGCCAAGTCAGGCGGGAAGTTCGCCGCTGCGAGCAGTTGATGTCGCCAGTCGCCGGGCACACCGCGGATGAAGCCCACATGCCGTCCGTTCGCACCCACCTGCACGACCGGTGTTCCGCCGATCCACAGCGGTACCGGTAGCTCCTGGTGCCGCGGCCGCTCACGACGAGCTCGAAGCCCCCGTTTTTCGGAGGCACCGCTGTGGCCCAGAAGGACGAGGGTGTCCACCCGCTTCCGGAGTCCGGCGGCCGGATCGGTCACGACCCAGCCAGGATCCCGTCCGGACCGCGTCAGCCCGACAATCGCGATCCTGCCTCCGCCAGCGACGAGGTGGCCGGGCGGACTCCAGCCAGTGGCGGCCAGGTTTGCGGCAACCACTGGCGTCGCCCCGCGTTGGATCGCGGGGATCAGGGAGTCTGCGGGGAGATCCAGATCGTGGTTGCCGGGCACCCAGGCCGTGTATGCCATGTCGGAGATCCAGGCGAGTCCCGGCGCTCCGCCCGCCACCGCAGGCAGCGTGTCACCGCCATCGGTGAGGAGGTCCGGCCGGACGTTTCGCTCCAACCCCGCGAGCTGCGGAAAGATTCTCAGCCTGGTGCCGGCGAGCTCAGTGCCGATCTCGCCGAGGTCGCCGGTGTGCAGGATCGTCAGTGGTTGGATGGGCGATACCCCTCCCCCGCTTCCCCCTGCCGTGGGCTCGCCGGAAGGGAGTCGGGTTCAAGGGGTCTTGGTCGAAGTGATCGCCCTCGGATGCGGGAGAACGCTTCGCCGCCCGGACCACGCGCCGAATCCCTTGGTATCCGGGGCGCCTGGGCCGGTTCCCGATCTGCCACTCGCATCCTCGACCCGCCGGCGGTATGCTTGGTCCAGGTCGGCGCGGTACCAGATCCGTTCTCCCTGAAGGATGCCGGCTGCGAGACGCCGCGGCTTCCATTTCGATAGCCGTGTATGGTGCTTACCCGCGGCATCGGTGTGATCCGCGCCCACGCCGCCGATGGAGCGCACCCGTCCTCTGACACAGGGGGGTTGGATGGGAAGTGTTGATCGGCGAACGACTCAGCGAGACCGCACGGCTTTTTCCCGAGCGTGAAGCGGTGGTTTGCGAAGGAGAACGGGTCTCCTGGCGTGAGCTGGAGGCTCGCTCCGCGAAAATGGCCGGTGGTCTTCATGGATTGGGTGTGCGTGCAGGAGACTTCGTTGTCCTGCAACTTCCCAACAGTGTAGATTACCTCGTCGTATTCTTCGGCATTCTGCGCATCGGCGCCGTCGCCGTACCGACCAATCCACGGTATCAGCCACGAGAACTCACCCACATTCTGCGCGACTCTCAGGCCGTCGCCATCATCACGCAGGCAGGTGGCGATGGAGCGATCCAGGCGGCGCGCCAAGAGCTACCCCAACTGCGCCACGTCCTGGTGGCCGGCAGGGGTGAGGTGGAACCGAGTTCCATTCCGCTGGAGTCATGGCTGGCCTCTCAACCGCCCCTGGGTCCGACAAAGCCGCCCGTTCCGGCCGGCGCGCCCGCGACCTGCCTCTACACAGCCGGTACCACCGGCCGTCCGAAGGGCGCGCTGCTGAGCCATGCGGGGCTCCTGTGGGATCTGGACCAGGCACGCCGGCGCTTCACCGCGAGCGAGGCAGACCGGTTCCTGTGCGTCCTGCCGCTCTTCCACTCCTACGCCCAGATGGCGTGCCTCTTGGCCTGTGTTTCCACCGGCGCCGCGCTGGTCATCCTCCCCCAGTTCCGGCCGGATGCGGTCCTCCGCGTCATCGCGGCCGAACGGATCACCATCTTCCCCGGCGTCCCGGCGCATTTCGGTGCCATCCTGGCCTCCATCGGCCCGGACGCACCGGTCGACTTTAGTTCGCTACGCTTCGCCATCACGGGCGGCGCGGCCATGCCCCTGCCGGTGATCAAAGCCCTCCAGGAGCGCTACGGCGTCTCCGTGCTGGAAGGCAACGGCCCGACCGAGGCGGGACCGTTGGCCTACCTCAACCCGGAACACGGCACGCGTAAACCAGGGTCCGTCGGGCTTCCGGTTCCGGGTGTCCAGGTCCGCATCGCCGACGCCCATGGCGGAGAGGCGCCGCGCGGAGTCCCCGGGGAGGTGCTGGTGCGCGGACCGAACGTGATGCTCGGCTATCTGAACCAGCCCGAACAGACCAACGTCACCCTGCGCGACGGTTGGCTGCATACCGGCGACCTGGGCGTGCAGGACGAAGACGGATACGTGTTTCTGTTGGAGCGCCTGGTGGACCTGATTCTCGTTGGCGGCCTGAACGTCTACCCGCGCGAGGTGGAAGACACCCTGTTGCTGCATCCCGCAGTGGCCGACGCCGCGGTGGTCGGAACCCCGGATCCGGTCCGTGGGGAGCGGGTCGTCGCCTTCGTGGTGCTCAGACCCGGATCCTCGGCCAGCGACACCGCGATCATCCGCCATTGCCGCGGTCTGCTCGCCGGATACAAGTGCCCGCGTTCGGTGGTCTTGCGCACAGAGCTTCCCCGCAACGCCGCCGGAAAGGTGGATAAGCTCGGCCTGCGTGTCCTGGCGCAGCAGCAACGCCTCTCAGAAGAGAAGGACGGCACCGCGGCCGCGCGGAGCGGCGACGCATAGGGCCACCCCCTCTGCGGCACTCTGTTGCCGGCGAGGTGGTTTCGCGTGCGCCGGCGACGCTTGCTTCCGGCCCTGCTCACTGCCGTGGGCCTCCTGGCGGTCACCGTTGCGGTTCGAGAAGCACAGGCGCGGGCCGACGCACATCCCGTCTATTACATCGCGACCCACAGCAAAGTGATGGCCCTCACCTTCGACGTGAGTTGGGGGGACGCGATGCTGCCCAAGGTGCTCGCCACCTTGCACCACCACCACCAGGCGGCTACCTTTTTCGTCTCCGGCCCCTGGGCCAAGCGCAATCCGTCCGCGATCAAGGCCATCCTGGCCGGAGGGAACGAACTCGCCAGCCACGGACAGGCCCATGTGAATCTGAGTGGCAGGAGCCCTTCCGCCATCGCGGACAACGTGGGCGCGGCGGACGCTGTGCTGCGTGAGTATGCGGGTAAGCCCATCCGCTTCTTCCGTCCACCAAACGGGGACTTCAACGGTAGCGTCGTAGAGACGGCGCGCGGTCTCGGATATGAAACCATCATCTGGTCCATCGACTCCCGCGACTGGCTCAACCCGGGCGTGGGAACCATCGTGCACCGCGTGGTCTCCGGTGCCTTCCCCGGCGCCATCATCCTGCTGCACGCCAGCGACACGTGCAAGCAGACCGACCTCGCGCTGCCGGCGATCTTCAAGGGCCTCGCGGAGCGCGGCTACAAGCTGACCACCCTGGGTGAGCTGTGGGCCAAGGGACCCGCGATGCGCACGGATCCCCGCGGTAGCGGGCGCAAACCGAATCTCGAACCGCCAGCCGCCTCGACATCGACCACTGCCGGTACCGCCGCGGCACGGACGGGCGCGGCATGAATCCGCCGGTTCAGACCGGTCTCAGCGAAGCAATCCCAAGGTAGGGCACCAGGGCGGGCGGAAGGCGGACGGATCCATCGGGCTGCTGTCCGTTCTCCAGGAGCGCCGCGATCGTGCGGCCGATGGCGAGGGCGGATCCGTTGAGCGTATGCACATACTCCAGGGGCTGCTGCGCCGCCGGCCGGAACCGAATATTTGCCCGCCTCGCCTGAAAGTCCCGGAAATTGCTGCAGGAAGAGATCTCGACATACCGCTCATAGCTCGGCATCCAGACCTCGAGGTCGTATTTCCGTGCCGCTGAAAAGCCCAGGTCGCCAGCGCAGACGGCGACCGTACGATACGGAAGTTCAAGCGCCCTTAGCACGGTTTCCGCGTTTTCAACGATTTCTTCGAAATGCCCGTCGGACGCATCCGGCCGCGTGAAGTAGACCAACTCGACCTTGTCGAACTGATGCTGGCGGATCAGGCCGCGTGTATCCCGCCCGGCGGCTCCCGCCTCCGAGCGCCAACACGGCGTATGTGCGACATGGCGTATCGGAAGGACCTCCGCGCTCAGGATCTCGTCCCGATACAGGTTGGTGACGGGGACCTCCGCCGTCGGAATGAGCCACAGGTCCGCCCCCTCCAGCCTAAAGGCGTCACCGCCGAACTTCGGCAGGTTGCCCGTGCCGAACATGCTCGGGGTGTTAACCAAAAAGGGCGGTAACACCTCGGTACAACGGTGGCGGTCGACATGCAGGTCCAGCATGAACGAGGCCAGCCCGCGCACCAGCCGCGCCCCGGCTCCCCGGAACACGGTGAGCCTCGGACCGGAGATCTTGCCGCTGCGCTCGAAGTCCAACACTCCAAGACGGGCGCCGATGTCCCAATGGGCCTGGGCAACACTCTGGAACACGGGAAGCGCACCATGTCGCCGGAGTTCGACGTTGTCCGCATCCCCCTGCCCGTCCGGCACCTCGGCGTCCGGCACGTTCGGCAGTTCGAGCGCGGCCTCACGCAATTGGGCCTGACAGAGGTCCAGGTCCGCATCCATCCCCTTGAGGGATGCCCCCACCGCCTTCGCCTCGGCGACCAGCGCCTGCCGGTCCTCCCGGCCCGCCGCCGCCACGGCACCCGAAAGGTGGTTGCGCTGGGCGCGGAGCGTCTCGACGCGCAAAAGGAGTTCGCGCCGCTGGCGATCGAGGCTCAGCACCCGTTCGAGGGCGTCGAGCGCCCCCGGCTCGCCCTTGCGCGCCAGAGCGGCACGCACCGCTTCGGGTCGCTCTCGCACTTGTCGGAGATCCAGCACCTACGGTCCCCCCTTGCCGAGGTCGTCAGGGTCGGGGAAGGAACCCATAGGGCCGGCGATGGACACCCGTTTCGGTGACGATCGCCGAAACGAGTGTCCCCGGCGTCACGTCGAACGCCGGATTCCAAACAGGGGTGGTCTCCAGACCGTGCGGAAGGCGGACTTCGTCGGCGCTGCGCTGCTCGATCGGAATCTGCCGTCCGCTGACCAGGCCGGCATCCACGGTGGTCATCGACGCGAACACATAAAAGGGAATTTCATAATGCGCCGCCGCGATCGCCAACGGCAGGGTGCCGATCTTGTTGGCGACATCGCCGTTGACGGTGATCCGGTCGGCCCCGACACACACCGCCCCCACGCGGCCCTCGGCCAGCAAGGACCCGGCGGCACCATCCGCAAGCAACCGATGTGGCAATCCGAGTTGTCCGCACTCCCAGGCTGTGAGCCTCGCTCCCTGCCACAACGGCCTGGTCTCGCAGCAATACACCCCGGCCAGTCCTCCGGCCTCCCAGGCACGGCGGATTGCGCCAAGCGCGGTCCCCACACCGCCGGTGGCGAGGGCGCCCGTGTGACAGTGCGTGAGCACCCAGTCAGCTCCGGCCAGAACTTGCGCCCCGAGTTGCGCGATGTCCTCGCAGCGCGCGGCATCCTCCTGGTGGATCCGCACCGCCTCCGCGACCGCGGCCTCCGGACCGCCAAGGGAGGCGGCGGCCACCACCCGTGGTACCGTCACTCCAGGCTCCACGGCCGTGGGACGCGCGCGCACCAACTCCACCCGGGCCCTGTCCAGCGCTGCTGGGCCTTCGATCGCCGCGAGTGCGGCACCGTAGCCCGCGGCGATACCGATCGCCGGGGCGCCGCGCACCGCCAATTGCGCAATGGCCTCGACCACGTCCGTCCAGCGCGCACAGCGCAGATAGTGCTCTGCGGCGGGTAGTCGGCGCTGGTCCAACACCTCGAGCGCGGTAGCCCGCCATACGAGGTTCGCTGGTAAGGTCACCATTGCGCCCCGGCCTCGCGAAGATCCCAGGCCAACCTCGCGGTGGCTTCGAGCAGCTCGGCGCGAAAGAAGGCCTCCCGGGGGTCGGCGCCCCAGGCGACACATCCGTGCCGTCCGAGCAGCACCGCGCGGGCGCCTTCGTCCATCGCCGCGCGGACCGCGGCGGCCAACTCCTCGCTTCCAGGTGGTTCGGCCGGTAGGCACGGAACCGTCCCAAGGTGGTGTCGCGCCTCGGGGGTGATCATGGGGACATCGCTCTGGCGCATGGCGAAGAGCGTGGCCGCATGCGAGTGGGTATGCAAAACCGCGTTGGCCGCCGCCACCCGCTCGAAGACGGCGGCATGCATCCGCCATTCGGATGTCGCCACGCCCTGGCCGGCGGCGGCCGCCCACGCCCCGTCGAGCGAAACCAGCGCTTGCGGAGAAACGTCGCCAAGACAGCTTCCGCTGGGCGTGCAGAGAAAACCGCCGTCGACACGCAGCGAGGCGTTGCCGGCCGTCGCGTGGACCAAACCCCGCAGGTACGCCAGGTGGCTGATCGCGGCCAGAGCCGCCCGCGGGTCGCGCGGGTCGCATCCGCGCAACGCTTCGGCGATCATCCCACATCGGGCCCAAGCATCGAGAGGAAGTAGCGATGCAGGCGGTGATCGGGGGTGAGTTCCGGGTGAAAGGTTGCGGCCAGAATCCTACCATAGCGGCACAGCACCGGGTCCTGTCGATGCCGGGCCAGAACACGCACCCGTGGATCGGTGGCCACGATCCGCGGGGCGCGAATGAACACCGCGTCCATTTCGCCCATGCCGTCCACTTCCAGGCGGGTTTCGAAACTGTCCACCTGCCGGCCGTAGGCGTTGCGCTCCACCTGAACGGGGATCAACCCCAGACGCGGTTGCTGTGAATGCAGGACCTCCGTCGCCAGCAGGATCACCCCGGCACAGGTGGCAAACAACGGCATGCCCTCGGCCGCTCGCTGAACGATCGCCTCGTCCAGGCCCTCGATGCGCAGCAGGCGGCCCACCGTGGTGCTCTCCCCGCCCGGAAGGACAAGCCCGTCCACCCGAGCCAGCTCGTCCACCGAACGAATCTCCGTCACGGCATGCTCGGGGAGGCCGCAGGCCCGAAGGGCCGCAGCGTGCTCCCGCATGTCTCCCTGGAGGGCGAGCACGCCGACGCGCGGTTGCCGCATCACAAACCCCGCTCCTGCATCCGCAGTGGCTGGCCGGAGGCTTCGGGATCCGTTCCAGGCATGGCTTCGCGCAGACCGCGGCTGACTTCCACCAGGATCTTCGGATTGCGGCAATGGGTGGTCGCCCGCACGATCGCGCGGGCCGTTCCCTCGGGATCCGCGCTCTTGAAGACACCGGAACCGACAAAGACGCCGTCGCAGTTCAGCTGCATCAGAAGCGCCGCGTCCGCCGGCGTCGCGACTCCGCCCGCGGCGAAGTTGACCACGGGCAGGCGCCCCGCCTCGCGCACCTCGTGCAGCAACTCGAGCGGTGCGCCATACTCCTTGCCAAGAATGACAAGCTCCTCATCCGTGGAGTGCACGACTCTCCGGATCTGCTCGTTGATCTTCCGCACGTGGCGCACGGCTTCCACCACGTTCCCGGTACCCGGCTCCCCCTTGGTCCGAATCATCGCCGCACCCTCGGCGATGCGCCGCAGCGCTTCACCCAGGTCCCGCGCGCCGCAGACGAAAGGGACCTTGAAGGTATGCTTGTCGATGTGGTAGCGGTCGTCGGCAGGCGTCAGGACCTCGCTTTCGTCGATGTAGTCCACACCGATTTCCTGGAGCATCTGCGCTTCCACGAAATGCCCCAGTCGGACCTTCCCCATCACCGGTATGGTGACCGCGGCGCAGATCTCCTCCACCACACCGACCGCGGCCATTCGCGCCACCCCACCCTCGGCCCGGACGTCCGCGGGGACGCGTTCCAATGCCATCACGGCACAGGCACCCGCCTCCTCCGCTATCCGTGCCTGCTCCGCGGTGGTAACGTCCATGATGACGCCGCCCTTGAGCATCTCGGCCAGACCCTTCTTCAACCGCCAGGTTGCGTGCTGGTCCAATCGGAGTCCCGCCGCATCTTCCGACATTGACGAATTCCCCATGGCCGCTCTCCCATTCCGTCGCGCAGACCTTTCCTGCCTCGCGCCCAAGCGATTCGTAGGCTCGATGATAAGCGAGCCTCCACCCTCGGGCAACCGCCCACGACCGACGCCGGCCGCGACCCTCTGGCTAGCCGTCCTGGCCCTCGTCGCCGCCTGGTGGGTCGTCCGCTTCCTCTCTGGCCATCGTGGCGACCGCCGCCACCACATCTCCCGACTCCGGACGCATCAGCCAGACGCCGGACGCGGAACGCCCCTGCGACGGAATACCATCCACCGCTTGCCGGATCAACTTCCCCTGGGCCGTGATCAGCATGATGTCCTCACCCGGACGGACCGGCCGGGCGCCGACCAGCGGGCCGGTCTTGGCCGTGAGCCGCTGCGCGCGCACACCGGTCGTACCCCGGTGGTGGCACGGAAAATCGCCGATCGGGGTACGCTTACCGACCCCGTTGGCGCTGACGATGGCCAGGTCCAGCCCGGGCTCGGCCACCACCATGCCGACCACACTGTCGGATGGTGCCAGGCGGATCCCGACCACCCCGCGGGCAGTTCGTCCCATGCTGCGCACCTCCGTGACGGGGAAACATGCGGCCTGGCCCAGTTCCGTCACCAGGAGCATGCGCGCATCCGACTGACAGATGCGGACGTCCGCAAGGCGATCATCCGACTCCAATCCGATGGCAAGCAGCCCGTTCTTGCGCACCGTCGCGAAGGCCCTCAGGGGAACGCGCTTCACCCTCCCGCGCCGGGTCCCCATCACCACGTAAAACTCACCCGGCGGCTCGACTTCCTGCGGGGACGCACTCCCCTCGCCTTCCGCGTCCCCGTCGTCGCCCGCACCCTCTTCATCCTCCGCCTCCGAATCCTCGGCATCCGCCTCGTCGCCAGCCTCTTGTCCAGACGACCCCTGGAAGCGGGCCACCGCAACGGGAATCACCGCGGTGACCTTTTCCTGATCACCCAGCGGCAGGAGGTTAACCACCGCGGTGCCGCGGGCGGTCCGCCCGGCCTCCGGAACGTCATACACGCGCAAACGGTAGACGCGGCCGAGCGAGGTGAAAAAGAGCATGTGGTCGTGTGTGCCGGCCACGAGGAAATCGGTGACGAAATCGTCGTCACGCGTTGTCAGGGCCGCCACGCCGCGGCCTCCGCGTCCCTGGTTGCGATACGTGTCCAGAGCGGTGCGCTTGCAGTAGCCGGCGCGCGTGAGCGTGAAGACCATCCGCTCCACCGCGACCAGGTCTTCCAGCGAAAAGTCGGTCGCGGAATCCTCTAAGATCTCGGTCCGCCGCCGGTCCGCGAACTTCCGCGCCACCTCCGTCAACTCGTCCCTGATCACCGAACGCAGCACCTCATCGGACCCGAGGATGGCCTGCAGGCGGCGGATGGTCTGCTGCAGTTCCTCATACTCGCTCTGCAGCCGTTGCCGTTCCAGTCCGGTCAACTGGGACAGCCGCATGTCCAAAATGGCGTCCGCCTGCAGGCGGGACATTCCGAAACGCGACTCCAATCCGTCCCGGGCCGCCTCGCGCGTGGTGCTGTTGCGGATCAGTTGGATGATCGCGTCGAGTGCATCGAGTGCGCGCAGCAGACCCTCGATGATATGCGCGCGGCGCTCGGCACGGTCGAGCTCGAACCTGGTCCGCCTGAGCACCACGTCTCGCTGGTGCAGGATGTAGTAATGGAGCACCTCACGCAGCGAGAGCAGGCGCGGCCGGCCGTCGACGAGCGCCAGCATCCGCATACTGTAGGTCTGCTGCAGCGGGGTCTCCTTATAAAGCCGGTTCAGAATGACGGCCGCGTTCGCTCCACGCTGCACGTCCACCACCACCCGCAAGCCGTGGCGGTCCGACGCGTCGGTGATCGCGGAAATACCCTCCAGCCGCCGATCGCGGTGGAGGGCCGCAATGCGTTCGATTATGGACGACTTCTTCGTCTCGTAAGGTATTTCCGAGATGATGATCTGCTGGCGGTCACCCTTACCCACCACGATTTCGGCACGCCCGCGCACGGTGATGCTCCCGCGACCGGTCGCATACGCGCTGCGGATCCCCGAACGGCCCATGATGATCGCGCCGGTCGGAAAATCAGGTCCCTGAACCATATCCGCCAACTGTTCACCCGTCGCTTCCGGGTGGTCCAGCAAGAAGATGGTGGCGCCCACGACCTCTCCGAGGTTGTGCGGCGGGATGCTCGTGCTCATGCCGACGGCAATGCCGATCGCGCCATTGCAGAGCAGGCTCGGAAACCGTGCCGGCAACACCGAAGGCTCCGTGGTGGAGTCGTCGTAGTTCGAAACGAACTCGACCGTCTCTTTTTCCAGGTCCCGCAATATTTCATCGGCAACCGCGGAGAGGCGTGCCTCCGTATACCGCATGGCGGCCGGCGGATCTCCATCGATGGACCCGAAGTTGCCATGCCCTTCGATCAGTGGGTATCGAAGGGAGAAGTCCTGGGCCAATCGCACGAGCGAACCATAGAGCGCGACGTCGCCGTGCGGATGGAAGTTACCGATGACTTCACCGACCGTCTTTGCGCTCTTGCGAAAACCGTGCTGGTGGGTGTTACCGGAGATCCGCATGGCATAGAGGATGCGTCGCTGCACCGGTAGCAGACCGTCGCGCACATCGGGCAGCGCGCGCGCCGTGATGACGGACATCGCGTAATCAATATACGCCTGCTGCATTTGGTCAGCCACATCAATGTCCCTGATTCGTGTAGGCTCCGGACCTTCCGGCAAAAAGGATCACCCTTATCTATCCTACGGTGTCGAGGTTCCTCACAAGATGTGAATGCTCTTCGATGAAGTTCTTTCTGGACTCGACGACTTCGCCCATAAGAATACTGAAAATCTCGTTTGCGTGCGCGGCGTCCTCCATGGTGACTCGCAGTAAGACACGGCGGGCGGGGTCCATGGTCGTTTCCCAGAGCTGCTCGGCGTCCATCTCGCCAAGACCCTTGAAGCGTTGGATTTCATCCGCTTTGCCGCCAAGCTTGCGGACGACCGCATCGCGGTCCGCGTCGCTGTAAACCCAGGAAACGGATTTTCCCTTCCGGATCATGTACAGTGGCGGCTGAGCGATATACACATAGCCGCCGTCAATGAGACCCCGCAAATACCTGAAAATCACCGTCAATAGTAACGTGCAGATATGAGCACCATCGATATCGGCGTCGGTCATAATGATGATCTTATGATACCGTGCCTTATCCAACTCGAACGCGTCGCCGAATCCGGTCCCCGCCGCAGTGATGATCGAACGGATCGTCTCGTTCTTCAGAGTTTCGCCCATATGGGCCCGCTCGACATTGAGGATCTTACCACGCAGTGGCAAGATCGCCTGGATGGTGCGGTCGCGTGCCTGTTTCGCGCTTCCGCCGGCGGAATCACCCTCGACGAGGAACAATTCGGTACGGGCGGGATCCCGCTCAGTGCAATCGGTGAGCTTTCCAGGCAGCGCGGAGATCTCAAGCGCGTTCTTGCGCCGGACCAACTCCCTGGCCTTGCGGGCTGCCTCCCGCGCCCGTGCCGCGGCGCTTGCCTTTTCGACCAGCGTCCGTGCGGGGCCGGGGTTTTCCTCCAGGTACGTCCCCAATTTTTCGGAGACCAGCGTTTCGACGGCCCCTCGGACATGGGCGTTACCGAGTTTGGTCTTCGTCTGTCCTTCAAAAAGGGGGTCGTGCAGCTTGACGCTGATGACCGCGGAAAGTCCCTCGCGTACGTCCTCTCCAGACAGGTTATCCGGCGCCTTCGCGGACTTCTTTGCGTACTCGTTGATTACTCGCGTCAGAGCAGCTTTGAATCCGATCTCGTGCGTGCCGCCTTCGCGAGTGTGGATTGTATTGGCAAAAGAGGAGATGTTCTCCGTATATCCCGACGTGTACTGGATCGCGGTCTCGACCTGGACTCCATCGCGCGTATCGATCAGGTGAATGATCGGGTGCAGAACGTCCTTGCCGCGGTTGGAAAAATTGACGAAGGAGGCAAGACCTTCCTCGTAGCGAAATTTCCACGAGCGATTCGACCTCTCGTCGTCCAGGCGGATCTCCAAGCCACTGTTAAGAAAGGCGATTTCGCGGAAACGAACACTGAGTGTCTCAGCGCTAAACTCCGTCACACTGAGAATAGCGGGATCCGGCATAAAACGCACTCTGGTCCCGCTCTGGGAAGTCATGCCAAGGGCTTCGAGCTCAGTCACCGGAATGCCCTGCTCATACCGCTGCCGGTACAACCCGCCGTCACGCGAGACGGTGGCCTCCAGCCACGACGACAGAGCGTTGACGACCGAGACGCCCACTCCATGAAGACCGCCGCTGACCCGATACCCGTCGCCGCCAAACTTGCCGCCGGCGTGCAAGACCGTCATGACAACCTCTAGCGTGGGTCGTCCGGCCACCGGATGTACACCGACGGGAATGCCCGCACCGTTGTCCGTAATCGAGGCGGATCCGTCCTCGTGCAGGGTGACATCAATGCGCGAACATCGGCCGGCCAGCGCTTCGTCGACGGCATTATCGACAACTTCATAGACCAGGTGGTGAAGACCTCGTGATCCGACATCCCCGATGTACATACCCGGTCGTTTCCGAACGGGTTCCAGTCCCTCGAGGACTTGGATCTGTGATTCATCGTAGGGCACTTGATACCTCCAGAATTCGCTTGACGGGTAGCGTCACGCTCGCATCAGGGCAAGGCGCTTACGGAGTGTGTCGGCGGAAAGCGGACACAGAAAGGCACGGCGGACACACAGCACGGCACTTCGCGTTCTGGCGCCGAAGCAGAGGTCTTCCAGCAACCCGCGCCTGCGCAGGTATCCCAGATACTCGCGGGTCGCTGGAGCGCGTACCGCCGTCACGTCCAGGATCGCGACAACGTCCGGAACCCGCAGGATGACGGATGGACTGACCTCCAGGAAAACCGGCGTGGAGTATCCCGGGAGGTTCACTTGGGCCCCACCTGCCTCTGCGGGACGGCGAACCGGCAAGAGCGCCGCTCTGCCGCGGCCCGCATCCGCTGCAGCGCTACTGGGAGCGACGCGGGCGGTGCTTCTACCCGTAAGGGGAGCTGCGGAGCTACGGGTGCCGGCGGCCGTTCGCCTTGGGGCAGGAAGGTGGCAACACGAAACCTCAGGTCGCGCAGGGAGGTTGCGCCGGCGGCCCGCAGTTTCTTGAGCAGGTCCGTCTTGAGAAAGGTCAGTTGGGTTGCCCAGACGGCGTCAGTAACTTCGACCCAGAGCACCTCGCTCTGGATCGATCTGGCCGAGGTACGCCTGGAGATCGCGGGGCCCGCGATCTGCGGCCACAACGCGACGGCTCGCTGCTGCTCGATCCGGGCGGTCCAACCGCGGGACCGGACCAAGTTGGAGAGATGGGTGCGCAGGGATGTCCGGCCAGCTAAGAGTGGCGGGGAAACGCCCGGACGGATGTCGGGCGTGAGTATGGCTGCCAATGGACACCTCCTTGCCGGTGCGCCGTCGCGGATCCCTGCGTGGCTTATTCTAGCAGAACGGCAATGAGGCGAGCCAGCGCAGGGAATGGAAGGCCTTCAGGCGGGTGGGAGCGGCGCGACCGTCCAGACCATGGTGTCGCGCAGAGTGATTCGATCGCCGGCGCCGAGCATGCGGTGCCGGCGCGTCTCGGTGTGTCCGTTGACCGTCACGAGACCCGTTTGTATGAGTGCCTTGGCCTGACCGCCGGTGGCCGCCGCACCGGCCAGCTTCAGGAAGGCACTCAACTGAATCGGTAAGCGGTCGACCACCACGCGTGCCGGCTCCTCCGGGTTAGGCGTCGGTGCCACTCCCCGCGGCGCTGGATGCGGTCATCTGCAGAGGCATGTGCATGTACTGCAGAGAGGGGTCATGGGGATCGGCGATGCGGGCGAGGCTGTCTTCGCCGCTCAATTCCCAAACGAGTTGTTCGCCGTGGAAGCGGCGCATTGCGGCAAGCAGCTGCTGGGCGTTGAAGGCGAAGCGCAGATCTTTGCCTTGCACCCTGGCGTCGAGCGTTTCTTCGGCGGAACCGATTGCCGGAAAGGCGGCGTGAAAATGCACCTGACCGCTCGAGATGGTTGCGGTTACCGCATGGGGTGGATGTGCCTCTGTGACTACGCCGACGCGTTCGCAGGCTCCCATGAGGGACGCACGCGGAATGGTGACCGTGGTCGAAAAGGTCTTGGGTACCAGGTCGAGGATGGAGAAGTACTTTCCCTCAAGAAGCCGGAGACCGAGGTCCGCGGATGCGGTGTGCAGCCACAGATGGCTGGGTTCGATGCTGAGGTCGACCAAGTCTTCGTTATCGGCCAGAAGCCGGGCGGCTTCGAGCAGGCTGAGGGCGGGTACGACCAAGGAGGCGTCGCTGGGGGCCGCATCGGGGTGGCTGCTGTAGGCGGCCGCGTGGAAGCCGTCGGTCGCCAGTGCGGCGATGGTGTCCGGACTGAAGCGCAGTTCTATGCCGGTCAGTAGTGCGCGGGCGGCTTCGGGCGGAGCGGCGGCGAACGAGGTCGAAAGGATGGCGCGCTTCAGGCGTGCCTGAGGGAAGCTGTACTTGGGTTGTTCGGGAAGCGGCGGCAGGGGAGGGTACTGTTCCGGCGGGATGCCGGTGACCGACAGGCGCGTGCGCTCCCATGCGAGGGAGGCCGAACTGTCGGACCCGTCGCTCTCCCAGGAAACGGTCCCGGCGGGCAGGCGGCGGAGGACCTCCGCGAGGTAGCGGGCGGGGACGGTGGCTATGCCTTCGGTTTCGATTTGAGCTGGGATGGTAGTGCGGATGACGTTGTCCATGTCGGTCGCCGACAGGGCCAGGCTACCCGCCTCGGCGTCCAGTCGGATGCAGGTGAGAGCGGGCCTGAGTGCCTTGGACGGTAAGAAGCGGGTGACAGCAGCGACTGCGGGGGAGAGGTCGCCTAGGCTTACGGTGAAACGCATGGTGTCCTCCCGGGTGACCGGTTTGCGGTCCGGGGTCCCTCCCGGCTACGGGTGGTTCCCATATGGGTCGTAGTCATAGTAGAGGAGGCGCGATCGGTGGACAAGTGGTCGGCAGCCGTGTGCCACTAGCGCTGAGCCGGTGGATACCGGTGTGCACTGGGTGTGGAGGGCGGCGACGATGTGCACAGGTCGTCCGGCGACGGGGGGCTGTCCACGGTGGCCGCACAGGTAGTCCACAGGAATGTCCACAGGCTGCGTGCCGTTCGCCTTCATTCCGAGATGCGCGCCCTCAGGGCGGCGACGGTGGTGCGGAGTTCCGCGTCGGTGGGTAGGGCGCTGGAGATCTTGTCGCAAGCATGCATGACGGTGGTGTGGTCGCGGCCGCCGAACTCTGCTCCGATCTTGGGAAGGGAGTGGTTGGTGAGTTCGCGGCTGAGGAACATGGCCACCTGGCGCGGCATGGCGACGTCCCTGGTGCGCTTGCGGATCTTGAGGTCTTGCACGGAGATGCCGTACTGTCGGGCGACGGCGTCTTGGATCAGCGCAATGGTGATCTGTCGTGGCTGTGCCTGGGGCAGAATGTCGCGGAGGGCCGCGTGGGCTGTGGCTTCATCCATCGGACACTTGTGAAACGAAGCGTAGGCCACGACGCGTACCAGCGCCCCTTCGAGCTCGCGGATGTTGGTGTTGATGCGTTCGGCGATGAAGCGGATCGCCTCGTTGGGAATGGGCAGGCGCTCAAGTTCAGCCTTCTTGCGGAGGATGGCGGTCCGTGTCTCGAGGTCGGGCGGCTGGATATCAGTGATCAGGCCCCATTCGAAGCGCGAGCGGAGTCGCTCTTCAAGAGGTGCGATTTCCTTGGGTGGATGATCGCTGGAGAGTACGATTTGTTTGTCGGCTTCATATAACCGGTTGAAGGTGTGGAAGAACTCTTCCTGAGTGCTCTCCTTCCCGGCAAGGAATTGCACGTCGTCCACCAAGAGGATGTCGACGCTGCGGTAGCGCATGCGGAAGGCCTCTGTCTTCCGGTCTTTGATGGAGTTGATGAGTTCATTGGCAAAGGTTTCAGACGAGACGTATGCCACTCGCGCAGACCGGTTCCGCGACAGTGCGCGGTGGGCTATGGCCTGAAGAAGGTGCGTCTTGCCCAGCCCGACACCACCGTAGATAAAAAGGGGATTATATACCTTGGCAGGAGCTTCGGAGACAGCGATTGAAGCGGAATAGGTGAGGTAGCTGTTCGGTGCCGAAACGAAAGTCTCGAAAGTGTATTTCGGGTTGAGGTTGGAAGCCGCCACTGCGGGCGCGGGGTCTTCTCTGACGGTATCCTCACTAGCAGAGAAGTCACGGGCAGACTCTTCGGGATGAGCCACGGCCGCTTCCGGAATGACAAAGCTAATTTCGACAGGGCGCCCCAAATAGGCCCCGAGCCGTTCTCGAAGGAACTGGGCGTGGCGTTCGGCCATGCGCCTAGCGAACGCGTTTTCGGTGGCGATGACGACCAAGTTGTTGTACGCGGCCAGGGGGCGTGTCTTACGAAGCCATGTTTCAAGGCTGGGCCGTGGCAGATGGCTTTCGGCCAACGCCAGGGTCTGGGCCCATGCGGATTGGAGGTCGCCAGCCGCGGGCTCCAAATGCGGACTCCCCTCTTGCGGCGCGCGTTGGAGCCGGAATGGCATGTCAGTGGTTGCGCCGGTCGGGTAGGGATCCCGGGTGGAAATCGTCCGGCCTCGGCCACTCGCTGCAGCATATCAGGGGGCCTCGACCGCGGACAAGCAGCCCGAGATGGCCTGGTTGACAGGCTTGGCCGGGGCTCGGCATAATCGGTGGCGTTGCCTCGACCGCCTCTGTGGTGAGGCGAAAGGGTGGAGTTTTTTGCGGCGGACCTTCCAACCCAAGGTGCGCAAGGCGCAGCGGGTACATGGTTTCCGTACTCGGATGCGGAAGCGGTCTGGGCGAATGGTTCTCAAGGCCCGGAGGGCGAAGGGGCGGCACCGGCTGTCCTATTGAGTCCGGGGGGTGCAGAAGGCGCGCCTCGAACGGTTGCGTGGCAGGCGCGTGTTCGACGAGGTGTTTGCGCGGGGGCGCAGCGCCTCGTTCCGTCATTTCCACCTGCGCGTTTGGGTTACAGGGTCCGACGCCCCTCGTGTGGCGATTGCGGCCGGAAAGCGCCTCGGAGCGGCCGTCGTTCGAAATCGCCTGCGTCGTCGGTGGCGTGAGGTGGTCCGGCGCGGACCCGAGTTGCGGGGCGGCGTCACAGTCATTCTCGTGTTGCGTGGCGCGGCCCTGGATGCCGAGTATTCGGAGATGGTGCGGCGGTGGGCCTGGGCGGTGGAGAAGGCAGGCATCGGGAGATGGTCTGGAGATCGTTAGGATCGACGCTGGGTGCGGGCGCCGCGTTTGCGGCGGTCGTACTGGTGGTGGCGTACCGGAGTCTGATCGCGCCCTTCCTCGTGGGGCACTGCCGATACACCCCGAGCTGCTCTCATTATGCTGAAGACGCGATTCGACGGTTTGGCGTGTGGCACGGCGGTGGGCTTGCCTTGAGGCGGTTGGGTCGCTGCCACCCATGGCACGCAGGCGGTTGGGATCCTGTTCCAGAGCGCCTGCCCTCGTAGGGGGTGGCGGTGAGGAGGCCAGTTCTTGGGGGCGCTTTGGCACGGGCTGGTGCATCTGCTGAGTGTGGGCATGCTGGTGCTCAGCCGTTGGACGTCGAGCTATGGCATGGGGATCATTCTGCTTACGGCAGTAATCCGGTTGCTGGTGTATCCGCTGTATCGGGCACAGATTCAGTCGTTCAAGAAAATGCAGGCGATGCAGCCCGAGTTGCAGAAGATGCAGGAAAAGTTCAAGGAAGATAAGCAGCGTCTCATGGAAGAGCAAGTTCGATTGTACAAGGAACACGGCGTGAACCCGATGGCGAGTTGCCTGCCGATGCTCCTGCAGTTGCCGGTGCTGTATGCATTTTACGACATGTTGCGGGTCTTCAGCTTCACTGGACATCCCCCGCTAACTCCGGGGTTTCTGTGGCTTCCCGACCTGGGCAAGGCGGATCCTTACTACATTCTGCCGGTCCTCGGTGGTATCTCCACGTATTGGCAAACGAAGATCAGCATGGCGCTGCAGCCGGGCGGTTCCCAGCAACAGATGCAGTTCATGAGCTATCTGATGCCGGCGATTATGTTTTACGTATTCCTGCGGCTGCCTGCAGGGCTTGCTCTTTACTGGGTGGTCGCGAACATTTTCACGATCGCGCAGCAGTATGTCGCGATGCGCTGAGCTGTGGGCGGAGGACGCCCTGCCGGTCGGCCAGCGGACCGCACCAGGGAGAAGCATGGTGTCGCCCATGGACCACGAGGATGAAGCGGAGCGGTTATGCGGCGAGGCGCAGGGGCTCGGTCTGGAGGTGTCGCGGCAGGAGGCGCAGCAACTCGTCCGTTTGATGTCGATGGTTTGGGCTTCGCCGCTGGGTCTGACGGCGATCCGCTCCTGGGCGGACGGCCGGCGCAAGCATCTGCTCGATTCGCTGGCGTGGTTGCCGTTCGCGGAGTTGGTGGCTGGCGAGACGCTGGTGGACGTGGGTAGTGGCGCGGGCTTCCCCGGGTTGCCGGTTGCCATCCGGATGCCCGAATTGCGGGTGACGTTGGTCGAGGCCAACCATCGCAAGTGCGGCTTTCTGCGAGAGGCGGCCACGACGTTGGGTCTGAGCAATGTCACCGTGGTGGAGACGCGGGCGGAAGAGGCCGCGGGTGGCGAGGCGCTGCGAGAGGTGTCTGATTGCGTCGTGGCGCGGGCGGTGGCGCCCATGCGCCGGTTGGTGGGGTACCTGCTACCGCTGTGTAGGGTCGGTGGTCGCATCGTCATGTTGAAGGGACCGCGGTGGCGGGAGGAATGGTCGGAGGCGGCCGCCGTCGCGGGACGTTTGGGCGCGGGGCGGATGCGCAAGGCGGAGTACGAGCTCCCTGAGGGCTCCGGATCGCGGGCAGTGGTGCGGGTGGAGAAGGTGCGGCGGACACCGAGGACTTATCTGGCTGCTCCGGGCGGTGCACGCCGGAGCTAGCGATGTTGGCGGTGTGGGAGGTGGGCGCGGAGGCCACGGCCGGGAGGGGGGCAACTGGTGGAAGGGGATCTGTCGGCCGAGGGAGCCGCCGGGATCGGCTTGGTGCGCCGGGTGGCGGTGTCTGCGTTGAGGCCCAGTCCGTACCAGCCGAGGCACGTGGACGATCCGTCGGCCCTCGATGCGTTGATGGCTTCGGTTCGTGAACACGGGGTTTTGCAGCCGCTTCTCGTGCGGCCGGCCATGGGCGAGTTGGAGATCGTGGCGGGCGAGCGGCGGTGGCGTGCGGCTCAGGCGGTCGGCCTGGAGACGGTCCCGGCGGTTGTGCGCGAGCTTTCCGACCGGGAAGCCGCCGTGGTGAGCGTGGTGGAAAACGTACAGCGTGCGGATCTTCACTATTTGGACGAGGCGGCGGCTTACGCGCGATTGGTCGAAGAGTTCCGGATGACGCAGCAGGAGTTGGCCGTGGCGGTTGGGCGCAGCCAACCGGGAATTGCGAACAAACTCCGGCTGTTGCATCTGGAGCCAAGTGTTCGGGCGGCCCTGGTCGCGGCGGGACTGTCGGAACGGCACGCACGCGAGCTTCTGCGGTTGAGCGGAGAGACCGAGCGGTTGTCCGCCGTCGCGAGTTTCGCCGCGGATGGATTGAGCGTTCGGGCCGCCGGTAGATGGGTGGACCGGCGGTTGGGCCGCCAAGGGCAGGACAAGAGCAAAGATCTGGCAGGAGTGGCGTGGCAGCCTCCGGTCGAACGGGTCGTGGAGCGTCTACGTGCGTCGGGTTTCGCGGTAGAGTGGCTGGGCCGGGAGGATCCCGGCGGGTGGACCGTGGAATTGCGGATAACACGGCCGGCGCGCGAGGAGTGTTGAAGCGGGGGCGGGCAAGGTGGTTCGCGTGGTGGCGGTTGCGAACCAAAAGGGTGGGGTCGGTAAGACGACCACAGCGGTCAACGTGTCCGCCTACCTCGCGCAGGCCGGCGAGCGGGTGTTGCTGATCGACGCCGACCCGCAGGGAAACGCGACGAGTGGTCTGGGGGTCGACAACCGGCGCGTCGGCGTCGGTTTGCTCGACGTCTTGCTCGGAGGCGTGGGGTTGGCGCGGGCCGCCAGGCAAACGGCGGTGCCGAATTTGGCCCTGGTTCCCGCGGGCGCGGAGTTGATGGGTGCCGAGGTCGGGTTGGTGGGCCGTGATCAAAGGGAAGAACTCCTAAAGGCTGCCCTGGCCGTTGAGGCGGATCGGTATGGGTTGGTGATCATCGATTGTCCCCCTTCCCTTGGCCTGCTCACGGTGAACGCGCTGGTGGCGGCGCAAGCGGTGCTGATTCCGATTCAATGTGAGTACTACGCTCTGGAAGGTGTGAGCCAGTTGCTTGCCACCCTGCAGCGGGTGCGCGGCGAGTTGAACCCCGGGCTGGGTATCCTCGGCGTGGTGCTTACGATGTTCGACGCCCGCACCAATCTCTCGCTGCAAGTTGCGGAAGAAGTGAAGCGGGCGTTTCGGGGGCGCGTGTTTCGCAGCGTCATTCCGCGCAACGTCCGCCTGAGTGAGGCCCCCAGCCACGGCCTTCCGATTGGGCTCTATGATGGGCGGTCGAAGGGTGCCGAAACCTATGCGGACGTGGCAAAGGAGGTGCTCATCCGTGCCCGGAGCGCAGCGTCGATTGGGTAGGGGTTTGGACGCCCTGTTGCCTGAGTTGGAGGCGCGCGACGGAGACCGCGTGGAGTTGGTGGAATGTGCGGCGATCGACCGCAATCCACTGCAGCCGCGATCGGCGTTCGACGAGGGTAGCCTCGCGGAGCTTGCTGAGTCGATTCGCACCCACGGAGTGCTGCAACCGATCATCGTGCGTGCGGTCAACCCGGGGCGTTACCAACTGGTTGCGGGGGAGCGCCGGTGGCGGGCGGCCCAAGCTGTGGGGTTGGGCCGGATTCCCGCACTGGTTCGGGAGTTCAGTGATGCCGAGGTCGCTGAAGTGGCCTTGGTGGAAAACCTTCAACGAGAAGACCTGAATCCGTTGGAAGAGGCGGAGGCACTTCACCGTCTCATTGAAGAGTATGGGTTGTCGCAGGAGGAGTTGGCCCGCCGCCTCGGGCGCAGCCGGCCCGCGATCAGCAATAGCCTGCGGTTGTTGCAGGCACCGGAGGAGATCCGAGCTGCTGTGGTGGGCGGGCGGTTGACGGCAGGCCACGCCCGCGCGCTATTGGCATTGGGCGCAAGCGGCGAGCAGGCGGCGGCGGTCGAGCGCGTCGTGGATGCCGGGATGAGTGTGCGCGAAACGGAGGACCTGGTGCGGCGCCTACAGCGCAACCCGCAAGGACCGCAGGTCCGGGCGAAAGCAGCGGTGCGAAGCCCGGATTGGCGGGAAGCGGAGCGCAGGCTGCGCGAGGCGCTCGGGACGCGCGTGCGCTTGCGAGGAGATAGTCGTCAGGGCACGGTGGAGATCGCGTTTTTTGGGGGTGCCGATTTGGAGCGGCTGCTCGAGATATTGGCACCCGTTTCACGTGAAACGGATGGGTTCGTTCCGTAGTCTTCCCGCTCGGCCCTCGGCGCAGCCTCCGGCGGCAGTCCCGCCGGCGATCGCGGCCTGCACCCGATGAACCCCGCCTTGGAGCCGGCCAGCGGGACGCTGGCTCGCTTCCGTCCATCGCCGGTGCGCAGAAGAAGGCCCCGCCCTTCGCCGCGATCCTGGGCGGGGCGTAGCCGTGCGGCGGGGGCTGGTGAGCGGCGTTTTCCTCGCACGCGTGAGGCACGGGCCCTTCCGAAGCGGGCGCCGACCTCTGGCGAAGTCACGCAGCGTGGCGCGGCTGGCGTGGATGCGGCGGTCTCCACCGGACCCCACGGCCCGATCTGCAGTGCCGGGCGGGGTGGTCGGCGCCCAGATGGCTCTGATGGTGTTGGATACGGCCCGCACGGCCCCACCTGGGAGCCGGTGCGGGGACCGCGCCATCCCGTTGCGGACGCTGGGGCATGGGCCTGGCGCCAGCCGCGCGCCGGATGTCGCGGGCATTGCTGCGTCTTCGGCGGGCCGGGCCTTGCGAACGTGCGCCCGGAGGGTGGCGTTTCACGTGAAACGCCACCCTCCGGTGCGCACAGAGGCCGGGTAGCGCTGGGCCGATGCCTTGGAGGGCATCATGGGCTGCTCCTCCTGGAGCGTCGCGCGGAGGGTGCTCGGAGTCCGGCCGTACCCCCTGGGGCAGGAGGGGTGGGGGACTACGACGTGGGGCGGATGCTGCCATGTGCTGCCATGTCTTCGCATGCAAAGCGTTGGCGGGACGCCGCGGCTCCGGACCGATCGGGTGGATGTGGTCTGTCTTTCGCCTTGCCGCGAGGCTGCGCCACGGAACGGCAGGCCGGCCAACGCGCGCTCCAGGCGAGATCGGACGCCTACCTGCATAACGGCAAGCGGCAGGGCGCATCCTCCAGAGGGAAGTGATGCAGTTGCGGCGGATCGCAGTGGAGGACAGCCTCGCGCCGGTGAAGGCCCGGCTTCGTGCGGCCGGCTTTGAGGTGGTCAGCCTGGCCGGCGGTATTCCGGACGGCATCGATGCGATCGTGGTTAACGGCCTGGACGACAACTTCCTCGGTCGACAGAACGTCGTGTCCCGCGTGCCGATCATCAATGCCAGCGGGCTGACGGCAGAGGAAGCTGCCGGCGAGGTCGGCCGCCGCCTGGGCGGTCGCGGGCAGCCCGCCCGCATTACGTAGCGTCACCAGGGGGCGGCGTCCGCCAGCGCCGTCCGACTGCGCGCCTCGTGGAGCAGGCGTGCGGCGTGGGTCAGACCATCGGCGATCACGGTGGCCATACCCATCACCAACTGGAGCCTAGTGTTCTGCAAGACAAAATACTCCATGAAGCCGCCTACGTTCACGGTTCCCGTGACGTGGGCCGAGCCGACCTCCGGAAGCGATTTGTTCACTCCCGCTCCTGGCACCAGTGGTCCCACCCCGACGCAGACGGTACCCACGCTCTCCGCCCGGCCGAGACAGGCATCCACGGCCACGACCGCCGGCTCTTCCGCTTCCGAGCGTAACCCCGCCAGGGTCTCCGCCAGGTTTCCAGCGTGGACGGGTTGCTCAAGGGTGCCCAGCACGCGTCCATCCCATAAGGGAAGCGCCGCCTGCAGTTGTTGGCCGACGAGGGGGCCGAGTGCGTCGCCAGTGGATCGATCCGTTCCGATGCAAAGAAACAGTGGCGGCCGGTCGCCCAACCCCATCCGATCCAGCATCGCGGCCAGTTCTCCGCCGAGTCGTTCTGACGCGAGACGCTGGTCGTAGCGGAGGCGGACGATGGTCGCCAAGCCGTTACACCTCCTGGCCGATCGCGTGCAAGTATACGGACGCGGCCGACAGCACTATGCATGCCTCCCAGAACCTGAGGGCCGGCGAGCGGCGTGGGAGGTCGGCCAGCGGTGGGAGGACCCCGTCGGGCGCATTGGCTGGAGCCGGCGGCCGCTTACGTTGGCGCGGTGGTCGGCGCCGGTTTCGCGAGCGGGCGGGAAGTGCTGCACTTCTTTGGCCGGTACGGGGGCCTTGGCGTCGCGGGCGCGGTGCTTGCCGGCTTGGCGTTTGCGGTTTGCGGCGCGGCGGCCCTTGGAGCCGCGGCCGTCTCAAGACCCCGTCACTACGGTGAACTGCTGCGGACGTTGTGCGGCACCCGATTGGGCGGCGCGCTCGACCACCTGTCCGTACTGGGGTTGTTCGTCGCTCAAGTAGTGGTCGTCGCGGGCGGCGGGGCCCTGATGACGCACGTTTTGGGCTGGCCGTCCGAAATCGGAACGGTGGCGTTCGCCTGCATCCTGGCGGCGGCGGCCTTACCGGGTCGAACTGGCCTGCGCCTTGGCAACTTCCTGTTGGTGCCGATCATTGTGCTTGCCATCCTGCTGGCTGCTGCGGCGCGGCTGCCTGTGCTGGTGGAACGCGGGGCCCTTCTGACGGGGCGGCCCGGGTGGGCGGGCGCCGCACTGCTGTATGTCTCCTACAACCTCCTGCTCGGGCTCTCGTCGCTTTGCGTCGCCCTGCCGGAGGGCATCTCGCGGCCCTCCGCCGCCACGGCCGGCCTGGCTGGTGGCGCCGCGCTTGGCGTGCTCTGTGTCGCAAGCACCCTTGCCGTGCTGGCCGCTCCTGGGGCCTTCCACGCGGCTCTCCCTCTGGGGATCGTGATCGGAGGGGCGTGGTGGCGACTCTTCGCGTATCCGGCCCTGCTCGGGGCGGCACTCTGGACCACCGGAAGCGCAACCGCTGTCGCTCTGGGACAGCGCCTTGCGCCCACCCGACCAGGACCTGCGGCGGCGGGCGTCTGCGTCGCCGCGATCCCGGCTGGATTTGCGGGGCTGGTGCCGCTTGTCGCCATCGCCTATCCTGTGCTGGGGTACTTGGGTATGCCGGTTGCGGTTGGCGCAGTGGGGTGGATGGTTCGGCGGTGGTGGGCCGCTAGAGGAATGCGGCGCACCTGAGCCGCTTGGGAACGGTTGTGTTCGAAGCGGGCGCAGTTGGGATGAGCGCCTGGGGGGCGTTCGATGGCACCCCCCGGCATCCCGCTTGACCGGGTGGGTGAAGTGCTACAACCGGCGTCATGGCTGGACTGGGTGATTCTCGCGGCGGCCCTTTCGGGCCTGCTGGCGGGGTTTCGCAGGGGCTTGCTCGGCTCGGTCCTGGCGGTCGTCGGAGCCGCATTGGCCTTCGTTGTCGCCATCCGTGTGGCGGATCCTCTGGCGGTTTGGTTGCAGACCCACTGGGGATGGGAGACGCACTTGGCCGGATGGCTGAAGCCGCGGCTCCCCCTGTCCGGGGGAATGGCGCAGGTCCCCTATTCTCCTGGCGCGGTACGGCTTCTCGCCCGGCAATCCGGCAATCCCGCCATGCAGCAGTACGCGGCGGGCTCATCGGCGGCCACCTTCCCTCCGGGGACTGTGCCCCATACCGTGGGGGGATACCTGGCGGACGTGTTTGCCGTACACTTGGCGCAGGCCCTCTGCTTTGTGGGACTGCTCATGGGAACAGAGGCGGCGGTCGTCACCGTTGGCGCGTACCTCCTGCGGGGAACCGCGTCGCGGCGCGCCTCCGGGTGGTTGGACCGGGTCGGTGGCGCAGGGTTCGGAGCGGCCGAGCGGCTGGCCATACTGGCGGCGCTGCTTCTGGGCGCCACGAGCCATGGTCCGTTTCCAGGATACGACGCCCTGGCCACCGCAGTGCACCATTCTCGGTGGGCCCCGGGTCTCATGGGTCTCTGGCGGTGGGCCGCCGCATCGCTTCCTGGCGCACGGGCATGGGTGGGAGGCGCATGGTAGACCGTCCGCCCCCCGCCGGCGCCGCCGGCCGCGCACCCGAACGCCCTGGCCCGCTCGCGCTTCGGCTAGGAGACGAGATCGACCTGCGTAAGGCGCATCCCTGCGGCAGCCGCCGTTGGCGGGTGCTCCGTACCGGAGCCGACCTCCGCCTACAATGTGTCGGTTGCGGGCGCATCGTCCTGGTGCCTCGGGCGCAGATTGAGCGTCGCGTGACTCGCATCTACTCCCCTGAGGCGTGACCGGTGGGCGATGCGATGCGTGGGGGGCCGAGGTTCCGTGGAGCCGGGGCCCGCGTAAGCGCGCCCGATGCCGGGATGACGGGCCGCGCCTGCCCGGCACCCGGGCGGTGGGGTCTCGGTATGTGCCGCCACCACTTGTGCCGCCCGCTGAGTCGCCGCCGCCCGGGCGACGGGCAGGCGGCCAACGCCGACGTAGCCGGGCGAGCCGCGCCGTACCCTGCGCCAGATGGTTCTTGCCCTGAAGCAGTGTCTCCGTTTATCATAGCTAACTGCCTCTGGTGAGCGCTGGTGATGGTCGCTTCCGGAGAGGCGTGAGGAGGGGTCGGCGGGTGCGCGCCTATGAAGCGGTGGTGCTGCTATCACCGCTGTTGGAAGAGGAAGCGATTGTGGAGCAGACCGAGAAGCTCCGGGACGCGATCGAGCGGCGCGGGGGGGCGGTCGCGACCATCGAGCGCTGGGGTCGCCGGAAGCTGTCCTACGACATCGAGGATCACAAGGAGAGCTTCTATCTGCTCGTCCGGTTTTCCGCGGAACCGCGTGGTGGGGTGGAGGAGTTGGAACACTACTGCCACATCTCGCCGGCCGTGTTGCGCTTGGGAATTTCTCAGGCGGTTCCGGATATGCCGCCCCGCGCCAGGCCAGAGGTTCGTCCGGCAGAGCGCGGGGAGGCCGCGGCCGCTGTTCGTTCCGCCCGGACGTAAGAGGAATCAATCATCCAACCGTTGCGTAAGGAGGAGAGCGTGTGGCTCGTCGCGATCGTCGTCGCCGTAGGAAGGTTTGTGCGTTTTGCGTCGATCACCTGCCCGGAGTGGATTACAAGGATGTTGTGCGCCTGCGGCGCTTTATCAATGAGCGGGGCAAGATGCTGCCGCGCCGCGTGAGTGGCAACTGTGCGGGCCATCAACGGCAGTTGACCAACGCGATCAAGCGCGCCCGGGTATTGGCCATGCTGCCCTTCCAGACCGAATAGGCCGTTGCCGCTGGACGATCACGTGCTTGCGGCCCTTGGTAGCACCGCGCCCGTGCGGAACGGAGGCAGACACCTTGAAGGTCATTCTGGTGAAAGACGTCAAGGGCCTCGGGGCCGCGAACGCGGTCGTCGAGGTTTCCCCGGGACACGCGCGGAACTTTCTGTTGCCGCGCGGGTTGGCGGCCGAGGCCACCCCCGCTAACCTGGCACGCTTGGCGGCCACCCGTGCCAAGGAAGCGCGCGACGCCTTTCGGCTGAGAGAGTCGGCGCGGGTGGCCGCCGAGCGTTTGAGCGGCGCCCGAGTGTCGGTGCGCGCCAAGGCAGGGGATTCCGGCCGCTTGTTCGGGTCCGTCACGGCCCAGGATGTCGCCGATGCCATCGTGGCAAACTTCGGTATCGAAGTGGACCGGCGCCGGATCGCCCTGGATGAGCCGTTCAAGACGCTTGGAGAGCACGAGGTGGAATTGCGTCTGCATCCGGATGTCACGGTCACTGTCCAGGTCCTTGTCGAGGCGGTCTGACGGATGGCGACACCCGGCTCGCCGTTCGCCGACCGCCTTCCTCCGCAGAACATCGAAGCGGAGCAGTGCGTGTTGGGGGCCGCGCTCCTCGACCGCGAGGCGGCGGTCCAATGCACCGAGTTACTCAGGCCGGAGGACTTCTACCGAGAAGCCCACCGCCGGATCTTTTCAGCCATCGCATCTTTGACGGCGCGCTCCGAAGCCGTGGACGTGATCACCGTCGGAGAGGCCATGGAGCGAGCCGGGCAATTGGAACTCGCCGGTGGGCTTTCCTTTCTTTCGGACCTGACGGCGACGGTACCGGCAACCGCCAATGCGCCTTACTACGCGCGGATCGTTGCCGAGAAGGCGTTGCTGCGCGAACTCGGCCAAGCCGCCATCGAGATCGGCTCTTCCGTATACTCCACCGACGAAACGCCGGACACCCTGTTGGACCGCGCGGAGAACCGGATCTTTCAAATCGGCGAGATGCGCCGGACCGGACGATCCTTTCTGCATCTGCGCGACGCCCTGATGCAGGCGTTCACCACCCTGGAGCGGCTGTATGAGCAGAAAGGGCAAGTGGTCGGCGTCCCCACCGGCTTGTCTGAATTGGATAAGATGACCACCGGTTTCCATCCGTCTGAACTCATTGTCCTCGCAGCGCGCCCTTCGCAGGGTAAGACGGCGCTGGCGCTCAACATGACGCTGGCGGCTGCCGCCCAGGGCACCGGAGTCGGCTTTTTCAGTTTGGAGATGAGCGCGGACTCCCTCGCTTCCCGATTGCTGTGCTGTGACGCCGGAGTGCCCCTGGAGCGCGTCCGTTCTGGATTTCTATCCGATAGCGACTGGCCGAGCATTTCGAAGTCGTTGGGGAAGCTGTCCGACTTGCCCATCTACATCGACGATACACCCAATATCTCCATCATGGACCTGCGGGCCCGGGCGCGGCGCATGCGGGCGGAATGCGCGGTCACCATGCTCGTCGTGGACTACCTCCAGTTGATGCACACCCGGGGCCGGGCGGAGAACCGCCAGCAGGAGATCGCCGAGATATCCCGCTCCCTGAAGGGGTTGGCGCGGGAACTGCAGGTGCCGGTCCTGGCTCTATCTCAGTTGTCGCGAGCGGTGGAATCCCGGGAGAACCGCCGCCCCCAATTGTCGGATCTGCGTGAATCGGGTGCCATCGAGCAGGATGCCGATGTCGTGATGTTCATCTACCAGGATCCGAAGTTGGCGGAGGACCCCTCGCGACGATACGAGATGGAGTTGGTGGTCGCCAAGCAGCGCAACGGGCCCACCGGGCCCGTGCCGCTGGTGTTCCGCAAGGACCTCGGCCGGTTTGCGGATCGCGCGGTGCGCGCCGGGTAGGCGGCCGGCCTTGTGTCGTGTCTTGGCCGCACCCAGCATCCTCATGCGCGGCATGACCCTTGCCCTGACGGCTGCGGGGCCCCCAGCCCCGGGCTCGCCGGGGCGAAGGTATGCTGTCCGAGTGGCCGGACGAGGCGTGGCGCCGCGCGATCGACGAGGTGCGCCAATGGTCCGGTGGAGTGACGGCAGTTTGAAGGGGGGAATGCCTGGCCCTGGGGTGCGGTGAAGCTGAAAGGCGCGCCTGTATTCCGGCGGGGGCCAGGCTCAAGAATGCCCAGCGTGGTGGTCGTAGGCGCCCAGTGGGGGGACGAAGGCAAGGGTAAGATTACGGACTACCTGTCCGCTCAGGCGGATACAGTGGTTCGTTATCAGGGCGGACACAACGCGGGCCACACGGTTGTGGTGGGCACGCGGGAGTTCCGGTTGCATCTGGTGCCGTCGGGGATCATTCATGGCAAGACCTGTATCATCGGCAACGGAGTGGTGATCGACCCCTGGGCCTTTTGGGAAGAGCGCGACCGCTTGGTGGCGCAGGGTCTGGACGTTGGCCGCGTCGTGATCAGCGATGCCGCCCATCTCATCCTCCCCTTCCACCAGGAGTTGGATGCGGCGGAGGAGGAGCGGCGCGGGGCGGGACGCCTCGGCACGACGCTGCGGGGGGTCGGGCCCGCGTATCGAGACAAGGCGGCCCGCCTTGGTATCCGCGTCGGAGACCTCTTCCGCGCCTCCACGCTGCGGCAGCGGCTTGAGGCAAATCTGCGCCACACCAATCCCGCCTTGGAGGGCCACGGGAGGCCCTCAGTCGACGCGGATGCGCTGTACCAACGGCTGCGGGAGATCGCCTTGCGCCTGGAACCCCATGTCGCGGACACCGTCGTACGCGTCAACGACGCGCTCGACCGCGGGGAGCGGGTTCTATTCGAGGGCGCCCAGGGAACGTTGCTCGACCTCGACCTGGGAAGCTACCCCTACGTCACTTCGTCCCACCCGACGGCGGGCGGGGCGTGTGTGGGAGCAGGCGTGGGCCCTTCGCGCATCGACCGGGTGCTCGGGGTCACCAAGGCCTACAGCACGCGGGTCGGCGACGGTCCGTTTCCCACGGAGATCGAAGGACCGTTGGCGGAGCAACTGCGCCAGAAGGGCGGGGAGTTTGGCACCACCACCGGGCGGCCCAGGCGTTGCGGGTGGTTGGACGCGGTGGTCTTACGACACGCTGTGTTGGTCAACGGCCTCTGGGGCCTGTGCGTCACGAAGCTCGACACGCTTTCTGGGGTGGAGCGCATCCGCGTCGCGGTGGGGTATCGGTTGAATGGTCGCCGGATCGAGCACCTGCCGCACGACGCGGACGACCTTGCGGCGTGCGAGCCGGAGTATGAGGAGCTTTCCGGTTGGCACGGTGAGCTGGGCGCCCTGCGGACGCGGGAGGACCTGCCGCGCGCGGCTCAGGCGTACCTGGCCTGCATCGAGGACTTGGCCCGTCGGCCCGTCGTGCTGGTGTCTGTGGGTGCGGAGCGGGGCCAGACGATCGCTTGGCAGGATGTCTTCGCGCATTGACGCGGAACCCGGAGGCTGCTAGACTCGCATCCGTGTCTTCTGGGGGCGAGCGCAGGACGCGGAGGCGTAGTGTAGTGGTTAACACACCGGTCTGTCACACCGGAAATCGCGGGTTCGATCCCCGTCGCCTCCGCCAACGTACGGCGGCTTGTCCCTGAGTCGTCGTCGGTGGTATGCTCCGTTCGTGCGGGTGTAGTTCAATGGCAGAACGAAAGCTTCCCAAGCTTTAGACGGGGGTTCGATTCCCCTCACCCGCTCCAATGTGCGCCGTAGGCTGGTGTAGCTCAGTCGGCAGAGCGACGCACTCGTAATGCGTAGGTCGGCAGTTCGATTCTGCCCACCAGCTCCAAGAATCACAAGGGTTTTCGTAGTCCGGCTAGCCCCACTAAGGACCCCAACCCCACCAAAACCCCACGGACGAAGAAAACAGGGGGCCCGGCCGCGAATGCCGGACCCCCTCCTGAGTATTGCACGCGGGATCGGCTACTGGGCCGACCTGTCGCCATCGTGACGGGGGCGCAGGAGGGAGTCCATCTTGTCTGCCGCGGCTCGCTGCGCGCCCGGCATCCGATGGGCGTACCGCTGGAGAAGGATGCGCGGATCGGCGTGGCCGAGGCGGTCCTGCACCACCTTCAGGTTCACTCCTCCGTCAACGAGCATGCTGGCGTGTGTGTGGCGTGCGTCGTGGAGCCGCATGCGCGGTAGGCCCGCCCTTACCAGCATCGGAAGCCAAAGCCGATGGTAGACGTTGGATTCGTCAAGAGGGGCCCCTGCTTCGTTCGCGAAGACGAAGCCGCCGTCCGAATACAACGCACCGGCTTTCAGGCGTTCGGCGGCCTGCTGCCTGCGATGGGCGGTGAGCGCGGATACGGCCATGTTGGGAAGGTCCACTGTGCGTTGCGAGGAGACGGTTTTTGGCGGTCCAAGCACGAGCCCTTCGCCCTTCACCCGCTGAAGAGAATGCCGGATGGTGAGGACGCCAGCCGCAAGGTCGAGGTCTTCCCAGCGGGTAGCAAGCAACTCTCCAGCCCGTGCGCCCGTGGTGAGCGCGAGCACGAAGAAACTCCACAGGCGGTGGCCGTGCGCCGCCTCCAGGAGCGTGCGGACCTGTTCGGCAGTGAGCGGCTGCACGTCGCGGGGCTTTGGCTGCGGCAGGTGGATACTCGCGACAGGGTTGCGCTGAAGCATGCCATCTTCCACCGCGAGCGCGAAGGACTGGTGGAGCACGCTGCGGACGTACCGCAGGGAATCTACGGAGAGGCCACCTCCGCCGCGCGTGAGCCGACCGGATGTGCGCAGGCGGTCGAACCACCCGCGGAGGTCGGATGTGCGCACCGAAGCAAGCGGTGCCGCCTGCCAGGCCGGAAGGACGTGGGCACGGGCGGCAGATTCGTACCGGGCCCGGCTGCGGGGCGCGAGGTCTGCGCGGTGCGCGCTCATCCACCGCTGCACGTACTCGCCCACCGTGGCGTGGCCCGGATCGGCCCACTCGTTCCGCTGCACCTTGGCGACGGTATCTGCCACCCAGCGTTCCGCGTCCGCCTTCCGTTCAAACCACCGCTCCTTCTGGCGGCGTTTACCCGTCGCGTTGTCCATCCCCACGTCCACCCGTGCGCGGTAGTGCGGCGTGCCGTCCTTGTTGCGAGCCTTCGCGATGCTACCCTTCACTCCGCCACCTCTCCTTTGGCCGGCCAAATCTCGGCGCGCACCTGTGGCGGGTGCTCTTCTCCCCGATCCCGACGCCGCTTGCGCTCCATCCGGCCATATCCCGCAGAACAACGGACGCACCAGCGTTGTGTGTCACGTTCGACGCGAAAGAATGAACCGCATCCGGGGCGTGCGCACACTCGCCATGATCGTCCGGCCGTAAGGTCCAGCCCAAACTGCCACCACAAGAGGGACAAAAGATTCTTGGGTGCGGATTCGATCCGCCACCTTCTATTCACATCGACGGTTACTTCCGTGTGGAAGTCCACGAACGAACGCATGTAGCGGCGCAATGCGTCGATTGCCTGCCATTGTTGTCTTTGCGGTCCTGACGCGGGGGGCAGGGGAGATCCAATCGCGTCAAGTGCGCCTTGCACGTCCAAGCAGGATAGATTATCTTCCTCGCCGCTTGCCGCAATAACTAGCGTAAGAGCACCCCGAATATGCGCGATAAGTGAACGCCACGAAGACCACGTTTCGCCGGCAGTCCACGACACCACCTTGGGCAGTGATAGGTGTGATTGTTGGGCTTTCCATTCTGCAAGGGAGAGGGGAGGCGATACGGCAATGCCAGGCCCTTGGTCTGGGAGTGGACTGGCCACGGCGCATTCGCGTTCGATAAACGCCAACACTTCTTCTTCTGGCGTCTGAAGTAGACCCCACTGGGTGGCAAACTCCGCTGCATCGTGAGCATCCGAAATGTTGGCGAACTCAAGATAGGTCCAGGGCGTCTTGCGCCCAGCGGGGCGTTCCGTGGGGGCGAACCACTCCAGTAATCCGGCGCGCTGCCGAATCCACCAGGTCGGTTGCGGTGCTCCGACCGTCGCCCCTGTCAACTCGTCTACTTCTGGCCCTTCGGTCATGCCGAAGACGACTTCAGCGGGCCTGCGCAACCACAACACGTTCGGCACTCCTCCTATGCCCCCATGTTACGGGTTATGGACAATATACACCGGATTGTTGCGGATAACAAGCGGTGGTAGCGTAGCCATAGATACGGTGCTGCGACACACGAGGGGGCATCAGGTCATGTCTGACGGGACGACGGAGGCTCTGGATATGGCGGCGGTGGCGGAGGTACTGGGCGTGTGCCGCAACACCGCGTATGACCTGCTGCGCGCGGGGCTGCCTCATATCCGGGTTGGGCGGGTGATCCGCGTGCCGCGCGCGGCCCTGCTGCGCTGGCTAGACGAGCAGGCGCAGACGGGTGCCGCCCTCGCAACGAGCCGGACGACCGCACGCGGGCGCCGCAAGGTGACCGCCCGATGACCCCCAGACATGGCGGCGCCCCCAGCGTGGCGGCCGGGGGCGCGCGGGACGGGACGCGTGGTGGGTCTAGTGTACCACCGGACGGCCCGGCGGCGGAGGCCCTGCGCAAGGCGCGAGAGGCGGCTGGGGGCGGCCCAGAGGTGGTGGCCCGTCCGGTCGGCGTGACCTACGGGCCGGTACTGCGACCCCTGGCCGACGTGCTGCCCGAGGCCGTGCGGTGGCTGTGGCCCGGGCGGGTGCCGCTGGGCGCGCTGACATTCCTCGATGGTAGACCGGCGCAGGGCAAGTCCACCGTGGCCCTAGACCTGGCGGCTCGCGTGACCACCGGCGCTGCGATGCCGGACGGCACCCCGGGCCTGTCGGGCGCGGCGCTGTACCTGAGCCGGGAGGATGACCCGGCGACCACCCTGCGACCGCGTGCCGAGGCCGCCGGCGCTGACCTGGCCCGGCTGTACCTGCTCGACGGGCGCCGCAAGGTGCGGCCCGACGGCGAGCCGGACGCGGCCACGGAACCCATCAGCATGGCGGATGCCGACGTGCTGGCGGACGCGGTGCGCCAGACCGGCGCCGTCCTGGTAGTCATCGACCCGGTGCAATCGTACCTGGGCACAGGCGTGGACGCGCACCGCGCTGAGGAGGTGCGCCCGGTCCTGGACGGCCTAGGGATGATGGCGCGGGAGACTGGCTGCGCGGTGCTGATACTGCGCCACTTGCGCAAGTCGAGCGCCGACGCGGCCATAGACCGCGGCTGGGGATCTATGGACTTCGGCGCGGCGGCCCGTAGCGTGCTGTTGGCGGGAGCCGACCCACAGGAGCCCAGCCGCCGGGCAATCGTGGCGGTCAAGCACTCCCTCGCCGCCGAGCCGGACGCCATTGGATACGCGCTGGTGCCGTCCGTCGTGTATGCCGACCCCCGCACCCCCATAGACACCGTGCGCGTGACGTGGACCGGAGCCTGCGACCTGACCGCGGCCGCGATTCTGGCCCCCGAGCCTACCCCGGACCGCGAGGATACGGCCGCCGGCCGGGCCGATGACTGGCTGCGGGCGGCCCTGGCCGGCGGCCGCAAGGCGACCTGGGATGCGCTGACTCGCGACGCGCGATCCGCCGGCCACCGCGAAATCACCCTGCGGCGGGCCCGGAAGGCCCTGGGCTGCCGCCGGGACTACGTCGGCCGCGGTGAGTGTGTCTGGTCGCTACCGGCCGCCGATGACGACCCCGCCCCCCATGCCATAGATGATGAGCAAACCTCAAAATCACCCTCCAGCCCTACTGCCGCAAGGGCTGCGAGGTTTGCTCATAGCGCCGAAAATGAGCAAACCTCGGAAGCCATGAGCCCCAAGGGCTGCGACCCCAAAACGAGGTTTGCTCATGGTGTATCCCATGGGGTCGCCGGCCCCGACGCGCAAACCTCCGGGACCCCCGACCCGACCGCCAAAGTGCTCCCATTCTGGGCGCCGGACGGGTGGGAGCCGGTATGACCGCAACCGAGGCGCTGGCTGCGTACCACCGACATGGCGGCGCGGTCATGCTGGCCGACGGCCGCGCCCTGGCCAACCCTGGCCGACCTACGGACCCCACGGCCGCCGTCGCCCTAGACGCGATGCGGGCGCACCGTGACCAGGTGCAGGCCATGCTGGCCGACGCGGAGGCGTTCGCGGTGGCCCGATGCTGTCGCTCGCCAAAGGTGTGGACGGAGGCCGACCGCCTGCACGATGCGTACCGGGCCTGGGGTGGGCGGATGGACCGGGCGACCCTCATGGTGGCCATGCTGGCCGACCGCCGCGCCTGGCTAGGCCCGGCCGGCCTGCTGGTCGGCGTCGGGCTGCTGACTGACTGGCCCCCGGTGGACGGCGGGACGCTGCGGCGCCGAGGAGGCACCCGCCATGCGTGACCTAGCGCACCGACCTATCCGCCTGCGGCACCGTCCACCGACCGCTGGTGACGTGCTGGCGGCCCTGGGCGACACCCCGACCCTGGCCGCCGTGCTGGACCGCCAGGCCGACGTGCTGGCCCTGTCGCAGCGGGAGCGCCTGCGGCTGCGGGCGGCCCTGGCCCGGAGGATGGAGCCAGATGGGTACGTGGCCGTGATCCGGCAGGTGCTGGAGCCGCACCGACCCGACCGACCAGACGACGTGGCGGACCTGGCCGGGGTGGCCCGAGAGTTGCGGCGGACGGCCGGGGCTGGCGGGTGGACGCCCGGCCGACCGCTACCGCGACACCTCGTGGTGCTGGCGCAGCACCTGGTGATGGACCTGCCCGCGGAGGATCGGGCGCACGCGCCTGGAGTGCTGGCTGGGCTGTTCGACCTGCCTGCGGAGGTGTTCGCGGAGGCGCTGACCGCCGCCGATGAGGATGCTGATGATGAGGACGGTGCTGCTGCTGCGTTCGCCGCCCTGGCTCCCCTGGTGCAGGCCGACCTCGCCGCGGACACGCCCACGGCCCGCTGGCGGGGAGCGGTGGCCGCTGCCCAGGCCGGGATGCCGCAGGCCGCCCTGACGACGATGCTGCGGGCCGCAGGTGAGGCTGACCCTGCCGGCTGCGCGAGGCGCGCCTACGCGGCGGCTAGTCGACCACCGCCGGCCCGGCGCTGACCGCCGACCGGGACTCGGGACTCGGTGAGAGGAGTGGGCAACGTGGAGGCCGCAAACCGGAAAGCAACCGAGACCCGACATGCCAGCATGCCTGAACTGGTGATGGTTCGCTGCGCTGGCTGCAGTAAGCCAATGGGGGCGATACTCGAAGGTGCGCAGGTGCGCTGCCCGCAGTGCGGGACTTGGACGACGGCGGCAAAGCCCGCGAAGCCGAAAGGGGGCGCGTCGGCGTGACCCTGCTGGCGCTGGCCATCGTCGTGCTAGTGCTGTTGGGGCTGCCCCGCTGGCCGTGGCGGCTGTAGACAGGACGCATATGCTAGCATTGCCTTCCCTGCCGTGACCCCTGGCCACCCCACTGGACCTATGCTAGCATAGACCTAGGAGGTGGGGACGATGGCAAGGGCCGGCGGGTTGCGCCAGCACCTACGGGCGGTTCACATGACCGGCGCAGAGGCGCTGGCGCTGGACGTATGCCGGGTGCTGGACGGAGAACCGAACAGGCCCCAAGGGATGGCGACGTTCCTGGTAGCGATGGTGCGCCGACGGTTGCAGGAGCACGCGCAGAACGGCAATGCTAGCATAGCCACGCAGGCGCTGGCGGTCTTGGACCTGTCGGCGCGGCTGATCGGCGAGGTGTCGCCGTCGAACCGGCCACCTGCGGTGCTGGCGGCTGACCCACGGACGGCCCTGGAGGCCCTGCGTGACCTTGCCGACCGCCGGGGCGACCTGGAGGCCGCATCCCTGGCGCGGGCTGCCCTGGGCGACCTGGAGCCGCAGGAGCGGGTGCCTGCCGTGGGCGACGTGTTCCTGCACCGGGACTACCAATGGTCGAACGGCGACCCCAGGCGGTGCGTGGTTCTGGAGGTGGGCGACGGCGACGCGACCTTTGCTTGCCTGGACCGCACCGACCGGCGTCCGGTGAAGGCCCGGCATCGGGTGGACCTGGAGACATTCGAGGCGGTACACCTGGGGCGGTGGGTACAGCGGGGCGGATTGTTGCCACAATCCTTGGCTTCCGTTTAGACGGACGGCGAAACGGAGGGCGCAGGCATGGAAGGACGGGACAACAAAGGGCGATGGGCTCAGGGTAACTCGGGCGGACCTGGCCGCCCACGGCGCGACACAGAAGCGGCCTACCTGGCTGCGCTGGCTGATGCCTGCCCGCCGGACAGGTGGCGCGCGATCGTGGCCCGTGCGGTATCCGACGCCGAGGCCGGCGACGCCAAGGCACGCGAATGGCTTGGCGCCTACCTTATAGGGAGGCCCGTTGCTCATGTGGTCCAGGATGTTTCCGTTGAAGACGTGACCGACAGGGATGAGGATGCTGCACGGGCCGAGGCGGCGGCCGAGATTCTGCGGCAGTTATTCCCCGGTGCCGAGAAGGGCGCGTTGATCGAAACGGGTGCGCCGGTCGAAGAATAACAGTCCTGATCGGCACTGCTAACAGTGCTTGGCGCGGTTCCGCTGACGCCCTGCCGACCAGTCGAAACGTGTCGAAGACTCCTGCCCCCCGCCACGCCCAGAACGCTTGACGTAATGTAGGTTACGTCTTATGCTGTCCTTGGGATGAGGGAGGCGGTCGGGATGGTCGGCGGGGATCTGGTGACGGTGAACGGGCGGGCGGTGGCCACACTCGGGGAAGAGCCGCTATCCGAAGGCGCCGTGGTGCGGATGTGGCTTGCGCGGGTGGCGAGCCGGTCACAGTCTGCTGAGACACAGACCGCCTACCTGCGGGCCCTGCGCCGGTTCTCGGCGTTCCGCGACGGGCAGCCGTTGCTGGCGACCACGCGGGCGGATGCCCTGCGCTACGCCGAACACCTAGCGGCTAGCGGTCTGGCCCCGGCTAGCGCGGCGCAGGCCCTGTCGGCCATGCGGTCACTCTTCTCCTTCGCGGCCGACCTGGGCGCGGTCCCGTTCTCATCCTTCGGTATCGTGCGGACACCGAAGGTGGCCCAGGAAGGCGCGCCGCGGATGCTCTCCCAGGCCGAGGTGCGGGCGATGATGCAGGCGAGCGACGGCAAGTGCCGCGCCCTGATCGTCCTGCTGGCCCGGACGGGGCTGCGGATCTCTGAAGCCCTGGATGCCAAGTGGGAGCACACCTACTGCGACCCCCACGGAAACACCGGGCTCCGCGTGGTCGGCAAGGGGCAGAAGGTTAGGGAAGTGAAACTGGTGCCCCAGGTGTTGGATGCGCTGGCCGAGTGGAAGGCGGCCGGCGGCTATCTACTGCCCAACCGTGACGGCGGGCGCATGTCAAAGCAGTCTGCCGACCAAATGCTTGCGCGTGCCGCCAAGCGTGCTGGTCTTGCCAAGAGCGTTTCCGCACATTGGCTTCGCCACTACTTGGCGACCACGGCCTTGGCCAACGGCGCCGACCTTCTGCAAGTGCAAAAGGACCTTGGGCACGCGGCCCTGGCGACCACCCAGCGTTACCTGCACGCGGCGGATGGGTTGCAGAAGACGAGCGCCGACGCGGTGGGGGACCTGTAGACCCACGCCCGCCAGTAGGCCGCCGGAGGCGCTGAGGCGGCGCGGCCGGGGTGAAGCGGGCTTAGGTGTGGCAGACCAGGTATGGGCGCGCCGATGCGCGAGGAGACTTAACAGCAAGAACACGCCTTGTCACGGCGTGTCCCCGCAGGGCTTGTCGTCTTCGTGCTAGCAGTATGCGATGTTCAGGTGAAACTCAACGTCCACCGGGATCGGTGGGCAATCGACGGCCGCGTAAAACACCAGATAGTCGCCAGCGTTCAACTGGATCGGTCCATCCCACACCACCTTGTCTGCAGCCGACGCGCCCAGACCTCCCGGCGTGGTCCACCCCTTGCTGATGCTGTTACACAGCACATCGCAGTTTTCACCGGCCGATTTCACATCCCACCGCAGTTTGCTTGGCGCGTTGTTCTGCACGGGATGGCCGAAAGTGTCGGATGTGTACTGGTTGATGCGCCCGTTTTGCTGCGGGTTGGTGCCGTTGCGGGTGACGAACACCGACCACAGAAGTTCGGTCATCCCTGCGGCGGAAGGGGCCTGAAGGATGCACCATGCGACGTTCGCTGTGATCCTGGCCAGCGTGACAGGCTTCTGTAGCTTCCATGCATATTCGGCGTTCTGCGCGTTGCCTAGAGTCACTTCGTTTCCAAGGTTGCTGAAGGTCAACGGCACAGTAGCCTCTTGGCCAGCCGTTGCCTTCGTGGTTAGACCAGGCGACGCTAAGCCAAGCAAACCAAGACCCATGAGACTTCGGCGCGTGCTTCCACCCGTTGGCGCCATCTTCCGTCCACCCCTCACGATGTCCTGACGACGATGGCAGACACCTTGTCGTTTGGTGTTCCGCCCGCGTCAGTATAACTGATCGTGATGGTGCTTCCAGCCGCTGGCGCAATAAAAATGGCCGAGCATGGATAGACGCCGTTGGCGAAGGTGTTGGCCCCCGTCATCGGGGCGGGCAAAGATGTGCCAGACGAACTGGTCTGAGACGGTGCGAAATAGGCGGTAACTGTTCCACCGCTAAGTGCATCGGTGTACTGCACGCTGAAGGTAATCTTCTGGCCGCTGGTGCCATTGTTCACATACACTGCGCCGTCAACAAGGTATGTGGCTCCCGTGGGGGACGAGGGGACAGCGTTATTCACGATTGCTGTAGCCGTGGTAGCAGTCACCGTGGTCGATGCTGATCCCGCAACGACTGCGGCAAGACCAAGCGTTCCATTACATGCCTGTCCGCCGATCGAGGTCAAAGACTTGGCGATGCTGAAGTTGCCTATTCCATCGTCAAGCGTGCTGTTGGCCGTCTGCACCAGCGTAGGATTGCTCGAAGCATTGCTACCGATGGTAAGCGCATTGATCCCAGACTGTGCTTGGAAGTGAAGGACAGAGTTCGTCGCGGTTGTACTGCTCGTTGCGCGGAATACTAGGCGGTAGGCTGTGTCTGCCTGAATGAATGCGGTGTTACCCGCGTTGGTGAAGTTGATCCCGGCGGCAGAGTACAGGCCATTGGAGAACGTCGGCGCACCGCTGACCGTCGCGCCAGAGAGCCCGAGGGTTTGGCCCGAGGCGATGGTCGCGCCTGCGGAGAACGTCTGCGTTGCGCTCCATGTATTGGCCGTGCCAAGGATGCCGCTGCCCGCCGTCAGGGCGCCTGTGGTTCCGGTGCCGGTGATGCCTGCAACAAAGGTGGCGAGGCCGGCAGCAGTTACTTGCCCAGCGTTGCTACTACCCAAACCAACCTCTAAGACGGTTGTACTGCCAACAGAAACGCCCCACGTCGCCGCGCTGCCTACCGTGGATGGAAACTGATAGTTTCCCCATTGGTCAAGATATGGGGACGACGCAGTCAATGCGGTAAAGTCTATTGCGCGATCCCCGGTCGCCACACCTGAAAATCCGATTCCGGCACTGAAAGTTCCCGACTTACCGGTAATGTTTCCAACATACAGCGGCGCGTAAGCCGCATCGGCCGAGTTCCAGAGGTTGAGGCCATAGCCCGACGTAGATGTAGTAATCTGCGCCCACCCGGCCTGGGAACCACCCGCAGTCGTGAGCGTGCCGCCGGGCCAGGTGATGCCCGCAGAGAAATTGGG
>JAJZXK010000211.1 GCA_021806565.1 Bacillota bacterium | reverse complement strand
GTACCGCGCGAAGGCGGCTGCCGCCGGGGTCGTGCCGCGGTCCGCGACGGACGCGGCCTGGTTTCAGGGGCTGGCGACCAACCTGGGCTTGGCGTCCGGGTTGGGAGAGGCGCCGAAGCCAGCGTATCTGCGAGCGAGCGCGTGATGCGTGCGGGGTCGGGGATCGCTCCCCGGCCCCGGCTTCGCCCCTTCCGCACCTTTGCTTCACCGGGCGTTGGTGTCCGCATCGCTTATGGGGCAGTACAGGGGAAGCGGCTGCGATTGGACGGTCCAAGGCCAGGCCGGCCGAGGGTCGCTGGGCTGGCCCACTTCATACCGCGCCCAGTAGGTGGTGGACGTGGCCGGACAGACGATGGTGGCCACGTACTGTACACGCCCGCGCAGGTAGACGTGGCGCTCACAGACCAGCAAGGGCGCCTCGGCGGCGATCTGCAGCAGGCGCACCTGCTCTGCGTCGGCGGAAAGGACAAAGACGCGCTCGTAAACGGCGGTACGGGCGTGGCCTGCGTCGTCGGGAGCGGGCGGCGCGGAGACGGGAGCCCAGGTGTGGACGAGACGTGCCGGACCGCCGTCAATGGATTCAAGGGTTTGGCGGTAGCTCGCCTTCTCACCCCAATTGAGTCCGAGGGCTGTGCGGACAGGATCTGGGGGCGGTATCTCGCGGGCGAGCAGGGTTTGGGTGGAGGGCTTGCCTCCGTTGCCGCGGACCAGGGCCTGGAAGGATGGCGCAAGGAGTGTGTCGGGTTCCGGTCGGCGGGCGGTGATGGACGGCTGCACGACAAACGAGTGCAGGGCGGGACGGCAGATCTCCAGGGTGCGCACGAGGTCGACACGGATGCCGTCGGTGGCAGCGACCGCAGGGATGGTGCCGTAGCGCGCGAGTGAGCGGATCACAGAGACGGGGACACCGGCGGCGCGGGACGCGAGTTGAGCGGACACAAAGCCCGCGGGGTCGACCAACGCCAAGGTGACGGGGGGAAGGAACGCTTCGGAAGACGACTCAGACGGCTGCGGGTCGTCCGTTTCGCCGCGCACGTATTCGGGCGTAACGTGGCAAGCCGCGGCGATGCGCGCGACGGGATTGCGCGACGGGTAGTTGCGGCCACCTTCCCACATGCGAATGGTAGTTACGCTGAAGCCGATGTGGGCGGCGAACTCATCCTGGGTCATGCCACGCTCGTTGCGCAGTGCTCTAATACGTTCGGCGGTTTTGTCGATAACACTTTGAGGGGGGCGAGGCAGTCCAGCCATAACACACACTCCTTCGCAATAATACGGACACACGGTCCTTCTGGATGGTCCATGTGGATCGCAAGTCCCTCCCAGCCAAGCCCAGGAGCGCATGAGAACACACACCGTAATATATTGTCGGAACAAGGAACACGCAATCTGCCGGCGAATGCTGCCAATTAAGCTCACAACATGGGGTACTAATGATCGGGAGGAATGCCGCTAGTCAAGACAGGACTCCCAGGATGCGCCAATCCGGGGTGTAGGGACGGAGTGGTAGATGATGGGTGTTGGCGGGGGCCGCAAGGACGACGACGCGGGGGTTGCGGACGACAGGGAGGTGTGGTACCCTGGCGACCTAGTCATGGATTCTCCGCTGCTTCCCCAGATACTGGAACCTAAACCGGACATTAACCGGACATCGGCGTGTTACGCTGAGAATGTAGGAGAAACCTCCATTCATGACGGCGATGGTGGTTATTGTCGTGTCGCCATGTACCAATGCCTGGAAGATGAGTGTGCCCAAATATGGCCGAGGACGCCGGATGGGACGCGGCGCCACGTCGCCTGGAAGGTGGCGTTTGGGACTGCCGACTCGAAAGGCGAAGAAGCGGGCCGAAAATATTGTGCACGGCACTGCATAGATCTTCCACCCCAGGGACGCCCGACAAGTGAAGCCATCCAACTCACCGACGCATACCTACTGTGCCTACAGCTACGGCAGATATTGCGCCCATCCAGGACCCCTGCGTCCGTCCATGGCGCTGCTGCGTGGTGGGTAGCCACCAAGGTGTGCGCGCTGCCGTCACACTATCGCGTTTCCACCCCCTCCCAGGAGGTAGTCGCGCTTGGCATGGACATCATCGAATGTCAGCACCTGGCACCTGATCCATCGCGCACTCTGCCACCGGTCGCTACGCGGCGATCCGGATTAGCAATATATGATGAGACCTGGATCCGCGAGCAGGGCCGACAGTTGGGGCCAGCAGGTGAACACGTGCTCGTCCAGGGCGCCCCTGGATCCGATGCAGCTGACCTGACCGCTCTGGCTTCGCAGTACGGCCCCGAGACTGTCCGGCAATTGGCAATTCTCTGGCAGGCCCGCGAAACCGAGGCCGCGCGGAAGGCCGCCAAGGCCCAGGCCAGACGCTCGCGGCGAGCCCCCGACCCCTGGCGCGTGCTGCGAGAGGCCGAGCGGAAGATGCCGCTGGAGCAGCGGCTGGCCCTATACCAGTTGCGCCACCGGGTAATGTTTTCCACGCCCTCAGGCGGAAGTGAGGGATAGTCTTCGCCCACGGCAGGACATGCCAGATGGCCGAGAGGCACGGTCCGCAGATCGTCCGGCAATTGGCCTTACCGTTACCCATAACAGGCGTTCACGTTCTGGATGGTGAACCGCGGGGTGGGCACTCGATGCGATGTAAGCGGTCGGCCGCGGTGAAGTGCGGCGGGGAGAGGGCCGATTGGGGGGGCGAGTCT
>JAJZXK010000085.1 GCA_021806565.1 Bacillota bacterium | reverse complement strand
ACCTGGAAACTGCGCCAAGGTGGCGGGTTCGCCGAAGGCCATCGCGAGCCGGTGGGGGTAGGTCCATCTGGGGCTGGGGTGCTGGGACGGACGGTAGGATGGACCCGATGACCCGCCCATAGAGAAGTGGCGCCTTCAGGCATGGCCGACGGCAGCGGGAGAGCTGGCCGTTGCGCGCAAACGGAGTAGGTCAGAAGAGATGTGGCAGGGCGATGTCCGCGCTAACCGCTGCCGCGCATGATCTGCCACATCTCCACGAGATCCTCGAGTCGGCGGAAGCCCCTCCAGAGGGTCTTGACTCCAGGCTCCCGATCACCTTTGTGACCCAGGAACCCGCCGAGCATAGCGATCCATCGTACGGCGGTCCGCGATGGTGAGGGTCTGGATGCCCTCCGGCACGGCAGCTTCGACGCGACACCGTTCGACACCCCAGGCCTTATGGGGAACGATGAGGCTCTAGCCGCGCCGATGGTGGACCTCGGACGCAGAGCACGTGGGCGGATCATGGTCGTGTAGTGTACCTCCAGGCGGCGGTGCGGTTTGCGCGCATCCGCCACGGTGCCCCTCCAGGCGGTGCGCGCCACCATGGCGGCGACGATTGGACGCCCGAAGGGTACGGCCCCCAGGGGGATGCGTCAGATCGACCAACGTTCCCACCCGCGCGGCGGCTGCGCGCGTTCGAGAGGCATTGGAGGGCGCAAGTCCTCCAGCCGTTGCGCAGAGGACGCGCAAAACGAATGCGGACATCGACGCCGTGAACGTGCTTGAACGCGCGGGCGGTCCCATCTGGTCACCGTCGGCGCGCCGCTCCGGGCTGTGGGGCGATGCCCTGCCGTCATGGCGGCCGGTGGGCGGACGGGTCCCGCGGCCTGAGGCGGGCGACATGCTCCAGCCTTGCCGTCGGTCCCGGGGGGCCCCGCGCGGGGTGGCGGAGGTGCGGAATGGGCGCTCAGCCCTCCGCCGCCTGTGCCTCATGAAGGACCTCCCCCCGCTGCAGGCGTTCGGCGATGGAGACGGTCTGGGCGAAGGCGCGCTGGGTGGGGGCGTGGGCGGCCGCATAGCGCGCCAGGGCGATCAGGGCCAGTTTGCCCGCTGGTGCCCCCTCCCACTGCCGCCAGAGGCGGATGGCCGCCTCGCACATCTGCAGGGTGTGGAAGGCCGCGTCCTCCCGCACGACCATCTGCACCAGCGTCGCCAGCAGCGGTTCCGCATCCGCCGCCGTGTCCAGGTGGCGGGCCGTGAGCCGGGCGGCTTCGTCCACCTGCCCCTGGGCGTTGCCCGCCTCCAGCAGGCGGGCGCGCAGCTCCGACCCGTTGTCGGGCAGGGAGGCGCATTCTGCGGGGGTCGGCAGGCGGGCCGGGGGCACATTGAGGAAGCGGTCCTGATAGACGGCCAGCGCGCCGTGCAGCACACCGCGCAGTACCTCCGGCGGTGCCTCCCCGCGGGCCAGGGCGTGGTGCACCGCCTGGCTGTATGTGAAGGTGTGCAGCGCCGTGTCCCAGTCCCCGAACTCGTTGCTGACGCCGAAGTGGGCCAGGCGCCAGACGCCCGCCTGCGCGACGGCCTGGGAGACCTGGACCGCCGTCGCCCCTCCCCGCAGGGCTTCAAGGATCGCGGCCAGGATGGCCTGGGGTGCTTCCCGCACGACGACCTCGGCCAGGGCCCCTTCGTCTCCGCCCCAGCGGGCCGACTTTCCCTCGCGCAGGGCTGCGGCCACCTCCCGTTCCGCCTGCCGGACCAGCGCGACCAGGTCGATCGGGCTCTGCCAGGCGGCGGACTCCTCGGCGCCGCGCGAGCCGACGGATGTGGGAATGGCCGCGGGGAGCACCCGCGGTGCGCCCTGCGCCCAGCCGACGAGTTCCGCCAACTCAAAGGCCTTGTTGGTGAAGTCGAAGGCGTGCCCCACATCCGCATAGATCCGGTCGGTGACGGCCGCGAAGACGGCGTCTCCCGCTGTGGCGGCCGAGGCCCCGGTCGCGAGCAGGGTGACGAGCGTCCGCTCAGCGCCTTCGCGGTGGCGGGCCGCGTACCAGCGGTGCAGCCAGCGGCCGGCGGTGGCCGCGTCCAGGTCCGGCCGGTCCAGGGGCTGGCGCCGGCGGTGGGGTGCCTGGCCGGCCGCATCACCGGCGGCGCGCGTGATGCCCTGGGCCAGGGCCATGGCCGCGATGGCGCCCGGCAGGTCGGCGGCGACGTGCGCCATCGCCGTCAGCGACACCAGCCCTGGGCCGAAGGCGTCCCGATTCTCGGCCCCGTACAGTCCGGCGACGGCGGCCAGCTCCCGCGCCGAAGCCCCGAGGCCGAGCAGGGCGGTGACGGCCTTGACGACGACTAGGTCCACGTCCAGGGCCATGCCTTCGTGCAGCCGCCGCAGCCAGTATGCGCGTCGGTCGCGGACCGGGACGGGGCGGACGAAGACGTCCTGGTCGCGGATGCGCGTCTGATAGGCGGGGACGTCGTCGGCGAACGGGTCGAACGTGCAACCCGAGCGCAGATCGAAGCGGGCGTGGTGCCAGTGGCAGACGACCATCCCGTCCTCCACCGTGCCCCGGGAAAGGGGAAAGCCCATGTGCGGACAGCGGTTGTCCAGGGCGAAAGCTTCGCCGTCCCGGTAGAAGAGCACGACCGGCCGGTCGCCGCCGGTGTAGATGGCGCGACCCTCCGCCCGCAATCTGGACAGATCGGCGGCGCGCCGCCAGCCGTCGGGGTCAGGGGCGGGGGAAACCGCGTCAGCCATGGGCCGCACCTCCTGTGGCCGGGAGAGAGCGGTGGCCGCGGCGTGAAGACCTGGAGGCGCCACGGGACGAACCCCCGGCGGAACACCTCTGGCTTCGCCGCCGTCGCCCGCAGCCCTACCGTATCGGGGGCGGTGGCCGGGTCAGCGGGCGCGTCGGCCGGATCGCGGAAACCGCGAGCGCTGGCCGGGGGCGCGCGAGATCCGGATGGGCCGGTGTTCACCGACGCCGGCTTGTCCCACACCGGACGGCGGCGAAGCGTCCGCGGGTGGTGGACCGCGCCGGCCGTGCTTCGACGCCTGTTTCACCCGCAATAGGCAGAGTGGACGGGCTGGATCTCTGGGACATGCCTCAGATGCCAAGGAATTTCAGCAACGGATACAGTTGTGCCACGTACAGCGCTGCGGCTACGGTAAGGAGTAGCGCCGTCCCGGGTCTGCGGGCCCTGCCGATCCGGGCGACGCCCAGCGCCATCAGCACCAGGGGGGCGACCATCAGCCAAGGTCCGATGAAGGTCAGAAGGCACAGCCCGCCCATGATGCCTCCCGCCAGGAGCAGCAGCCCGCCCGACTGTCGGGAGCCAAGCGCCCAGAGGCCAAAGGCCAGGGCCGCGATCATTCCCACCCGCAGGACCAGGGCGATGGTCGCGTACTGCGACGCATCCAAGAGCATCGGCCCCCTGACAACTGCCTTCGGAGGGATTCGCGGTGCCGCGCGCGCGTTGGGCGGGGCGAGATCGCCACGCCGACAGTCTAACCCGCCATGTTGGGGGGGTACACCAAAGCGCCGTCGGGCCCGGCGCGGGCCGATGTCTCCACTCTCCGGCGCCGGCCGTCACCGGTGGCTTCCGCGGGACGCAGGGCGGCGACGGCGGCGGGGCAGCGAATCGGACATCTCTTGGACAGGACTCGGCAGGGCGCGCATGCTTGCGACAGAAACAGGAAGATGCGTTGCTGGGGCACCATGGCCGGTCGAAGGGATGGTGCGGCCGGGTTGGGCAAGCACTTGGGCGGAGACCCGCAACGACCCGCGTCAGGCTATCTGCGGCGGCTGCTGGCCGAAATGGTCTTTTGGCGCGAGGCGCGCGCGGTCGACTGGAGCGGGCGGCCTGCGCCGCGCGGCCGGCCGGCGGGACGGTCATTGCCGCGCCTGCTGCGGTACTTCCGCCCCTTCTCCCCACATATCGTGGGGATCTTCGTCCTGATCTTCCTCGTGAGCTCGCTTGGCACCCTGCAACCGCTGCTGTTGCGCCAAGTGGTCAATGTCGCCCTGCCCAAAGGCAACCTCGCCCTGCTGCTCCATCTGGTGCTGCAAATCCTGGCCGTCGGCGTGGCCATGTGGCTGCTGCACTATGTCAACACCTTCCTGTACACGTTGGCGACCAACGGGGTGATCCGCACCCTGCGGCGCGATCTGTACGCGCACCTGCTGCGCGTGCCACCTGCCTTCTTCGAGCGTGAGGGCACCGAGACGGTGATGGCGCGGGTGGTCAACGACGTGGGCATCGTCGGTGGCAACTTCGCCATCTTCACCGGGCTTTCCGGCGTCTTTCGCACCATGGTGTCGTCCCTCTCAGCGGTCGTCACGCTGGCGACCACCGTCGCGGCCATGGTGCTACTCAACTGGCACTTCGCGCTGTTGCTCTTTGCCGTCCTGCCGCCGTTCCTGGTCCTCTCCCGCCTCTTTGCGCGGCTGTATTACGCGATCACGCGCCGACAGTACGAGGTGCTCGGCGACGTCAACGACCGGCTCGGCCGCATCGTGCGTCCACAGCAGGCGCGGCAGACACGCCTGAACGGCAGTCGTGCGACCGAGCAGGCGGCCTACCGCGCAAGCAACCAGCGGCTTTCCGACGCGGGGATCCTGCTGCGTGGTTCCGACCGGGCCTACAACGCCCTCTACAATCTGTTGCCGACCGTTACCACCGTGCTGCTGTGGTGGTTTGGTGGCCGGGCCATCATGGCGCACGTCCTGTCGTTGGGTACGCTGCTCGCCTTCATCGCGTACGTCACGAAGGTTGACGGGCCGGTGACCAACCTGGCGGGCGTCTACACCGCGATGAACTCCTTGCTGGCGCTGGCCGACCGTGTCTTCAGCTACATGGATGAGCCCGAAGTCGCCGCATCCGGTGGCGATGCCGCGCCGGGCGCGAACCTCACCCTGCGCCACGGGGGCGTCGACGTCGTCCTCTCGGGGCGGCGCGTCCACGCCCTGGTGGGCGACGGGCCGCGTCTGGCGCGCGGTATCTATGAAGCGCTCACCGGGGCCGGCGGGCCGGACGCGGACGAGTCCGGCGCGGAGGCCCCGGACGTCCTTTGGGACGGTCGGCGGCCCGAAACGTTCTCCCTGGCCGACCGGCGGCGGCGGGTCATCTGGGTGGGCGGTGACGCGCCGGTCCTCCCGGGTACGGTGCGTGAAAACCTCGCCCTCGCCCGGCCGGGCGCGCCCGACGCCGTGCTTGGCGCCGCCGGCGAGGCGGCCGGACTGGCGGACCTCACCGATGACCCGCAGTGGCTCGACGTCCGCTTCGGGGACGGCGCGGACGAGGTGGCACCGGGTGCGGTGGAGCGGTTCGTCCTGGCGCTGGCACGCGCGGTTCTGGCCAACCCGGACATCGTCGTCGCCGACCAGACCTCCGTTTCCGACCCGCGCGTCCCGGACCTGGCCGCAGTGCGCAGCCATCTGGCGGGCTGCACCGTACTCTGGCGCACCTCCCAGGCGGCGGACGCCGCGGCCGCCGATCAACTGGTGGTCCTGCCGGCCGGGCGGGCCGGCGTTGCGGGGCCCCCGGCGGCCCTCGCGGCTGGGCGGCCCCAAATCGGCCGCTGGCTGCAGGCTGCCTCGCGTTCGCGCCCGTCCACCGCCCCCAAGCGCGTCGCGGTGGCTGCGTTTTCCCAGGTTGCAGCGCCGGGGGCGGGCCGGCAGGGCCGTCCCGCGGCGGCGCGCAAGGGGTTCAGCCTCCGCGAGTGGATCGGTGGGCTCGGATTGGACGCCCCCGACCCGGACGCGGGCCGGACCCGCCAGGCATTCCTGCGGCTGCTGCGCTTTTTTGTGCCCTATCTGCCGCTGATCGTCCTGAACCTGTGCGCGTCGTACGGCGGCGCTTGGATCGGTGCCCACGTCCCATTGTTCACCCGCGCCATGGTGGATGTGGCGATTCCAAAGGACCATCCGGCCATGCTGGCGCGTTTGGCGCTGCTGATGCTCGGCGTGGCCGCGGCGGTGCATGTGGTGAACGCCATCAACATCACCTCGCTTGAGGTGTTCAACAATCGCACCATCCGGGATGTCCGCAACCACGTCTACGATCGTGTGGCGGCGGCTCCCGTCACCGACCGCCCCGGCGGGGCCGGGCGGGTCATGTCGATTGCGATGAACGACGTCAACTCGATCTACACCGGCATCGTGAACCTGCAGGTGGCCCCCTGGCTGTTCATCAACATGCTGCCTTCGATCTCCTTCATGTTCGGCCTGGACGCCCGACTGGGCAGTGTCGTCTTTCTCACGATCCCACCGTTCCTGGTCCTCCTGCATTACCTGACGGAAAACGCCTACCGCATCCACCGGCGGATGTATGTGCGGGTCGGCGCCATGAACCAACGGCTGGAAAGCACCTGTACGGGCGACGGCATCGCGCTCCTGCAACTGCATGGCGCCACCGGGGGAGCGCTTTCCGCCTTCGAGGAGGCCAACCGCGACCTGGCCAACTTGGACCTAGCGATCGCGATGAACGACGGGCTGTTCGGGTTGGGATTCAACCTGAAGGTCCAGATGGTCAACGCCCTGCTCTACTACTTCGGCGGGCTGGCGATCATCCACGGGTCTCTATCCCTGGGCACGCTGCTCGCCGTGGAGGCCTATTCCTCCCGCCTGGAGGGCTTCGGCAGCCTCTACATCATCTACATGGGCACGCGGACCGTGGTTTCGAACCTGGACCGCGTCTTTGGGTTGCTGGATCGGCTCGCCCCACCACCTGCGCCGGCCGGCCCGCCTCCCTCTCCGGAACGCCCTGTGCTCGAGGTCGAGGCGGCCGATGTCGGCCCGGTCGGGTTGGGCCGGCCAGATTCTGCGCTCACGTTTTCGGTGCGGGCCGGCGAGCGCGTCGCCCTGGTCGGCGACGCGGCGACCGCCCGCCGCCTCCTGGACGCGGTGGCGGGCCTGCAGCCGACGCGCGTCGGCGACATCCGGATCCTTGGACGTCCGGTCCAGGCGTGGTGCGAGGCGGAGGGAGGGTCGGCACTGCCGCTAGGCCTGCTGGAAGAGCCCGCCACCGGAGGGAGGTGGACGGTACCGCCGCCTGGCGAAACGGCGTTGATCCTGGCCCGCACGCCCGAAACTGCGGCGGCCGTGGACCGGGTGGTGGTGTTGGAGCGCGGGGGGGTGGCCGCGGCGGGCTCCCCAGCGGTGTTGGCCGCCACGCACGCGCGCTTCCGTGGGTGGGTCGCTGCCGTCCAGGCGGAGGCGGCCGAACGGCGGGTCTTGCACGACATGCTCGCCGGACTCGCCGCCGGGTGAAGCGCCTGGCGCGGCCTCCTGGTACGCGCGCGGCCGCCGTCCGCCGGGGGCGGTGGCGCGGCGAGGCGGGCGAGGCGGGATGGGTGCGAACGCAGGTCGGAGTGAACAGGGGGGAAGGCGTCTGCGGCGCGGCGGGGTTACCCCGACGCGCCGGCGCCGATGATCGATGACGGAGGTAGCGGCGGCCAGCGGGCGTCCCGGGCGGACTTGGCCCTGGGTGTTGTTCGCACTCGCATACAGCGTTGCGCTCTTTTTCTTCCTCTCGTGGTTTTTGGCCCCCAGCCGCGTCGCCGTCGGCTCGAAGGCGCATGCCGGCGTCGGCGCGCACCTTTCCCCGGCGCTGGCGCGGGCGAAGCTGCAGGCGGCTGCTGCGACCGCTGCCGCCGCGGCCGTGGACGCCGCGGGCGGTGGGAACCGGACCCGTGCCGCCGCCACGATTCACACGGCGGCGGCCGGCGTCGTCTCGCTGGAGGCGCACCTTTCCGGCGCCGGCCTCGCGGCCGCACGCCTCGAGGTGGCGGCGCTGCGGGCGATGGAACCATCGGCGCGCCGCCCCACACATACCCCGGGTGGATGGCGGCGGTTCGCCGCCGCCGAGCGCGCCATCGCGAGGTTGTAGGGGGGGGCGTGCCCGCCCCTTGCGCCGTCCTGCCGAGGGCGGGTGCACCCACCGCGGTACGGGGCGCCCGCGGCGCGCGGTGGTCCCAGGGGCTCCGACGCCCGCCTGGCATCGTGCCGGCTCCACCGCGCGGTGACCCCTTCCGCCCGCGTGGGAGCGGGCAACCACCGGGTCGATCTCAAGGTTCCGGGGCCGGTGGCCGCGCCGCTGTAGGAGGTTGAGCGATGGACCACGAACCCCGAGTGTCGGTCGCGCCTGGGGCGACCGGAATGGGACGGGGGTGCCCGTATGGGAAGCGGCAACGGACCGCTGGACGGCCTCTACCGCCTGCGGTCTGGACGCAGTCGGAGGGCCTCCAGTTATGATCGCAATGGTGGCAACGCCGACCGTATCGTGGTGGCACCGGGGCAGACCGCGGTGCTGGCGGACATTCGCGGATCTGGGGTCATCCGCCACATCTGGTGCACGATCGCCTGCAAGGACCCGATGATCCGGCGCAACGCCGTGCTGCGCATGTATTGGGACGGGGAGGCGGAACCCTCCGTACTCGCGCCCCTGGGCGACTTTTTCGGTCAGGGCTGGGGCGAGGCATACAACTTCGTGTCCCTGCCCGTCTGCGCCGCCCCTCTGCACGGCCGCGCCCTGAACTGCTACTTTCCCATGCCCTTTGCCGACGGGGCCCGCATCACTGTGGAAAACGAGTCGGGTGAGCCCATCAACTCGCTGTATTTCTACATCGATTACGAGGAACTCGACGCGCCGCCCGCGGAGGCCGGACGGTTCCACGCCTAGTGGAACCGCGAGCTGACAGACCCCGGTGAGGCCGATCCGGACCACCGGGAAAACGAGTGGTCCGTGCTCGGTCCGTTTCCGCCCAACCGCTCGGATGCGCAGAATTACCTCTTCCTCGAGGCGGAGGGCCGCGGCCACGTCGTCGGCGTGCAGTATTTCGTCGAGAGCCCCGGGCCGATGTGGTACGGCGAAGGTGACGACATGTGGCGGGTGGACGGCGAGCCCTGGCCGGGGTCGCTGCACGGCACCGGCACCGAGGACTTCTTCAATGCCTCCTGGTGTCCGAACGAGCTCTATGCCCACCCCTACTTCGGCTACGCGCGCCTGCCCAGCAGCCTCGGCTGGCTGGGCCGGACCCACTGCTACCGCTTCCTGCTCGAAGACCCGATCCGCTTCCAGAAGTCGCTGCGCGGCAGCATCGAGCACGGGCACGCCAACGCCCTGACGCTGGACATCGCCTCGGTCTGCTACTGGTACCAGACCGAGCCGCACCGGCCGCTGCCGCCGCTGCCACCGAGGCAGGAGCGCCAGAATCTGCCGGGCATCGGTCCGGTGGATGTGCACCGCTGGCGCGACGCCTGGCGGCAATCGATGGGCGGCGGGCGGCTCTGGGGCAACGAGACGCGTTCATAGGCGGAAACGGCGCCGGCGGGGCGGGGATCGCCCGCACCCGCTGGCGCGCTTTGCCAGGATGCCGTCCCGGCAGCGGCGGACCGGAACGCGCGACCGGGGCCTACGGCTGGCGCCCGATCTCCAGGTTGAGCCAGGCGCGCTCCCCTGGAGACAGGGCGACGTTCAGCGCCGCGACTGCGTCCTGCAGGTGGGGGATGCGGCTCGGGCCGATGATCGGATACACGTCGGGCGCCTGCTCCAACAGCCACGCCAGCGCCACCTGGGTGGACGGCACGCCGCGCCGTTCGGCCAAGTCCAGACAGCGCCGCCGGCGTTCCCAGTTGTCCGGGTGGTCGAAGCGGGCGTACCGCTTGTGGACCTCTGGAGCGGCCGGGTCGAGCTGGGCGGAGAAGAATCCCCTGGCCTGCGAGGTCCAGGCGAGCAAGGGCAGTTGTCGCGTCCGATACCAGGCCAGGGCCTCCGGATCGTCCGAGACGATGAAATGGCCCATGTGGGCGGGGTCGTGCGCCACGGCCAAGGCGAAGTGGGGGCTGCTCGCGGCGAAGGTCTGCAGACCGTGTTCCCGGGCGTAGGCGGCCGCTTCGTCGAAGCGGCGCGGGGTCCAGTTGGACCCCCCGAATGTGCGGATGCGCCCGGCGCGCACGTGTTCGTTCAGGCACTCCAGGATGGGGCCGACCGGCACGCCCGGATCGTCGCGGTGCAGCAGGTAGAGGTCGATGTGGTCGGTTTGCAGACGTTCCAGGCTTTCGGTCAACTCCGCGTTGATCACCTCGGGGGTGACGCGCGGACTCCAGTCCTTGGCGTGGTGGGCGCCCTTGGTGATCAGCACGACATCGTCCCGCCGTCCATTGGTTTTCAGCCATTGACCCAGCGTCCGCTCGCTGGCCCCGCCGCCGTACGCGTAGGCCGTGTCCAGGGCGGTGCCGCCTGCCGCCAGGAAGGCTTCCAGCAGCGGCCCCACACGTTCGTCGTCGGGTCGAAACCAGCCGCAACCCAGGACGAGCCGCGATACGGGCTTGTCCAAGCCATCGATGCGGCCCTGGGTCATCGTCATGGTCGGATCTCCCTCCTGCCTCGCGCGGGGACGGACCCGGCGGTCCGCCGGACCCGTCCCCGCCCGCGCGCAAGCCTTCAGGTCGCATTGTACGGGGTGGCGCGGTCCACCGGCTCGGCAGGCGATACGCAAACCCATACCCGCCCACACCCATGACCCATGGATGCCGGGTCCTGTCCGCATCCTGCGTCCGGAGCCCCCGGGCCGCACGGCGGCGGGCCCGGGGCCTGCGCCGCCTTCATGGCTGGCCGGCCGTGCCCAACTGCACCTCCACGCGCGGTGTGAAGCCGAGGTGGTCGAAGGTGGCGGCGATGCGGCCCTTACCGGCAAATGAACCATTGTGGGCGGCGCAAAAGATGCCCACCCAGCATCCGGCCATCTGCGGTTGGACCGGAGAGCCGGCGTTGGCCCAGGTCTTGCCGTCGAACGACGATGCCGCCTGCCAGCCGCGGCTGCCGCGGACCAGCCGCAGCCAGACCGGGCGCAGCAGGTAGTTGTTGTGCTTGGCCGTCTGCGGCTTGGTCAGATACTTTCCAGCGATCAGACCGGTCTTGGGCTCGGTCGACAGCGGCCCCTGCTGCGCCGCCGAGACGCCGGGGCTCTGGCGCGTATCGACGAAGACCCCATGGCCGCCGGAGGCGCAGACCATGACCATCGCGGCGTCGTTGCTGAGGTCTCCGCGGGCCATCAGGCCGATCTTGGCCCACTGGCTCAGGTGGGGGCAGTCCACGTTGTGGACTGCGGTGATGCGGCAGACGAAGCTTCCGCCGCTCGAAGTCCAGGGGATGCAGGCGTAGGTGCAGTTGTCGCTGGTCGCCCAGACGTCGGAGCCGTCGCCGACCAGGGTCCAGGTGGCGGCGTGGTGGGTGATCGCGCCTTTGGGCGGCGTGGATGCCGGCGTACCGAGGCCCGCCCGCGGGGCGGCGGGGAAGGTGACGGCGTGGCTGGCGGACGACGCCCGTTTCAGTTCCGACTTGATCTGGCCCGCCAGTTGGCCGGCCGCCTGGGCGGCGGTCTCAAAGGTGTTCACGGACCGCGTCGCCTCGCGCAATCCGAGGGGGATCGAGATGCGGCGGGCCGCCATCTGCGCCGTGTATTGGCCGATGCGGCCGTAGGCGGCGTCGGACAGGTAGGCGAAGGCTGGGTGGTTGAAGGCGCGGTCGGCCAGGGCGGCGACGGTGAACGCCCCCAGGTTCTTGTGCGCCAGGGGTGGGGCGACGGCCCGCACCACGGCCTCCCACTGGTCCCACCCGGTGCGGGCGGGTGGCAGGACGAGCTGCATCCGGGTCATGGATTGTGCCCAGGCGGGACTGGTGGCCAGCCAGATCGCGAAGGCGGCGGCGAGGTCCGGCTGGTGCGTCGTGCGGGGCACCGCGTAATAGTCGTTGCCGGCGTAGGCGGTCGTGCCCGTGGGCCAGCGCGGTTGCGGCCAGAAGTCGTATTTGACCTCGGTCTGCAGTGCGAACTGGGGCAGGGTCCAACTGCCGGCGAAGCCGCAGGCGACCTGCTGCGGCCAGTGTGGGGCGGCACCAAGCCATGCGACCGCTCCGGAATGGATCAGGGGGTACCACCACTGGGCGCAGGCGAGTGCCTGGGCGCTGTCCAGGGCACTGCGGGTGGAATACCCGCCGTGCACCACGGAGGCACCCCAGCCGCGCCAGTAGAACTCGCCGGGCAGCCAGGGGGCCTTCTGGCCCCAGAAGGTGAAGCCGACCCGCCGGCCGGAGGCTGAGACGGACGCCTTGGCGGTCTTCTGCCAGAGCAGGGCGGCCTCGCGGTAGTCCCAGTCGCGAGCCGGATAGGGAATGCCCATCTCGTCCAGGAGACTGAGGTTGACCGCCACCGCCGACGTGGACAGCTCGGCCGGTAGCGCGTAGATCCCGCCATTGGCGGAGAACTTGGCGAACTGGCCGGCGTCGAAGGTGTGCGTGTCCACATTGAAGCGCCTCAGGTAGGGGGCCAGGTCGAGGTTGACCTTCGCCTCGATCATCTTGGCCGGGCCGAAGCCGGAATAGACGTCCGGACCGGTGCCCGACAGGATGCCGGCGAGGACGGCGCCGTCGTTGGACCATGCCCCGTCGGCCACGTCGATGGCGATGTCCACTCCGGGATGCGCCTTGAGAAACGGCGTCAGGGCCTGCTGGAAGACACCCGTCCAACTCTTGGCCCAGCCGACGCGCCACGGTTGCCACACCAGGGTGATGCGGGGCTTGGCCACCGCCGGCCTCGGGTGGGTGCCGAGGCGGCCGCAGGCCGCGAGGGACGCGGGCGCGGCGAGGGTCGCCGCGGCGGCGGCCAGGGCGCGACGGCGACGAACCCCTGATCCGATGCCACACGACCGGGTCACAGGAATCCCCCCATCCAGTCGCTCTCTCGCTTGCGGCATCCCGCCGCGCGCGCGGACCACGGGGCCGGCGCCGGCGGGGGGTCAGGTCGACCGCCGGACGACCAACCGGGCCGGTGCCTGGTCGAAGGACGGTGGCGCCTGTGGTTGCAGCAGTCGCGCCACGCCTTCCGCCGCGATGTCTTCCAGTGGGAACTCGACGGTGGTCAGGGGCGGGTTGCAGTAGCGGGCCCACTCGATGTTGTCGAAGCCGGCGACCGCCAGGTCTCCGGGAACCGCCAGGCCGCTCTCGGCCGCGGCTGCGAGGACGCCCACCGCCAAGCGGTCACTGATCGCGAAGATCGCCGTCGGCCGGGATCCGGCGCTCAGGAGGGCGCGGCCGGCTTCGAGGCCGGCCTCCACGGTCCAATCGTCCGCCGCGACCGCGCTCAGCGGCGGGCCGGTGGCGGCCGCCACCGCGTGGGCCGCGTGGATGCGGGCCTGGGCCAGGGCGCTTTCGGCGGCCGGCGCGGTCACCAGGCCGAGGCGGCGGTGGCCGCGCCGGCGCAGGTGGTGGATGGCGGCCGCCGCCCCGCCGGCGTCGTCGGCCGCGACGCAGTGGTCTGCGGCCAGGCAGGCGCAGGGCTGCAGCAGGGAGACGACCGGGCAGCCGGCGCGGTGCAGGGCGTGGACCATGGGGTCGTCGGTCCGGCGCGAAAAGACCAGCGCCCCAGACACGGACTGGCTGCGGTAGAGGTCCGGCGCGGCGGCCGGGTCGTCGTCGCGCACGGTGTGGGCGACGATGGCGTAACCCTGGCGTTCGGCCGCCGCGATGGCGCCAGCCAGCAGCGCCGCGGTGAGCGGGTGGTGCACGAAGCGGGTGTGCACCACGAAGGCCAGGGCGCGCGTTCGGTGGCTGCGCAGGGCCGCGGCCACCGCGTTCGGATGGTACCCGAGCCGCTCCATGACGGCGCGCACCGTCTGCTTCGTCTCCGGACGCACCCGCGGGCTGTCCCTGGCGACGAGGGACACGGTGTTTTGAGACACGCCCGCCTCCCGCGCCACGTCGCGGCTGGTCACCCGACCCACGGGCGATCCCTCCTGAGTCAGTCCGAGGCGACTTCCGCGGCCCGCAGCACCTGGGTCACCCCTGCGTGGGCGCGCCGCGCGATCTCGGCGGCCGGCAGTTCCCAATACGATGGGCGGAACACCTCGACGGATACCGCACCCTGAAAGCCGATCCGGCGGAAGTGGCGCAGGGTGTCCACCAGCGGCAGCACGCCCTCGCCCGGGTAGAGCCGGTCCCGGTCGCGCAGGGATTGGCGGTCGCCGGCGGACACGTCGTTGATGTGAACGATTGTCCACTGGCCGGGCGGCACGGCCTCCACTTCCGCGGTGGACACCCCGGAGCGGTAGTAGTGGAAGGTGTCGAGCATCAGGCCGAGGGCGGGGTGGCCGGCCGCCGACAGGATCGCCATGGCCTGGGTGGGCCCGGGCACAAAGGCGTGGCCGCCCAGGGGTTCGATCGCCAGGCGGACCCCGGCGGCGGCGGCAACCTCCCCGTAGGCCCGGGCCCGCTCCGCCGCCACCCCAACGGGGTCGGCCTGCGCGTCCGCTCCCTGCGGCGCGTCTGGGCAGACCAGGAGCAACGGACAGCCGATCTCTCCCGCCAGCCCGACCCCCCTGCGGACCGCCTCCAATCCCTGACGCCAGTCGCCGAAGAACCGGATGCCATACGGGCAGAGCGCCGCGGGCTTCAGGCCGCGGCTGGCCATGGCCTGGCGCAGGTCGGCGGGTGTGTGGTGCTCGAGGTAGGGGTCGAGCTTGCGCGACCAGAGTTCCACCTGGGGGAATCCGGCGGCGGCCGCCGATTCCAGGTCCTGTTCCAGGGAGTAGGGCATGGTCGTCGCCCCGTTGATACACGCCTGCATCTTCGTCCTCCTGTCCGTCGTGGGCCGGTGTTTCTCGAAGGCATGCCCGCCGCGGCCCGGGCCGGGGCGCCCCTCAGAGCGGCCCGGCGGCGTCCGGGTGGGCCGCGTCGACGAGGCGGGCGCAGACCTCCATGTCCGCAAGACCCATCGCGCCGTCGGTCACCGGGGCTTCCCCCGTTTGCAGCAGGCGGCAGAAGGCGCGGATCTCTTCGGTGAACGCCTCGGCGTGGCCGCAGCGCGGGGTCTGCGTCCCGGCGGGCGTATCGATGCTCAGGCCGCTGGTGGCGTGGCGCAGGAAGGGCGGCTTGAGCCGTAGCGCCAGTTGGCCGCCGGGCCCATAGGCGTCGACCGTCTCGTCCCAGGGCATGCCGCCAGCGTGCGGGCCGCCGAGTTCCAGCAGGACCTCGGTGCCGCCGGCGCAGCGCAGTTGGGCGAGTTTGGGCGACCCCTCCCGCGACCAGAGCACGTCTTGCACCGGACCGAACAGGTGCTGCGCCAGGTTGACGTCGTGGATCCAGACCTCGATCCACTGGTCGAACGCCTGGCGGCGGCGCTGCTCCGCGTCGGGCGGGGCGGAGGGAGCGGCGGGCTTCGCGGCGGCGCGGGGTGCGGCCGGCTGGGGCGGCATCAGGGGAAGGGATGCCACGCCCGGAGCGCCGCAGACGAAGTCACCACCGAAGTCGTGGATGCGCGCGTAGCGGACCGCGCCGATGCCTCCTTCGTTCAGGCGCCGCCGCGCTTCGATCACCGCCGGGTCGAACTGCTTCATGTAGCCGACCATGAGGCGGGCGCCGGTGCGGGCGGCCGTCTCGACCATGGTGCGCGCGTCGCCGAGTGTGCCGGCCAGCGGCTTCTCGGTGAACACGGCCATCCCGCGTTCCAGGACCGGGAGGCAGGCGGCGGCGTGCCATGCCTTGCCGGTGATGGCGACCACCCCGTCCAGTCCGGGCTCGCCATCCAGGAGTTCGCGTACGTCGCCATACACCCGCTCGATGCCGAAGGCTTTGGCCACCCGCGTCCCCAGGGCGCGGTCCAGGTCCGCCAGCGCAACAACGTCCACCCCCGCCAGGGCGCGCAGTGATGGAAGATGGATGCGCTGCATCACGGGACCGGCACCAACGACCGCGATCCGCAACAAGGTGCCCACCTGCCAATATGTACGTAAATACGGTTCGTGTGGAATGGATTGGCGGCACTCCCGTCCCACTCCTGCCCGCTGGGGGGTGTGGCGGACGAAAATCCAGGTGTGGGCATCGTGAGGGGCTGTGCGGCCCATGCGGTCGCGTGGGCGCCGCGGCGTGGCGCAGCGGGGACACCGTATGTCAACCCCCCTCGGGGCGTCTGATGAAGTTGTCAAGGTGCGGCGGAGGTGGTGTGGCTTGGGAGTGGAGGTTAGGTCATCCGGCCTGGGCGGCGG
>JAJZXK010000084.1 GCA_021806565.1 Bacillota bacterium | reverse complement strand
TCTACCTGTACCCGCTCGACCGTCGCTTCCGCCAGATACTCACTGCTCCGTTACCCTAACCCCTAACCCCTACCCCTAACCGCACCGCTCCGCTCAATCGCCACAACGCGGTTCACCGAATACTTACCCAGCAGCGCCGTCTTGAGCGCGAGCAGCGCCAGTTGCTGGTCCGCCTCACGCTGGATGTCGCCCAACTGGAAAGCGTGCCGTTCGCGGATGAACTTAAGCGCGGTCGAACCGTTGAGCACGTGCCAACCCTTGGATAGTTGGAAAAGAGTGTTCTTGTTCTCGGCCGCGTTCGGGAAGCTAGGATCATAGATGTTAGTCGGCACATTCACCCGGATGCCGCCGACATCGTTGACCATGGTTGTGAAGGCGGGATAGCTGACCACGGCGTAATATTCGACCGGCACCCCGACATAGCGCTCGACTGTCACCTGCGCAGTCTTCATGCCGCCAAACTCGTACGCCGTGTTGATCCGCTGCCAACCGTAGTGCGGGATGTTCACCCAGAGATCGCGCGGAATGGAAAGCATGGAAGCGGTCTTAGTCCGCGGGTCGTACGCTAGCACCATCATCGAGTTGAGGTCATTGATTGCCTTCAGCCCGTCAAGATCGAGCGCCCATTCCACTCGCCGAACTGCTCGTGCCAGTGATGGAGGTTGTGGAGCCCGGTGTGCGGGTCGCGATGATCTCAGGGGGTGGCGGCGGCCAGAACCGCCGCCACCCCCTGGGCCCCGACCAGCCAGAGGTGGTGCGCGCCGAGCACAGCGCCCAGCGGTCCCGGAAAGGCGTAGTGCGCCGTGATGACGCCGGTGGGCGCAACCTCGTAGAGATCGGACGACCATGCCCAGAGGCTCCCTCCCGGCGCCGGGAACCACCCGGCCCAGGGAATGCCGCGGCCCTTCGCGGTCGGCCAGGGCGGGGTCTTCCATACGTGGGTCACGTCCACGGACCCGGTCCGGCCGTCCATGGTGTAGAGCGTATACGCGCCCCGTGTATCGCAAAGTTCCGATACCGAGGCACCGGGGGCAAACGCCACAGCAACCTGCCACACCCCGATCTGTCCGCAGGCGATCGCCGGCCGCCCCAAGCCGGGCGCGCCCTGGATCGCCTCATACACCTGACACCCCGACCACTTGACCCATAGACGCGACCCGTACTGCCGAACCTGCTTCGGAGCGCCAACGCCGCCCTGGATGCACCCGTAGTGCGGTAGCTTGGGGGTCGAATCAGGCAGGGTCGCCGGGAAGATCCGCCGCACGCTCCCGCCGCCCGTGGCGGACGCGGCATAGAGCGGCCCCCAGTATCCCGCGTCGGCGATCCCGGGCAGCCGGTGGACGGAGTAGTACACCGCCGTCGAGGACGTGACGTTGGGGAAGAACTGGATCGATCCGCCGCCATAGGCGGGCGGGAAGTACTTCGAGCCCTGCAATTGGAAATGCCCGGTGACAGTGTTCAAGGCAGCCACCCCGACCCCGTCGACGCCGAACCAAAGCAGATTCCCCTGCACGGCGCCGACCACCACCCCGTAGGGCGGGTCGGCAGGGGCCTTGCCAAAGGCCTTGGCGGTACCGGACGCGGGCGGGGTGTACCACCGCGTACCCCCGTGCGCGGCAGCCACACCGAGTCGACCGGACGAGGCTCCCTGATACTCGCTGCCCGCGGCGGCCGTGCCCGCCGCGTATCCGCCGCCCGGCAGCGCCAGCAACGAGACGACGTACTGGCCGGTCGGGATCGTCACGGGCACCAGCCGACCTGCCGTGTAGACAAACAGGCCCCCGGAGCCGTCCCGGAACTCGGGGGTACTCGTTCCCGCGCCCACCGTCCCGACCACGAAGCCTCCGCTGCTGAGTGCCGCTTCGGCGTTGAGTCTGGATCCCCTGGGGAGCGGGAAGACGGTCCAGCGCCCCCCGCTGAGCACGGCGACGCCGCAGGCGCGCGCTGAGCCGGTTCCTCCGCGCTCAGCGGCGAGCAACAACGCACCGGCACCAAAGCGGACGGCGGGCGGGGCCGAGGCACCCTCAACGCCACACGCGGCCTGAGCCACGGACCACGGGGCCGGCGGCGCGGTCCACGTCAGCGTCGGAAGCCCGGCCGGACCGGATAGGGACTGGCCGATACCAGAGGAGCGGACGGGTGCGACGGCACTCGATACGGACGTGGCAGCACTGGGAGAGCGGGCGGGCGCCGCGAAGCTCGGGCTTCCCGACGAAGGCGACGGCACGGCCGCTGGCGCCCCGCTCGGGCTTGAGGCGGTCGAACGTCCGCAGCCTGAGAGCAGACCGGCGGCCATGAAGACCGCCGCCATCCGGGAGGCGAAGGCGGGCAACCAAGATCACTCCCGGGTTACAGACGGCGCCGGCCACCGGCTGGTTCCCGCGCGGGTTACCCGCCCGGGACGGCCACAGCGCGCAGGTCGGCCCACCGGGTGTTGGGCACCAGGGGAAACCATTCCAGCCGTCCAGGGTCGAAGTCATGGGGTCGCCGGTCCCCCGGGGAACCGATACCCTAACCGGACGAACGCCCATGTCCCACCCTTGAGCACTCGCGCCACGGAAACCGGTGAGATATGGTTCGGACGGGGGTGGGGCCCGGTCGCCGCTTATCGCAGCCAGGCAACGATCAAGGACGCCTTCAAGCAGATGAAGGATCCGAAGTTCGTCAGTTGGCGCCCGCTGCTGCAGTGGACCGACCAAAAGGTCTCGGTGCACGCGGCGTACTGCGTCTTCGCCCTCCTGCTGAGCGCGCTGTTGCACCGCGAGGTCCGGCGCGCCGATCCGGACCACACTCCGGCGTTCGACACTTTGATGGAGTCCCTGGCGCAGATCCGAGGCGGCGTCGATCTCCCCAGGGACGGCGACCGCAAGCGGACCATGCCGGTCAGTATCCGCGTCACCCGCCGCGAACCGGACCAGGAGCGGTTCTTCCAGCTCCTTGGCCTCCAGCGCTTCCATCCGGAGGTGGTGAAACCGCCCACCCCCAGGCGACAGGTGCTACGTCCTAGCAGCCTCAGACCCGCTCTCCCACGGTCCTAAGACCACTGTAACCCAAACCCGCTCTGAAAGTGCCGCTAGGAAAGACACGGATCGCTGCGGAAACCCTTTTCTTCGCCCCTCTTCACCCCGCTCCATCCCAGGCTTCGGTGGCCCCGTGAGACCGCGGCCTCGCCCAGCATGCGGAACTTCGGCGTGCCGCATTTCGGCACCCGTTTCGTCCTTCGCCCATCGAGCGCGGTACGGCTTGCACGACTGAACCCGGCGCGCTACCATGCATGCGCATCTGTGCATGCGATGAGTGGACGGGTGGAGTGTAGGATTTGGCACTGTACGATGAGGGCACCTGTGAGGTGCGGGTGGTGCGTGGAACCAGGCTCGCAGCGCTACAGTCCCTGATCGCGGACGAGGATCGGGCCCATCTCGCGGCGGAGCGATTCCGGGTCCTGGGCGATCCGACGCGCCTGCGGATTCTGTCCGCCCTATCGCTTGCCGAACTCTGCGTCTGTGACCTAGGCGGTCTACTCGGTATCTCCCAAGCGGCAACATCCCAGCATTTGAAGATCCTACGCACTTCCGGCATGGTGCGCTATCGCAAGCAGGGCCGGATGGCATTTTACCGTCTGGCCGACCCGTCCTTAGCTGCGTTGCTCATCCGGTTGCGCGAAGTTCCAGGCGGGGAGGGCACTGGCATTGAGCGCCAGAGCGGTTGACGCCGACACCCTTCGCAGGGGCATCGCCATCGAATGGTGGACGGTTGGCTGGATGACCCTTGAGGCCGTGGTCAGCTTGGGTGCGGGGGTTGCCGCGGGCAGCGTTGCGCTCGTCGCCTTCGGAGCCGACAGCGTGATCGAACTCATCTCGGCGGGCGTGCTGCTGCGGCGCCTGGGCTTGGAACAGGCTGGAGCCAGCGCCAGCGGCATCGAAGCCGCCGAGCGCCGGGCTTCGACAGTCGTCGGGGTCCTGCTCTTCGCGCTGGCGCTCTGGGTACTGACCAGCATCGGTCGCAATCTGCTCGTCCGCGCGCGGCCAGAGACCAGCATCGCCGGCGTGCTGCTTGCGGCAGCATCCGCGGTGGTGATGCCGTGGATCGTCGCGACCAAGCGCAGGGTCGCGGCCCGTATCGGTAGCGCTGCTCTGAAGGCGGATGCAGCGTGCGGCATCATTTGCGCTTACATGGCCGCCACACTTCTGATCGGTCTGGGGCTGCGGGCCCTGTTCGGTTGGTGGTGGGCCGATCCATTGGCCGCCCTCGGCATCGTCTACTTCGTCGTACGTGAAGGTTGGGAAGCCATCGAGGCCGCCAGGGGCCGCGCGGATGGCTGCTGCGACTAAGGAGCCGGAAGACAACAAGTCAGGACGGATTGTGGGGGCGGATGACGTAGTTCCACTCTCCGTGGAAGGCGCAGCGTTCAATTTGGATGGCCTGCAGGTCCGCATCGGAGACCGGCACCCCATTCGGATAGGGGGTGGTGTCGAGCTGGCACTGGACCTTGAGCCCCGCAGTGGTCATGATGTTGGCGATGAGATTGACGATGACTTCGTGGCTCTCCAGCGAGCGACCCCGCCAGTTCTGAGTGATTTGGGAAAATAGGCGGTGCTCGATTTTACTCCACTTGCTGGTGCCGGGCGGGAAGTGGCAGACCGCGACAGATAGGCCGAGTTCGTCCGCGAGCTTCTGCAACTCCACCTTCCAGAGGCGACACCGAGAGTTGTTGCTGCCACCGCCATCGGCGGTGATCAGGAGGTTGGCGGCCTTCGGGTACGCTGGCCGCCCCATGCTCTGCCACCAACCGCGGATGCTGGCCACCGCGAACGTGGCGGTGTCGTGATCCGTGCCGATGTTGACCCAGCCCTCGTTCCGACCGAGATCGTAGACCCCGTATGGGTTGACCTTGCCGAGTTCCTTTATCACGAAGTCGTGTATGCGGATTCCGGTCATGCCGGCCACCTGTTCCGGTTAACAGCGGCCACCCTGTCCCGTCTTCCCCCGGTGCTGCCCTTGTTTTCTGTCCCAAGGGCTCCGGGCCGGCCGGCCGCTCCGGAATGGGTGGCCGGCATGCGCCCGAATACCCGGCCGACATGGGCCGGAACACGTAGTCGTGTACGCGTACCGCCTCCCTTCAGCACCGGGAACAAGCGCCATTCCCCAATCTTCGCGCAGCGAGCAGACAGTTGAACCGATGTTTCCGGCTCAGGCGCCCATTCTCATGCGGGCATCCGCAATGGGTGCGATCTCCCTTGCGACCATCGCGGCCTATTGCGGCCTGCGTGGCGCCAGGCGCGCAGCCGCTCATGTTCACCAAGCCGCCGCGAGTTGCGCCCGAGCGTAAAGGAAGGCCAAACCTGGTCACCGAATGAAGATCCAGCGGCCGTCTCGGCAAATGGACCGGTGGAAGCCGATGGCGTCGTGGGTCACCAAGGACGAGACCATGTCACGTAGCGGATGCTGCCGCAGAGCCACGCGCTGGTGGCGCCGGGTACGGCGGGCCGCCGCGGAGCGTCAAGGCCTTGACTTGCTGTACCACTTGAGAAAGTCCACCATCGTGGCGATGCGCGGTTGTCCGCACGACGGGCATATGGCGACGGAGTTGGGAATCGTCAACGCATACCCGTCAACAAATCCCTTGGTGGCCTGGAAGTCGTGGATGAGTTGCTGCACCGACACCCGTTGTTTGTTCGGATTGGATGTGAGCTGAAGCAGAAACAACGCCTTGGGATTTATCAACCGAACGCGCCGTTCGGCCTCCAGGCTCAACGATGCGAAGTACGGCATCGTCTCGGCGTTTTCCAACTGCAGTTCGAACAGATCATCGTACTTGGCGACGCTCAAATAGCCGTCGCTGACAAAAGTGTAGAAGCTTTGAGGCAGCGCTTGGATCCGGCCTCTCGGGGAAGTGGCGAGATCCATTCCCGGAGTGCTGATGAAAGCAAGCCCTGCGTGATGCGCCAAGTCGCTCGCGCGCTTCGTGTAGCCGACGGGATCGACAATCTCAGGCCGCGGGGTAAAAGCCCAGTTCTCATCGTCATAGCTGATCGCGTCGACGCCTTTGACCAACCGGTGATCCGTGATGGCCGCAGCGATTCCCTGTCCGTGCGCAACGTTATCGACTCCAACATTCGTGAAGTTCTCGACGGTCAATGCGTTTGCCAGAGGGTTGGTCTGTCTAGGGCCAACAATAATATAGCTGTGGCGATTGTCGAATAGCCTATCAACCAAGGCGCCTGACGCACCGTGCGCCCTCATGAGGTCGATAGCGTTCAGTGAGATTAGCCAATATGGCGCGCCGTCGGCCGCCGGCGACGGTGTGGTGGCAGTTGAGGAAGGCGGCGCAGCAATCGTGGCCGCTGGGACGGCGGTGGATGAGGCCTCGGCCGAACCGATCGCAGGCCGAGCCGCCAGCGCGTGTACCGGGTTGGCCGCGCTTGGCGCCGGACCGCATCCTCCGATCACGATGACCAAGAGCCACGCCGCTACGCATGAAATGGTACGATGCATGGGGTGGGAAATAATCGACCAATCGTCCATCACGAACGGGATGCCCCCTCAAAGCTACGATCCGACTACAACATTCCTCACTCGTAAGCGCCTACGTGGACGCGGAAGAAGGCTCCCGCCACCGACCAAGCCCAACCAGGCACCAGCAGGGCGTCGGCTGTGCGCAATCACCCCCACCGGCATCGTCGTGGACCTCGCGCGCCGCGCCCACAACCCGCTACTCACTGCAGCAACCTGCTTGACCAGCCGGTCACCGAGCCTTGGCTCGGAGGCCTGCCGGTCACGTTGCGCCTGCTTACCGCTCGCCGCCCTCGCTCTCCGGGGCGCCGTTCGTCGATTGTAGCATCGTGAAATCGAGGCCAGGCGCAATGCCGCTCACCGTCGGGCCGTGTGTACCCACGACCGCCCGGCTGCAGTCCCCGCTCAGCCGGAGGAAGCCGATCTCGGACCGTAGAGGGCCTGCAGGAGTTGCACCGAGGGTGTACACGGCGGGACGCCGTCGGCAACGGAGGTTGAGGATCGCCTGAGCGCCCAAGCGGCGCGAGCGCATCCCGAAGCCCTTGGTACGCTGGCAGACCACGGACTTGCAACCCGCCTCGGCGAGCCCGGAGGCGATCGGCCACCCTTTGGCCATGAAGGCCGGATAGTCCATGCGCCCGGCGGCGGCGTATGCAGCAAGAGAGGCCCGGGCGTGGCCCAGGGCCTCCTCTGCCTGCGGGAACTGCGGGCCTCCACGTGGCGTTATCTCCTGTAACGCACCGGATCATGGCCCTCCCAGCGCGTCGGTGCGGCAGATCATGCGCGGCCGCAACGAAGCCGGAGCTCATCGCGGCGCGGCGACGGCGTTGATTCCGTGGCAGGCCGCAGTCAGTGGAGCCACGACCGCAGAGTTGGCCGAAGCCTTCGTCGTGCCGCCATGCGTGGCCGAGATGGCGTGCCGGCTCGCGAGGGAAGGATGGTGCCACTTTCCAATGTACCCGGTCGCCCAGCCCCGCTCACCGAACAACTCACCGAAGGTGCGCTCTCTATGCGGCAGCGGCAGCCAGTTACTGACCACTTGGTGCGAGAGCGGGTACCGACCCGTGAGAATGGACGCCCGCGAAGGCCCACACAGAGGACAGTTGGCCACGGCTCGCGTGGCGCACAGCCCCTGTTCCGCCAACTGATCGAGGTGGGGCGTGGCGACATCCCCATTGCCCATGCATCCCAGCGCACTCCGCCGCATCTGATCCGCGAAGACAAACAGCACGTTCGGCCGAGTCGCATCAGTCTCGTGACGTCTCATTCTTCGTGCATCCTTTACATGTGCTGACAGCGCGGCTCGTGATCCAGACCTGGCCATCTCGCCCGCGCCTAGGCCACCAGACCGTAGCCCTCCTGCGTGGAGCGCTACGGCTCGACGAAACGCGCGTGGATCCTCGATTCCGGCGGGGCGCCTGACATCTGACTTCAGCCTTGGTTCGTCGACTCGTAGGGGAAGCGCACGCCCAGTTTGATGCTCTCATCAGAGTGGTCGTCGATCCACCGGTAGGCGTCCAGGGCGTCGCGCCACTCCACCACCGGCTGGACGATCTGTTCGCAAGGGATGTCCCCCCGGCAGAGGATCCGCCACGCGCTCTCGATGATCCGAGCGTCGTTCCAGCGTGGGTGCTCCCGATTCGGGTCGGAATTGGCCCGCGCCGAGACGAGCGGCGGCCGGTTGCGATGGAACTCCGCTCCGAGCATCAGGCCCCCGCCGCACTCCCGTCCGTACGCGCTCGCCGACACGACGGTACCCCCGAAGGCCACGGTGCGGATGGCCTCGTGCAGAGCCACATAGGATCCGCTCGCCTCAAACGTGACGTCCGCGCCCCGGCCCTCGGTGGCCTCACGCACGGCGACGGCAGCATCGAGCGAACGGGAATCGAGAGCACTACTTGCGCCCACTCGGAGCGCGAGTTCGCGCCGAGCCGGGAGAGGATCCACGGCGAACACCTGAGCCGCACCCTGCCGTAGCGCGAAAGCCACAATCAGCAGCCCGATGGCTCCCAGACCAAAGACCGCAACCGCGTCACCGAGGCGGACCGCCCCGTCCCGGACCGCCCCGAGAGCGAACTCGGCCGGATCGAGGCACACTGCGGCCCGCCAGGAAACGTCGGCGGGGACCGCCCGCACGGCACCTTCCCGACGGAGCACGGCCTCGCGAAAGTGGCTGTGGCAGAGGACGCGATCGCCCCGCTTCCAACGCGTGACCCCGGTGCCGACCTCCGTCACCCGGCCCACGATCATGTTCCCCAGACCCATCGGAAAGACCCCGCTGGACTCGGGACCGCCCCCGTCCGGAAGAGGCACGAAGAGTTGAAGTTTGCGGTTCCATTGCCCCATGCTCTGCGGGCTGTCTCCGCGGTACAGGCTCATCTCTGTGCCGTGCTTTGCGGCGCCGTACTCGGCACGGATCAGCACTTCGTCCGCCTGCGGCTGCCTGACATCGAACTCACGAAATTCTGCGCGGCGCGGGGGCCGTCGCGAGCATCTCCAGGGCCAACGACCGCACCTCCAGTGCCCGTGATACCACGTGGAGCCAGCCGGTCAACGCGCGCGTCTCGCTCGTCATCGACGGGGCAGGCGCGTCCTGCGGCGTGCGGTGCCCTGAGGCGGGCGAGTGCCGACCGACCCTCCGCATGCCCGGATCAGCACCTGCCCCGACGAAAGAGACAGGCGAGCCGACCCTACGGCAGCGACAAGACGCCGGTCGGTGGTGTTGACCGCGAGGAGCCCGGCACCGTCGCGGGCGACGAGCACCCCGGGCGGTTCGCCGCCAACGATCTGCGGCGAGTGATCGAGCACCGGCAGGGCAGCCGGCAGTTCACGGGCCAGGGGCGTGGGCTTGCCGCCTCCAGATACCCGCGTCGAAGTCCACAGGCCCTCGTCGGGCCAGTTCGTCTGTTCCTGGGGCTGCCACTGCATCCCGACGCGTGCACCACTGGCCGCCATCTCCGCCAGCGTTGCGATCCTTGCCGCGGCGCCCTGCGCGGCCGTCCAGCCGGTTGACGGCTGGATGTGGGACTCCATCCACCAGATAGGCAGGTTGGTCTGAGACCGTATCCAGGTGTCAACGGCGGCGTACTGGCCGGCCGCCGTCACCGCATTGGTGAGACGGCCGCTGCCGGTCTTGCCGATCTCGGTGGAGCCGTCGACCGCAACGAAGTCCGCCCCCACCTTGTGGGCGAGCCAGTAGGATAGCGTGTCGAGCATGCCCTGATCGAGATAACCCCATGGTCCGTGCAGCAAAGATGGTACACCGCGAACGGGGGTGGGCTGGCTGTACATGTCCGCGTACGGGCCCCCCACCAGGGCGTCGGGTCGCACGCGCTTGATCGCCTGGTACACATCGTTGTACATCGCCGTGTAATCCTGGTAGTCCCATGACCGTGTCTGCGGACTCCAGAAACCGCGCATCTCACTCCACACCACGAAGTACTTCACTTCGGGGAAACTCGCGGCCACGTGGGCAGCCAGGGCAGCGAAGTCCTGGTAGTGCTCCGGCGCTGGCGGCGTGGCGAACAGGCTCTTCTGGCCGGCAGGGCTCCCTTTCATCCAGTTGGGGGCGGAAACCAACGTGATCACCGGCGTGTCCCCCGCCGCCTGGATCATCGCGATGCGTGCTGCGATGCCCTTCATGTCAAATGCCCCAGGCGACGGCTCGGGGTTGGAGTTGACTCCAAAACCCCAGATGGCCTGGTCGACGAACACGCCCGGCAGGCTGGCGAGGACCCGGCGCGCGGAGGCCACCGCGGCGGGAACGTTCGCGGGTACCAGGCGGGACGGATCGGGCTCCTGGGTAGAGAGGTCGAAGCCGTAGGTGAACATCGCGGAGGTGCGTTGTGCCGTCGGTTCGGAGCCGGACGCCGCGCAGGGCGCGCGGCGTCCCTGCAGCCCGTACACCAGCGCGAGGGCCGTGGCGGTGGCCACGGTTGCCAAGAGGGCGGCCCGCACGGCCCGTGGCGACATCCTGCGCCCGCCGGGGCACCGGGGTGCCACCTTCATACCGTGCCGCCACCATGCTGTGGCCCCCTGCCGCGCCGCGGCACTCGTCTTGTACCTCCGGGCATGGCACACCTCCGGCATTCGGCGCCCGGGACCCGTGCCCGCCTCTACGCCCGGTGGGCCGCACCGGCCTTGGCAGCGGGCGCGAGCGCGGCCTCGAAGGCGTTAACCTGCCCGTCTGCCTGCGTGTACGCGGTGTTGACGCCGATCTGGTGGGCAGTCAACTTCTTGACCCAACCGTTGTCCAGGGCCTCCGCCTGCATGTCCGAATACAGGAAGTACTTCATAGGAAAGCCCCAATCGCCCTGTGCGGCAGCGGTGAACCACTTCAGACCACGGCCCTTGAGCGCAGGCACCACGTTCTCCACGATCGCCGTGTACTCCGGCCACAGCGACAGCAGACACGGTGGTTGCAGGAAGACCTTGGCTAACCACTTCTGCCAGAAGGTATCGACGGTCAGCCACTTGAGTAGTTCCCACGCTGCGTCCGCGTGCTTGGTCTCAGCGTTGATGCACCAGAGGTTGTCCGAAATAAATCCATAATGACCCTGCGGATAAACGGGCGTGGGCAGCCAGAGCAGGTCGCGGATGCCAGCCCGCTGCAGGATCCCCACGGCGGCGAGCAGGTTCACCGCCTGGATTTCGGCCATCGCGATGTTGCCGGCCACGATCTGACTGGGCCCGTAGTTGTGGGATGCGATCCCTGGCCAGAACATATGATGGTACATCCACCTGCCGGCCGCCAGACCGCCCGGCGAAGAGAGTACCTGACGGGTCTGGGTCGCGTCCAAGACGCTGCCGCCGAAGGCGTAGTACGGCCACTGCTGATCGAATATCTGGTTGGGGTACACCTGCATGCCGGTGCCGTAGCGGTGCTTCGCGCCCTTGTTCACTGTCAGGGCGGTGGCGACGCGTTCGTACTCCATGTGGTCCCACTTCGGGGTCCGGAACGGGCAGGCCTGCGTCGCCCAACACAGACCGACTGGTCATGACGCTGCTGGGGCTGAAGTTGCGGTTCAGCGCGTAGATCCCGTCCGGAAACGTATACGATTTCAGCAGGTTCGCCGACCAGATCGACCGATCGATGTTGTCGCGTTGCAGGTACGGGTCCAGCCGCAGCGCCAGCTTGTGCTGCACGTATGGCGCCAAGTAGAAGTCGGCGAACACGTCCGGGCCCTTGCCGGCGATCATGGCGGTCACCTTGGCTGGGTTTGTCGGGGGCACCCAGGGCACGGTCCGCACGCGAATGTACTTGTGGGCAGGGTAGAAGTTCTGCTCCAGAGCCTGCGCGAAAAGCCCCGCGCGTTCGCTGACCGTGCCATACTGCGCATAAGCCCGCACGTCGAGCATCGCGAGCAGCGTCGTCGTCGAGTTGGCGGGGGCCGGGGTGGGTTTGCTCGCCGGGGAAGCGCACGCGCTCATCGCCACTCCCCCAAGGATCACGGCGCCAGCGGACAACAGTGTTCGGCGGTGCGGGCGCCAGGTTTCAGGCGCGGTCTGTGGCTCGCCGGGAGAGCGCAGAGCAGACCGCAGATCCTTGGTCCTTCGGTATCGCATGGTACCGCCACCTCCGATCGTCGCCGACGGAACGCTTCCGGCGCATGCCAACTCGGACGGGCCAGGGTCATGGATCGAGGAGTTCGGGCTCCTTGGGGTGGATGCATCGCTCTCGGTAGTTCCAGAGGTCGACCAGACCCATGGAGCGGATGTGCTCCCGCCACGGCACGAAGCGGTCCCCGGTGCTCCGCAGCCACTGCTGCAGTTCCTCGTGCAACCGCGCCTGGGTGGCCCGGTGGGCGGGATCGCCCACGAGGTTGTGCATCTGATAGGGGTCGGCCTCGTTGTCGTAGAGCAGCCACGGCCCCTGCAGGTCGCAGGCGTACGAGTGGCGCGCGGTGCGGACGGCCCGCCACTCGCGGAACGGCAGGAACGGCCAGTGCGGCCGGTCCGGCACCGCCGCGAGCAGGAAGGTAGAGTCGGGCCGCGCGTCACCCGGGTCCCTGAGCCACTCCGCGGACAGGTCGCTCCCCTGCACCTCGGGCGGTACCGCTATCCCGGCCAGACCCAGGAGCGACGGCAGCAGGTCCACGGTCGATGTGGGAACGGAACTGGTCCGCCCCGGGGCGATCCTCCCGGGATACCGCACCAGCAACGGGATGCCGACCGATTCTTCCCACGGCTGGTACTTCTCGATGTACCCGTGGGAGTACAGCATGTCCCCGTGGTCGGAGGTGAAGACGACGATGGTGGAGTCCGCCAGACCCAGGTCGTCCAGGGCCGCGAGCAGCCGCCCCATGTCGGCGTCCAGCGCGGTGACCTGCGCGTAGTAGTCGCGCAGAGCCGCCTGGGGTCCCGCCTTGAGCCACGGCACCTGGCGGGTCGATTCCAGCTCTTCGGGGGCAGGCACGTTGGGCGGCATCTCGAGCGGCCGCCCCGCATACTGCTGGCGGAACCGCTCCGGCACCTGTTCGTAGGGGAAGTGCGGCGGGCCCCACGACAGGATCAGCATCCAGGGATCCTCGCGGTGCCGCCGCATGAAGTCGATGGCGAGGTCCGTCTGGTGGTCCGGCTCGTAGCCGTCGATCTGGATCCGCTGCCCGGCGTCGTCGTAGTAGTAGCCCTGAAAATAGCGGTGGCTGTTGTTGAACGCGGCCCAATACCCGAACCCGTGCCGGCCCGCTCCGGGCGGGGTGAACACGTCGTTGGGCGCGCCCTCCAGGTGCCACTTGCCGATGTATCCGGTCGCCCAGCCCCGCTCGCCGAACAGTTCGCCGAAGGTGCGCTCCTCGTGCGGCAGCGGCAGCCAGTTGCTCACCACCCGGTGGGACAGCGGGTACCGACCCGTGAGAATGGACGCCCGCGAGGGCCCACACAGAGGACAGTTGGCCACGGCTCGCGTGGCGCACAGCCCCTGTTCCGCCAACTGATCGAGGTGAGGCGTGGCGACATCCCCATTGCCCATGCATCCCAGCGCACTCCGCCGCATCTGATCCGCGAAGACAAACAGCACGTTCGGCCGAGTCGACTCGCTCATCCGGCGCTCGCACCTCACTTTCTGCCGCAAACCTTCACCCAACCGCATTGTGCGGATCGCGCGGGCCTAACTAACTAATCCTGCGCGCCGCCACAGGCGCCCCAGTCGAAGACGACCCCGAGGTAGTCCCCGCGGCGTTCCAGTAGGTCCGCATAGACATGGGGTGCCTCCAGGGGCGACACGACGTGCGTGGTCAGCGGCGCTACGCGCAGCCGATCCTGCTGCACGAACCGGAAGAAGAGGCTCTGCATGTTCCGATGGCTCCAGAAGTAGTACTCATTCCCCTCCTTGGGTGGGTGGGTGTCGTGGGCGGCGGTGATGGTGATCCCCCGCCGCATGACCTCGTGGCTAAGGCACTGTTGGCTCGGGTGCCCGGTGTCGCCGAGGAGCACGAACCGGCCGAGGCGGCGGCACAATCGCAACGCCGGTCCGAATACCGCCGCGCCGCCGGTCGCGTCGAAAACCACGTCCGCCATCCTGCCAGCGGTCAGGTCGCGCACGGCCGCCTCCGCCTCGGCCACGGGGACCTCCAACGTATCGGTGGCGCCGTACCGCCCCGCGAGCGCTAGTCGCGATGAGGCGATATCGAGTCCGACGACCCGGGACGCGCCCGCCAAGAGGCTATACTGCATAGCGAGCTGCCCGAGGATCCCAGCGCCGACGACGGCGACCACCTCGCCCATCTCGATCCGGGCGCGGCGCACGGCGTTTTGGACGATAGAGGCAATCGCGAACCAAGACGCATCCCGGTCGGATATTCCCTCGGGCACTTCTAGCAGGTCGTCTGGGGCGGTGAAGTACTGCTGGTGGGGGCGGCGGGCGACGACGCGCTGCCCGACCCTGAGCCGTGAGGTGCCGGGCCCCACGGCGAGTACTCGCCCGACCATGCTGTACCCGGGCAGGAACGGGAAGCGCCCCCAGGACGCCCAACCTGTGTCGGGCTCGAAATTCGATTGCAGCACGATGCACTCGGTGCCCGTGCTCACCAGACTCGCCAGTGCGCGCACGAGCACTTGGCCTGCGGCGGGCTCGGGGACTGACCTCCGCTCGACGGCGACTTGGTCCCGGGCAGTGAAGACAACCGTCAATGCGTCCAACCTCTCAGGCCCCTTCCTGATTTGGACACGCAGTTGGCCAGAGCCAGTTCGGGTCAGGAGCGCTGGTAGATCGGTTCCGTCCCGTCCGCAATCACCACCCGTCCGCCGTGGCCGGTGATCAGCGCAAGCGCCTCGGGATCGGCACGGCGGGTGGTCACGATAGCCGTGACTTCCGCCAACACGGCGATGACCACGCCCGAATCCCCCCCCCCAGCTTCGAACTGTCCAGAAGAGCAAAGGTGTGATTACTGCACCGCATGAACGCGCGCTTCACCTCCACTTCTTCGACGCTGTGATCGGTTACACCCCGGGGACTGGCGCCGCCAGCGCCGAGAAAGAATGTGTCGAAGCGGAATTTCTGGATCACCGAAATGGCCTCCGGCCCCAGGAGGGAGTGCTCGCCCGGCCGGAGATACCCGCCGACGACAACGAGCGTGGCCCGACCGTCCGCGAGGGTCTGGGCCGCTCTCAGGCTGTTGGTGACTACCGTAACGCGGCGCGCGGCCAGTTCGCGCGCGAGGTATACGGCCGTGCTCCCTACATCGAGTGCGACGGTGTTCCCATCGCGGACATGGGCCGCGGCGCGGCGAGCGATAGCCCCCTTCTCGTCCGCTTGCTGGCGGTAGCGGGACGCGAACGACGCATCGTCTGGCGGCACATCGTTAGCCATGAGACCGCCGTGCACCCGTGTTGCGACCCCCTGCCGGGCGAGGCCGCCGAGATCCCGACGGATCGTCACCGGCGAGACGCCCATGCGCCGCGCCAACAACTCAACGGAGAGGTATCGGTTCTCCCGCAACAGAGCAGCAATCTGCGCCAAGCGTTCTACTCTGCTCGTGGATCGCTTTCGCCCGACCGACTCCGAATGACTGTTTGGTGCGCAAGCATGATCGATATTGATCATCTCCATCATCATTTGAAGCTATTGTCCCGGGGCATCGGACTGCCTGCGGGACCGCTCGTGCTTCGCACATTCAGCATGGTCCGTCGCCGGTGGGCATCCCGCAGGCAAGCCGCCAAGATCTTGAGGAGGATCACAAGCGATCGGTGGCATCCCCTTCAGAACGTAGTCCGCACATGGCCGAGGGGAAGGCCTCCGCCTTCTGCGATCAGTTTCGAACTCATCCCGCTTGTCACCGAGGTCGCCCGCCACCGGCGGCACCTCGGCGGGCCCTCTTTCAGCGCTCCCCAGGCAGGCGCGGGGTTGCGGGTACCCTCGTGGCGCAGCAACAGAGGACGTGCGCGGAGACAGTGTGCCATCGGCCCCAGCGAGGTGATCCTCATCCCCATCCGCGTCTGGCCGAGACGATCCGCGTCGAGCCCATGTTGGCCCGGCCGCTCTTCAGCACACGTGCGCGCCCACGGGTGGCTACCTGCGTGTTGACGCCGGAATTGGTGGCGGGTGCCGGATAGTGTTTTGCTGGAATTGACTGAGGCCGGATAGGAACTGAGGCGAGACGGCGAAGGTCCGGGGCACCGGGCACCACTCATCGACAGCGGCGAGACGTCCTCCTGGACGACAAGACCCGTCCCAACGCGCCCACGTCTGGGAAACGTTCTTTCGCCATCAACCACAGCGGCTGCGTGCCCAGGCGACGCGCATCCCAACTGGGCTCTCGCCCGCTTGATCCCAAAAAGGGGGCACCGAACCCTGCTACACGCACTCATAATCTGCAACCTGCCAAGGCAATGTTACAGGCATGCAAGGAACAGTCGCTTCGGAGATGGGGGGCCAACGCGATGCAAGGAACGATCGACTTCGCCGACATCGCAGCCAAAGCGGAAGACCTTGCCCGCCGCTGCGAGGGCCTTCTTCATGTTCTACCGCGACCGGACGAACCCCCTATCGTCACGCGACTGCGGGC